>CAYMJW010000006.1:0-35412 GCA_964390455.1 uncultured Methyloceanibacter sp. | reverse complement strand
CCGTGGGCGTGAGCCAGCCGGCCGAGGCCGCATGCCAGCTGATCAAGGCCACCCATAGCGCAGGCTCCAAGGCCGACGCCGCCAGAGCCTCGCAGGGGCTCGTCCTGGAAAGCGCCGCCAATCTCAAGCGCGCCAAGAGGTGGTCTTACGTCACCCTTTATGCGTACAGGGTGAAGGGCGATCCGTTCTGGAAGGCCGTGCGCCCGGACGGCGTACCGCGGAACGCGCAGTTGAAGCCTGACATCGTCACCGCGCGCTTCTACACGACCTGCTTCACCGGCGTCGTGGTCCCGTTCGTCTGCACCACCGGATCGAGCGTCTGCGGCCAGTAGCCAAAACGTCATTCCGGCGAAAGCCGGAATCCAGAAGCCGCATGCACCGCGTTTGTTGATCTGGATACCGGCTTTCGCCGGTATGACGACTTGCACCCCACCCGGCTCGGCCTCCGGCCGAGCCACCCTCCCCATCAAGGGAGGGATAATTCTCCCTCACGCATGCACGAGAAATCGTCGCCTCATCATTGCCACACGACGTGGTAAACTTGCGGCGATGTGTCTGCTTCGATGACGAGAGTGAGTCCGACGATGAGCAAGAGTTGCGTTTCGTTTCCCAATTATACGTTCGGCGAGCGCCTGGTCGACGGTTTGCTGCATGTCGTCGGCGTCGCGGCGAGCCTCGTTGCCTTCGCTGTCCTCCTGATCATCGGCATCAAGTCGGAAACGGCCTTGTGGATCGTGAGCTTGACGATCTACGGATTTGCCCTGGTCTCGATGTTCAGCTTCTCGGCCGGCTACCATCTCGTGGCACGCCCGCCGAAGCTCAAAGAGTGGCTGCGGCGGTTGGACCACGCGGCCATCTTCCTGATGATCGCGGCCACCTACACGCCGTTCGTCCTCATCGAGATGAATACGCCTTGGGGGCTTTCGCTTCTTGCCGTGGTGTGGGGAATCGCCGCCGTCGGCATCGTGCTTCAGCTGTTCGCGCCGCGCTATATCAGCCGTCTGTCGGTCGCGCTCTACCTGGTGCAAGGCTGGGCCGTGCTCGCGGCGTGGGAGCCGCTGATGTCGGCGCTGCCGGGGCGCGTGCTGACCCTGCTCATGTTGGGCGGCGTGCTCTACACTGTGGGCGTGGTGTTCCATCTCTGGGAGCGCCTGCCTTACTCGAACGCCATCTGGCACGGCTTCGTGCTGGTTGCGGCAAGCTGTCATTTCGCGGCCGTGATCGACGTCGTGGCCGCCTGACCCCACGCGCGGAAAAGCCTAAGCATTCAAGGCCGAAGCACCCTAGAATGGCGCCATGACCACATTCGTGGCCGAGGCACAAACCGCCAAGAGCGCGCTCTTCGCCAGGCTTGACGCGCGTTTCGGCGCGCGCTTTTCGCAAGGGCAAGCGCTCCGGGAGCAGCATGCCAACAACCTCACCTGGCTCAAGCGCGAGCCGCCCGACGCGGTTCTCTTCGCAGAGACCGAGGCCGAGGTCGCCGAATGCGTCAAGCTCTGCGCCGAAGCCCGCGTGCCGGTGATCGCCTTCGGCACCGGCACCTCGCTCGAAGGCCATGTCAACGCCCCGTTCGGCGGCGTCTCGCTCGATCTGTCGCGCATGAACCGCATCCTCGCCGTGCACGAGGCCGATCTCGACTGCACGGTCGAGCCCGGCGTCACCCGCAAGGCGCTCAACGACCATCTGCGCGGGCTCGGCCTCTTCTTTCCGGTCGATCCCGGCGCCGATGCGAGCCTCGGCGGCATGGCGGCGACGCGCGCCTCGGGCACCAACGCCGTGCGCTACGGCACCATGCGCGACGCCGTACTTGGTCTCAGCGCCGTTCTCGCCGACGGCAGCGTGATCCGGACCGGCGGCCGCGCGCGAAAATCTTCCGCCGGCTACGATCTCACCCGCTTGATGATCGGCTCCGAGGGCACGCTCGGCATCATCACCAGCCTCACGCTGAAACTGTACGGCATCCCCGAGACGATCGTCTCGGCGGTCTGCCCCTTCGCTACGATCGAGGGCGCCTGCAACGCCACCATCGCCGCGCTTCAGATCGGTCTTCCGCTCGCTCGCATCGAGTTTCTCGACGAGGTGCAGATGCGTGCCTGCAACGCCTATTCGCATCTTGCCCTGCGCGAGACCCCGACGCTCTTCCTCGAGTTTCACGGCACGGCTGCCGCCGTGCGCGGAGAGGTCGAGGCGTTCGCGGAAATCGCGCGCGCAGAAGGGGGAGGGGACTTCGCCTATGCCGAACGCCAGGAGGAACGGACCAAGCTCTGGCAGGCGCGTCACGATGCCTATTGGGCCGCGCGCGGCTTGAGGCCCGGCGCCGAACTGCTGGCCACCGACGTCTGCGTGCCGATCTCCGCGCTCGCCGAATGCGTCGCCGAGACGCGCGCTGACATCGACCGCTTGGGTCTGCTCGCCCCGATCGTCGGCCATGTCGGCGACGGCAACTTCCATGTCATGCCGCTGATCGATCCCGCAGAGCCCGAGGAGCGGGGGAAGGCGCAAGCCTTTCTCGATCGTCTGGTCGCGCGCGCGCTCGCCGCAGGCGGCACGTGCACCGGGGAGCACGGCATAGGTCAGGGGAAGATCAGCTACCTCGCCACCGAGCATGGGCCGGGTATTGCCGCGATGATTGCCATAAAAAAGGCGCTCGATCCCTTGAATATCCTCAATCCTGGCAAGATTTTTGCGTTACCATGACGCGTGTCGCGGGGGGCCGGATTCACGGCGCGAAATTCGCGCCGGTGAGCGCGCCCGAGCCTTGGGTTAGACGGCGGTGAACTCGCTCCTGCTCACTTTGACGGCGGTGTTGATTCTGGTCTTGAGCGCGCTGTTTGCCGCGCCGCTCTTCATCGACTGGAACAACTACCGCACGGTGTTCGAGACCGAGGCGAGCAAGCTGCTCGGCCGCGAGGTGAAGGTCGGCGGCAAGGTTCACCTCATCCTTCTGCCGTCACCCGAACTTAGATTCGACGACATCAAGGTCGCCGATCGGGAGGGACGGCTCGACCGGCCGTTCCTCGAGGCACGCTCGCTCGAAGCCTGGCTCAATATCAGCGCGCTCCTCACCGGCACGATCGAAGCGCGCAAGATCGCCATCGTCGGCCCGGTCTTGCGCCTCGATCTCGAGGCCGACGAGACCGGCAATTGGAGTGATGTGGGACGGCGCGGCGTCGGGCTCCCCTTCGCCCCAAAAGACGTGATGCTCGACGAGGTGAGCGTCAGCGGCGGCAGGATCGAGGTCACGCGGCAAGGTCAGCCGCAATTCGCCGTCGAGAACGTCGCGGGCGTCGCCAGCGCTCAATCGTTGTCGGGGCCTTACAAAGTCTCCGCCAGCTATTCGTTCAAGGGACGGCCGCAACAGCTTCGCTTCTCCACGAGCGCGCCCGACCCGGCCGGGCTGTTTCGCATCAAGTCGGCGCTGCGGGATGTGGAGCGCAACACAAGCTACGTCCTCGACGGCGGCGTCACCGGGCTCGGCGCCGTTCCGGCCTTCGACGGCACGATCATCGTGCGGACGGCCAATGTGCTGGCGGATGGCGAAGAGGGAGAACCTGCCGGCAACGGGGAGGGCGCCGATCTAGGAGCGGCCAATTCAGAGTCCGTCGAGGCTACGGCCAAATCGTCGCGCGAAGCGGCATCGAGCTTCGAGCTGAAGGGACCGATCAAGGCCACTCCCGCTCGCGCCGAGTTGCCCGAGTTCGAACTCACCCTCAATGCCAAGGGTCATCCGCAAATCTTCAAGGGCAAGCTCGCGCTCGACTTCGGCGAGCGCATCGATGGCGCAGCTGAGCTTGCGGCAGGCTTTATCGATCTCGACGCCCTGTTCGCGGTCCCCGGCGCCGAAGAGAGGCCATCGCCGGCGGCAATCCTTTATGAGTTTGCCGAAGAAGTCCTCACCCAGACGGCGGAGTTGGGGGATGGCACGCTTGTCTTGGCGATCGAGCAGGCGGGGCTCGGCGGCGATCTGGTCGGCGCCATCGACATGGCGCTTGCTTCGAAAGACGGCGCCATTGCCATCGAGCGCCTCAAGGCCACACTCCCCGGAGACAACCGCATCGAGGCTTCGGGCAAGTTGACGCACGGCGATTTCGGGCCGGTCTTCGCCGGGCCGGTCACGGTCGCGGGGTCTCAGCTGCGGCCGCTCACCCGCTGGGCCGCCGGAGATCGCGGCGTGTCGGGACAGGCCTCGCCGGGCGATTTCAGTTTCGGGGCGAATGTCTTTGTCGGCGACGGCACGCTCAAGCTTGCCGATGCGTCCGGCGATTTGAGCGGGACGAAGTTCCGCGGGGGTTTGAGCCTCAAGGGCGGCGAACGCCGCCTGATCGAAATCAATCTCGATAGCGACCGGCTCGATCTTCGCGAGCTGATCGGGGAGGGACCGATATGGCGATCTTGGCTGCCCGCCTCGCAAACCGAGACGCCTGCGCCCACCGGCGCCGACACGCCAGCCTCGTCCGGAACTGACGCGGCCGGCGCAACCGGGAGCGAAGAGGCCGCCGCGATGGGGCAGGACCTGTTCAAGCGGCTGCGTGGCGACGACATGCGCGCGACGTTGCGCGTCGGCGAGCTTCTGTTGCCCGGCATTCCCGCGGGCAAGCTCGATGCGCGGTTTTCGCTGCAAGGCGGCACGCTCGATGTCCAGCAACTCGACTTCGCCGCCGCCGATGCGCTCGCCCTCACCGGAAAGGGCCGCATCGAGAGTCTGGACACGGCACCCTCGGGCGGTGTGGACTTTGCGCTTAAGGCTGCCGATGCCGGCAGCTTGAAGATTGCCGCCGAGCTGTTCGGGCTGCCGGAAAAGGTGAGCGGTTCGGAGAACCTTGCGGTCCTTGCCCCTCTCGACCTCAACGTCAAGCTGAACGCCTTTCGCGAGGGCGACTTGACGAACGCTGCCATCGCGATCGGCGGCAAGACCGGCACCTCCGATATCGCTCTCACCGCGCGCGCTTTGGGCGACCCCGGCAAGCCCGGCGAGGCGAAGGTCGATATCGACGGCAAGGTCACAGGCGAAAAGCCGCAAGCCTTGCTTGTGCTGCTGTTTCCCGATCTGCCGCTCGAGCGCATCGCCGCGCCCGAAGGAAGCCAAGGCCGGCTGATCGTCAAATTCGCCGGCGTGCCGAACACCAAGATGACCGGCAAGGCTGCGCTGGAAACGGAGCCGATCGAAGTCGCCTTCGTCGGCGAAGGCTCGCTGCAGCCAAGCGGGCTTGCGCTGGCCGGCAAGGGGGCCGTCGTGAGCAAGGACGCGATGGCCGCGCTGACGCTGCTTGGTTTGGAGTCGCCGCCGAGCGCATCCGGCGTTCCCTTGAGCCTCCGCCTCGACGTGGTAAAGCAGGGCGGAACCGTCGATCTCAACGGCATCGCGGGGAGCATCGCCGGCGAGAAAGTCACCGGCTCCGTCCGGCTGGACCGGAGCGGCGCCACGACGCGCTTCGATCTGAAAGCGGCTGCCGGCAGCATGTCGCTGCCCTCGCTGCTCGGCGTGCTGGTGGCGTGGCACCGCACCCCCTCGACCGAGGAGATGCTGGGAACGATCAGCGCCAACACGTCTGAGGTCTGGCCATCGCGCGGGTTCGCGCTCGGTGTTCTTGAGGGGTTAGAAGGCGGGATCTCGCTCGAAGCGAAGACACTCAGCCTCGGTTCTGCCGTGAAGGTCGAGGCCGCCACTCTTGCCGCATCCATCGGCAAGGGCGGGCTCGACGTCACCGCGCTGAATGGCCGGCTGTTCGGCGGAGCTCTTGCCGCCTCTGGCAGCCTCGCGCCGCGCGGCAACGGCGCCGCGTTGACCGCGCGCGCGGAGATCAAGGGTGGCAAGCTCGAGACGCTCACCAAGAGCGTCGCGGGATCCGCCCTCGCCAAAGGACCGTTCGATCTCGCCTTCAATGTCCAGGGCGAGGGCTTGAGCCCTCCGGGCGTGGTGGCGGGGCTCGGCGGCGAGGGGACGCTCACCCTCGGCCCCGGTACGTTGCAATCTTTCTCCGCCGCGCCCTTGCGCGGTGTCGCGGCAACGGCGGCGAACAAGACGATCAAGGCCGACAAGGAAGCGATTGCGGCCGAGACGAAGGCCGTGCGCGACAAGATCACCAAGGGGATCTACAAATTCGCGCCTGCCACGCTTCCCTTCGACATCAAGAACGGCACGCTTCGCCTTGCGCCGGCGACGCTCGCGACCGCGGGCGCGGAAACCAAGATCAACGGCTTCGTCGAGCTGGCGAGCCTCAAGCTCGACAGCGAGTGGGCCGTGGGCCTGACCGGGCCCGGCGCCGGGGACGTGCCGCCGGTGAACCTTGTCTTCACCGGCGCCTTGAACAAGGCAGGCGCGATTACGCCCGCGGTCGATACCGGCGCCGTCGAGACCTATCTCACCATGCGGCGCATGCAGGAGGACGTGGAGCGTCTCGAGACGCTCGACGTGACCGGCAGGGCACAGCCGCCGGAGCCGGAGCAAGACGGGATCGCGCGTATTCTTTCCGAAGAGATGCCGCTCGATCCCGCTACCCCTTCGGAGCCGGAACTGGCCGACCCCTCGGCGTGGACGGCCGAAACGGAAGCACCGGAACAACCTGAAGCGCCGCCGCCCGCGGCCGCCGCCGCGTCATCGCCGTCGGCGCTCGATCTTCTCCTGGAGGAGACCGAGGCTGAGACCGTCCCTCCGCCCGTGGCAAAACCCCAAGCCGCGCCCGAGGCCGCTCCCTCCGTCACGGCAACGACGCCGCCCGCCGCTGCGACGGAGCCCGCGCCTGGCGCGGCTCCTCCGCCCGGCGATGCGGCGACGGCAGGCCCCGAAGCGCAACCGGTCCCCCCGCCCGCCGCCGCGGAAAAGCCGGTCAAGAAGCGCTCGGCGAACAAGCCCCGGAAGAAGCCCGAACCGCCCGACGCCTGGAGGAAGAACATTCCCTTCTTTGGCGGGGGCTAGGGCGCTTTCCGCTTCGTCCGCTCGAGCACATAGAGCCTGACGGCCGACGACAAGCTCAAGTCGCGGCGCCCCGCGGCACTCCTTCGCCGGTCGATCTCGCCGACAAGTGCTGCAACCGATTTGCCGTCGGCGCGCGCGATGTCGCCGAGCGCCTCCCAGAACGCGTCCTCCAGCGTCACGCTGGTCCGGTGCCGCGCGATGGTAAGCGAGCGCTTGTTGCGGGACGGCGCCATGCGGGAAGTGTCTAGCGCTTCGGGCCGGTCATGTCCTCGGGCCGCACGAGGCGGTCGAAATCCTCTTCGGCGACATGGCCGAGCCGGATCGCCTCTTCGCGCAAGGTCGTGCCGCGCTTATGCGCGGTCTTGGCGATCTCACTCGCCTTGTCGTAGCCGATATGCGGCGCGAGCGCGGTCACCAGCATCAGCGAGCGCTCCAGATGCCCCTTGATGACGCTCCGGTTCGGCTCAATGCCGACGACGCATTTCTCGCGAAAACTCTCGGCGACGTCGGTGATGAGCCTGATCGATTGCAGCATGGCGTGGGCGATCACCGGCTTGAACACGTTGAGCTCGAAATGTCCCTGGCTTCCGGCGAAGGTGATCGTCGCGTTGTTGCCGAACACTCGCGCCGCGACCATAGTCACCGCCTCGCATTGGGTCGGGTTCACCTTGCCCGGCATGATCGAGGACCCCGGCTCGTTCTCCGGCAGGATCAACTCGCCGAAGCCTGAGCGGGGGCCTGAACCCAAAAGCCTGATGTCGCTCGCGATCTTGAACAGCGACACGGCCACCGTGTTGAGCGCGCCATGGGCGAACACGAACGCATCGTGCGTGGCCAGCGCCTCGAACTTGTTCTCCGCACTGACGAAGGGGAGCTTGGTCATGGCGGCGATCTTGGCGGCGAACGCGTCGGCGAACAGAGCGCTGGTATTGAGGCCGGTCCCGACCGCCGTGCCCCCTTGGGCAAGGGCATAAAGGCCGGGAAGCGTGAGTTTTACCCGCTCGATTCCGTGATCGATCTGCGCCGCATAGCCGCCGAATTCTTGCCCTAAAGAAAGCGGTGTTGCGTCCTGAAGATGGGTGCGGCCGATCTTGAGAATGTCCTGGAACGCCTCGGCTTTGTCTTTCAGGGCCTGGTAAAGCCGGGACAGCGACGGGTTGAGCCGGTAGGCGATTTCTTCGGCCGCAGCGATATGCATGGCCGTGGGGAAGACATCGTTGGAGGATTGACCAAGATTGACGTGGTCATTGGGGTGAACCGTCTTTCTTGAACCGAGGGCCTCGCCAAGCAATTCGCTCGCGCGGTTGGCGATGACTTCGTTGACGTTCATGTTGGTCTGGGTGCCGGAGCCGGTTTGCCAGACGACCAGGGGGAAATGGGCATCGAGCTTGCCTTCGATAATCTCATCGGCAGCTTCGGCGATGGCGTGAGCCAGGCGCTGATCGAGCAGGCCGATTTCGCAATTGGTCTGGGCCGCCGCTTTTTTGACCATGGCAATGGCCCGGATCAGCGATTTCGGCATGATGTCCTCGCCGATCCTGAAATTCCGGCGCGAGCGCTCGGTCTGCGCGCCCCAATAGGTGTCGTGCGCGACCTCGATGGGTCCGAGCGAATCGGTCTCGATGCGCGCGGAGGTTGGGGACCCGCCTTTGGCACCTCTGTCGTGAGGCATGCTCAAATCTCCTGTCGATGGCCTCCAGCGAAAGCTCTACCGGGCCTAGGGGGGCTACGCTATAACACGCTCAGGGTGGGAGAACGCGCTCGTTCGCATGCGTTGCGGCCTTCTGCCAGGGAGCGCCCAAAGCTTCCGGCACATTTTCCGCGACGGTGGGTGAGGATAGCCATTGGCTGAAGTTCCAGGGAGAATGGCGCTGCCCGCGCCGCGCGCAGAGCGCATGTCGCTGCTGCTGGCGCGGCTTGCCGCCTTTGTGGTCGCGCTTGTCGCCGGACTGATCCTGCTCGTCTGGCAACTGCCCATCCCGCGGCTGACCGAAGCCTTTCCGGGGCTCGCGAGCATGACGCCGGCCGCGGCCGGAGGGATGCTCGCCGCCGCGATCGGGCTCTTCTGTCTCACCTTCCGCCCGATCCGGCCCATCGCCCGCGTCATTGGCGTGGCCCTCGTCGTGCTCGGTCTTGCCATTTTCATTCAGGACCTGTTCGGCTTCCAGCTCGGGCTCGATCAGGCGTTGATCCGCGCCGACAGCGCCGGCATGGCGCAGGCCGAGGATCTGCGCCTGGCCCCCGGGGTTACCGGGCTCTTGATTATCTACGGACTGGCGCTCCTCTACGCCAAGCAGTCCGGGGTCACGTCGGCCTTCAGTCAGATCCTGGCGCTGATGATCCTCGGACAGATTCTGATCGTGCTCGCCGGCTACGCCTATGGCGTCACCAACGACTATTATGCCTTTCCGTTCATGTACATGTCGATGTACGGCGCCGTCTGCGGGCTCCTGCTCGGGCTCGGCCTGCTGGCGGCATCGCCGGAATACGGGATCGGGGCCGCTATCGTCGAGCAGTCGCCGGCGGGCGAAATGTTGCGGCGGCTTTTGCCCGGAATCATCGTGCTGCCGCTCGTCATCGGCTGGTTCGCCCATCAAGCCGAGGCGCGGAGCCTCTATGACAGCGCCGCGACGCTCGCCATCTTCGCCGTCGCCAGCATCTTCGTGCTCGCGCTCTTCGCCTGGACCACGATCGGCGCCGTGCGCCGCTCCGATCGCGACCGCAACGCGGCCCTCATGGAGTTGCGCGGCCAGCGCGAATGGCTGAGCACGACGCTCGCCAGCATCGGCGACGGCGTGATCGCCACCGATCCGAATGGCAGCGTGCTGCTCCTCAACAAGATCGCCGAGCAATTGACCGGATGGACGGGAGCGAAGGCGCGGGGGCGGCCAATCTGGGAGGTGTTTCGGGTCATCAACGAGACGACCCGGAAACCCGTGGACGACCCGGCGCTGAAAGCGCTGCGCGAGCGCGCCGTGACGCGGTTCGAATCGGGCGCCCTTCTCGTCACCAGCGACAAGCAGGAATTGCCGGTCGAGCATTGCGGCGCGCCGATCATCGGCTTCGACGGCTCGCTCGCAGGGGCCGTGCTCATTTTCCGCGACGTGACCGAGCGGCGGCGCACCGCGCAACGCCAGTCGATGCTGGTTGGCGAGCTCAATCATCGCGTCAAGAACGCGCTCGCCATCGTTCAGTCGCTGGTGCAGGCGAGCCTGCGTCAAGCGACCTCGCAGCCGGCCCAAGCCATGGCGCAAACGTTGGCCGAGCGTCTCCAGGCGCTGCATCGCGCCCACGACCTTTTGCTCGAATCGCAATGGTCGGGCGCGAGCCTCAAGGGCATGGTGGAACGCGAGCTCGATCCGTACCGGCGCGAGGGCGGCCCGAAGATCGTCGTCAAGGGCGGCGACGTGCTGCTCCCGCCGCAATGCACCTCGATCCTCGCCATGACCCTGCACGAGCTCGCCACCAACGCCGTCAAATACGGGGCGCTGTCGTCCAATTCGGGCCAGCTCGCCATCAACTGGAAGACCCAGCGCGGCGGCCGTCTGCATTTGACCTGGGAGGAGCGGGCGACGCTCGCTCAAGTCCCCGCCAGGCGCAACAGCGGCTTCGGCATGCAGCTCATCGACAAGGGCATTCGCCACAATCTCGGCGGCGAGACCAAGGTCGAGTTCAGGCCACAGGGCCTCTATGTCGAGCTGAACGTGCCGCTCGAGCCTTCGAAAGAGCCGCGGGCCGCGCCGCAAAAGGCGGCAGCGCTTTCGGCCTGACGCCGCTCGAAGTGTCGCGGCGCGCTATTTCTTGCGGAAGCGATCGAGATGGACGACTTCGGCCGGAGGGCGTGACAGCACGACTTCGGCGCTCTGCGTTTCGCCGGCCTCGTCATGCGGGGCTTCGAGCGACCCGCGCGGCTCCTCGCCTTCGCCGACGAGATCGGGCATCGCGGCCGCCATATGCTGACGGGCCGAATCGTTGGCGGCGCCCGGCTTGCCGAACTGGAGCCCGAACTGCGCCGAAGGGTCGTAAAACGCCTTCACCGCGCTGAACGGCACCACCAGCCGTTCCGGGACGTTGGCGAAGGAGAGCTTCACCTCGAACCGTTCGTTCGTCACTTGCAGGTCCCAGAATTGGTACTGCAACACGATCGTCATCTCTTCGGCGTATTGCTCTTTGAGACGCTTGGACACCGACACGCCCTCGGCGCGCGTGTCGAAGGCGATGTAGAGGTGATGCTCTCCGGGCAGGCCCTCGCGCTGGACGCGCGCCAAGACCTGCCGCACCACGCCGCGCAAGGCGTCCTGCGTGAGAAGATCGTATCTGATCTCGTCTTCTGCCATGAGAACCGCCGCTGACCCTCTTGCGACGTGAGGCAGTCAATCACCCCGTCATAAAGTGGAGGGCTTCTGTTGCCCGGTGCCCTCCGAAACCGCGCCTGGCCCCTGCGAAGAGGCTAGGACTTGATGTTTAGGCTATCGCGCCGCTTACGCAGCGAGACGAGCCTCCGCATAGTTGTCGTTTGCAACTATTTGGGTGGCCCGATAACGGCGGTACCATGCCGAGCGAAAGCACGACCTTTACACCCTCGTCGATCCTATTTCGCCCCCATTTTCAGAAGCCAGAAGTCAGAAACCGGGAACCAGAATGGAGTGTTCGATAGACTTGTGATTCTGGTTTCTGGCTTCTGATTTCCGACCTTCTGGTGGAGGCGCCGGGTACCGCCCCCGGGTCCGAATGGCTTATTACGAAGGCTATTTATCGCCATAGCCAGCTTGCACCGGCAGAAACTATATAAGCCGCTCCGGCGGCAAAAGAAAGGTCGTTGCCGCGACAACCCCCAGCCGCGAATCGAAACCGGTACTATGCTTCCGGCGTAGGGTCGCTAGTCGCGCTCGAGCTTGATGATCTGGCCGCTCCCAGCCTCGACCTTCATCTCGATCTCGTGCCCGCTTGCGTCATCGCCTTTGACCTCCCAAATGCCGTCGTCGAGCTCGACCTTCTCGAGCTTGACGATTCCCTTGTCGAAGGCCATGCCGCGCACCTCCTCGATCGTCACCGGTTGGGCGGCGGCCGGAGCGGCGAGGCCGAGGCTGAGAGCAAGGAAAGCGGGGATGGCACGCATGGAAGGCACCTCTTGGCGACGCGATCGGCGTAAGACTGGCTTTGGAAGGGGCAACGCCCTCTGGGCGCGCCCGTTCCCAGCGCCATCATAGGAGAAATCGGTCCCGGTGCGCCAATATCTCGATCTTCTCGCCCGCGTCCGCAGGAGCGGAACCCGCAAAGGGGACCGCACGGGGACCGGCACGCTCGCGCTCTTCGGCCACCAGATGCGCTTCGATCTCAAGGACGGATTTCCGCTCGTCACCACCAAGAAGCTGCACGTCAAGTCGATCATCCACGAGCTCCTCTGGTTCCTGCAGGGCTCGACCAATGTGCGCTATTTGAACGAGCATGGCGTGAGCATCTGGGACGAGTGGGCCGATGCGAAAGGCGAGCTCGGGCCCATCTACGGACGGCAGTGGCGCTCATGGCCCACGCCCGACGGCAGCACGATCGACCAGATCACGAATGTGGTCGAGGGGCTGAAGCGCGACCCTAATTCGCGCCGCCATATCGTCAGCGCCTGGAACGTGGGCGAGCTCGACAAGATGGCGCTTCTGCCCTGCCATTGCCTGTTTCAGTTCTATGTCGCGGATGGGCGGCTTTCGTGCCAGCTCTACCAGCGCTCGGCCGACGTCTTTCTCGGCGTGCCCTTTAACATCGCGTCCTATGCCTTGCTCACGCTGATGATGGCGCAAGTTACGGGCCTCGCGCCGGGAGAATTCATCCATACGTTCGGCGACGTGCATCTCTATCTCAATCATCTCGACCAGGCCGACGAGCAATTGAAACGCGCCCCGCGTCCGCTTCCGCGCATGGAAATCAATCCGGACATCCGCTCGCTGTTCGACTTCGCCTATGAGGATTTCAAGCTCACAGGCTACGATCCGCATCCCGTCATTAGCGCCAAGGTGGCCGTGTGACTCGTCATGGTGAGGTGCCCGGCCGTCCTTCGAGGCTCGCGCTTCGCGCTCGCACCTCAGGATGACGGCCGGGCCTCGAACCATGACGCATAAGGAGCCGACCATCGCGCTTGTCGTGGCCATGGGTGAAAACCGCGCCATCGGCAGGGACGGAGCCCTTCCTTGGCGCCTTTCCAGCGACCTGCGCTTCTTCCGCAAGATTACCATGGGCAAACCCATCATTATGGGGCGGCTCACCTTCAGCTCGCTGCCGCGCGTGCTCGACGGCCGTCTCAACATCGTGCTGACGCGAAACGCGGCCTTCGAGGCGAAAGGAGCCGTGATGGCCTACACTCTAGAACAGGCGCTCGACGTTGCGCGGCGCGAGGCAAGGCGGACGGGCGTGGACGAGATCATGGTGATCGGCGGCGCCGATGTCTTCGGCGCGGTACTGCCGCAAGCAGGCCGCATCTACCTGACCGAGGTCGAAGCCGCGCCCGATGCCGATACCTGGTTTCCGGCGCTCGACGCCCGCGAATGGCGCGAGATTTCGCGCGAGCGCCACGCTCCCGGTCCCAAGGACGATCACGCCTTCAGCTACGTCGTGCTGGAGCGGAAGAAGCGCGATCCCGCCTGAGCGGCAACCCCGTACGCATTGCGCCCCCTCATTGAGTGGCCTATAACCCTTTCAATCTTGTCGCAGGACCGCCATCTTAGTGCTGCTAGTCTTGCCGGCTGGCACTATGACGCTGAGGCGTCCGCGCTACCCCCATCATTCAGATTTTAGGATCAGTTCATCATGCCTTGGAGCGATCAGAGCGGCGGCGGTGGTTGGAAGGGCGGGGGCGGAGGGCCTTGGGGTCCGCGCCCGGGCCCGGGCCAGCAGCCGGACCTCGAAGAGATTTTGCGCCGCAGCCAGGACCGGCTCCGCCAGGCGATTCCGGGCGGACGGATGGGTGGACCGCTGGCCATCCTGCTGACAGTGGTGGTGGCGGCGTTAGTGGGCTTCTTCGGCTTTACCGTTCGCGTCAACCCCGACGAGCTCGGCATTGTGCTTCGCTTCGGCGAATATGTGCGTCAGCTCCCGCCCGGCCTCAATTTCCGCTGGCCCTATCCCATCGAGCAGGTCGCATTGCCGAAAGTCACGCGCATCAATCGCATCGAGATCGGCATGCGCGGCTCCGCCGACAGCCGCGACGCTTCGAGCACGATCCGCGACGTTCCCGAGGAGAGCCTGATGATTACCGGGGACGAGAACATCGTCGATGTCGATTTCGTCGTGTTCTGGCGCATCGCCGATGCGCCCGACTTTCTCTTCAACATCCAGAATCCGGAAGGCACGGTGAAGGCCGTGGCCGAGAGCGCGATGCGCGAAGTCGTCGGTCAAAACGACATCGAGCCGATCCTGACCGAAGCCCGCGCCAAAACTGAATTCGACGTGCAGCAGCTCATGCAGAAGGTCCTCGACAGCTACGGCGCCGGCGTCCAGGTGACACAGGTGCAGCTGCAAAAGGTCGATCCGCCGGCGCAGGTGATCGACGCCTTCCGCGACGTCCAGGCCGCGCGCGCCGACCAGGAGCGCTTGCAGAACGAGGCCCAGGCCTACGCCAACCGCATCATTCCCGAGGCGCGCGGCGAGGCTGAGCGCATCCTCCAGGCCGCCCAAGGCTATCGCGACCAGGTGATCGCGGAGGCCCAAGGTCAGGGCGATCGTTTCACCAAGGTCTATGAGCAGTACAAGAAAGCGCCCGACGTCACCCGCCAGCGCATCTTCATCGAGACCATGGAGAAGGTGCTCGGCGACTCCGACAAGGTCATCATCGACGGTAACGGGCCGGGCGTCGTGCCGTTCCTCCCGCTTTCGGAGTTCACGACCAAACCCGCCCCCGCTCAGCCGCAGGAGACGCAGCCATGAACCGCGCCATCCTGACGGTCTTCGCGGTTGTCCTCGGCCTTGCCGCGCTCGTGGCCTATCTCACGTTGTTTGTCGTGAGCCAGACCCAGCAGGCGCTCGTTCTGGAGTTCGGCAAGCCGAAGCGGGTCATCAACACGCCCGGCCTCCAATACAAGATCCCGTTCATTCAGAACGTCGAGTTCTTCGACAAGCGCATTCTCGACATCGACACCGCGAGCCAAGAGGTGATCGCCTCCGACAAGAAGCGGCTCGTGGTCGATGCCTTCGCCCGTTACCGGATCGTCGATCCTCTGCTGTTCTTCCAGACCTTGCGCGACGAGCGCATCGCCAGCGCCCGGATCGGCGCCGTTCTCGAAGCCTCGCTCCGGCGCGTGCTCGGCGGATCGAGCTTCACCGCGGTCGTGCGCGACAAGCGTGAGTCGCTGATGAAGACGATCTTGGGCCAGGTCAACCAGGAAGCGACGCCCTTTGGCGTGAAGATCGTCGATGTGCGCATCAAGCGCGTCGATCTGCCCGAGGCCAATATGCAGGCGATCTACCGCCGGATGCAGACCGAGCGCCAACGGGAGGCGGCGGAGTTCCGCGCCGAAGGCGAGGGCGCCGCGCGGCGCATCCGCGCCACCGCCGATCGCGAGGTGACCGTCATCAAGGCCGAGGCAACCGGGGAATCGGAGCGCATCCGCGGCGCGGGCGACGCCGAGCGGAACCGCATCTTCGCCGAGGCCTTCGGCCCGGACCCGGACTTCTTCGCGTTCTACCGCTCGATGCAGGCCTATGAGGGGGCGTTGAAGCCCGGCGATACGAGGCTTTTGCTCAGCCCCAACTCGCAGTTCTTCCAGTATTTCAACAACGCCTTCGGCAAGGCCGGTCAGGACGCTGCGCCGGGCGCGCCCGCAAGTCCGCCCGCCACGCCCGAATCGCCGGCAGGCAGCGCCGGATTGCCGGAGGAGGGGAGCGCGGGGACGAACGCGGCCCTTCCCGAGCGCGACGCTTCAAGCAGCGAGAGCGTTCCTGCGGCGCCCCAGACCCCGTGAAGCCTGAAGGCGGCCGCAAGGATGACGGGCAGCCGGCGCAATGAGCAACCTCATCGTTGCGCTTGGGCTCGTCCTTGTCATCGAAGGCATGCTATGGGCGCTCGCGCCCGGTCTTGGACGAAAGTTGCTGCAGGCGGCGGCTGAGACGCCCGAATCGACCCTGCGGCTCGTCGGTGCCGCGGCCGTTGCCCTGGGCGTATTCGTGATTTGGCTTGTGCGCGGCTGATACGACGAGCGTGCATCGCGCCTGCTTTGCCTTGATATTTCCGCTAAGATCGCGCGGAATCATAAGGACGCGATCCGAACGCGAGACGGGAGCCTTCCCCACATGCTTGAGCGCCGCACTCCGGTTGAGCGAGGGTTTTCGCGTTCCCGAGGGTTTTCCCGTTCCCACGTGCTGGCAGCCGCGTTCGCGCTGCTCCTCGCCGGCCTTGCCGCGACGCCAAGCCAGTCCCGCGGTCCCGATTCGGTGGCCGACGTCGCCGAGGGTCTCCAGGACGCCGTCGTCAACATTTCCACCACCCAGACGCTCAAAGCCTCGCCCGACGGCGCCGCGCCCGATGGCGCCGCGCCCGATAGCGCCCCCGGCGGCACAGGCCCCAAGGGCTCGCCCTTCGAGGAGTTCTTCGACGATTTCTTCGACGATGAGGGCGGCGACGGTCTGTCGCGCAAAGTCAGTTCGCTCGGCTCGGGCTTCGTCATCGATCCCGCAGGGCTCGTGGTGACCAACAACCACGTCATCGAGGGCGCCGACGAAATCCTCGTCAACTTCACCGACGGCACGAGCCTGAAAGTGATGAAGATCTTGGGGCACGACACCAAGACCGACTTGGCGCTCCTCCAGGTCGAGCCGAAGAAGCCGCTCAAGGCGGTCACCTTCGGCGACTCCGGCAAGATGCGCGTCGGCGATTGGGTGATGGCGATCGGTAACCCGTTCGGTCTCGGCGGCAGCGTGACCGTCGGCATCATCTCAGCGACCAGGCGCGACATCAACGCCGGCCCCTACGACGACTTCTTGCAGACCGACGCCGCGATCAATCGCGGCAATTCCGGCGGCCCGCTGTTCAATATGGACGGCGAGGTCATCGGCGTGAACACCGCCATCATATCGCCGTCGGGCGGATCGATCGGCATCGGTTTCGCCGTTCCCTCCAACAGCGCGGTCCTGGTGCTCGACCAGCTCAAGCAGTTCGGCGAGACGCGGCGCGGCTGGCTTGGCGTTCACGTGCAGAACGTCACCGATGAGATCGCTGCAAGCCTCGGACTGGAAGCGCCCCACGGCGCGCTCGTCGCCAAAGTATCTCCGGGCAGCCCCGCCGCCGCCGCCGGCATCGAGCCGAGCGACGTGATTGTCAAATTCGACGGTCAGCCGATCGAAAACATGCGCAGCCTGCCGCGCGCGGTTGCCGCCACGGCGATCGGCAAGAGCGTGGCCGTGGAGTTGCTGCGCAAGGGCGAGAGCAAGAGCTACTCCGTCACGATCGGGCGGTTGCCGGAAGACGAAGAAGTTGAGGAGGCGGTGAAGGGCAAGGACAAGCTCCTGCCCGAGCCGGAAACCAAGCGCGAGGATCTGCTCGGGCTCACGCTCGCGCCGCTGACCGACGATTTGCGCAAGCGCTATGGCATCGGCGCCTCGATCGAGGGCGTCGTCGTCGTCGAGGTCAAGCCGAAGAGCCCGGCGGCGGAAAAGGACGTGAAGCCCGGCGATGTGATCGTCGAGGTCACCCAGGAGAAGGTCAAGCGGCCGCAGGACGTGGAGGCGCGATTGCTGGCGGTGAGGAAGTCCGGCCGGCGTTCCGTGCTGCTGTTGCTCTCCGACGCCAAGGGCGAGCTCAGATTCGTCGCGGTGCCGACCGGCTAGCGACGAAGCTTCGTCCGGTCACGGCGTGACCCATCGCCCCGAAAAGCCAAGCCGCCCCAAGGCCATTCTGATTGCAGGACCGACCGCGAGCGGCAAGTCTGCCGCGGCGCTCGCGCTTGCGGTGAGCTTGCGCGGCACGATCGTCAATGCCGACTCCATGCAGGTCTATCGTGAGCTTCCCATTCTGACGGCGCATCCGCCGGCCGAGGCGCTCGCCCGCGCCCCTCACAGGCTCTACGGCAGCATCCCGGCGGCGGAGGCCTATTCCGTTGGCCGCTGGCTCGATGATGCGAGCGCCGCCATCGGCGCGGCCGAGGCCGAGGGGAGGGTGCCCATCCTGACCGGCGGGACCGGCCTCTACTTCAAGGCGCTTGGCGAAGGGCTCGCGCCGGTGCCCGACATGCCGCCGGAGATCCGTACCTTTTGGCGCGACCGGGCGGCCGCGCTCGGCGCCGAAGAGCTCCATCGCGAGCTCCGCGCCCGCGATCCGGCCATGGCGGCGCGGATTCCTCCTACCGACCCGCAGCGCACGGTACGCGCGCTCGAAGTCATCGACGCGACCTCGATCTCGCTCGCGGAGTGGCAAGGCGCCGGCGCCGCGCCTGTGCTCGCGCCGGAGGGCGTCGTGCGGATCGTGGTCGCGCCCGAGCGCGAGGCGCTTTATGCCGCGATCGACGCCCGCTTCGAGGGCATGGTCGCGGCGGGTGCGATCGAGGAGGTGCGGTCGCTGCTTGCCCTTGGACTCGATCCCGCCCTCCCGGCCATGCGGGCGCACGGCGTGCGCGAGCTTGCGGACTATCTCTCCGGTCGCAGCGGCCGCGAAGAGGCGATCGCCAAGGCCAAGACCGAGACCCGCCGCTACGCCAAGCGGCAGATGACTTGGGCGAAGCGCTTCATGAAGGACTGGGAGTGGGCGCCGGAGCCCGGCGCCGCCGTCGATGCCGCGCTTGCGCGCTTCGCTAAACCGTGACCTGCGTGCCGATCTCGACCACGCGGTCTGTCGGGAGCTGGAAGTAGCTCGAGGCGTCGTCGGCATTGTGCGCGAGGAAGATATAGAGCCGGTCTTGCCAGGGCGACATGCCTGAGCGCGGGTCGGGCCTGACCGAGCGGCGCGACAGGAAGAACGACGTCGACATGATGTCGAATTGCCAGCCTTGCCTGCGCGCGAGCGCCAGCGCCTTCGGCACGTTCGGCCGCTCCATGAAGCCGAAATGCAGAATGAGCCGCATGAATTTGTCGCCGATCGGCTCCAATTGAACGCGATCCTTGAGCGCGACGCGGGGGATGTCTTCGTTGACGATGGTCAGGATCACGTTGTGCTCGTGCAGCACCTTGTTATGCTTGAGGTTGTGCAGCAGCGCCGTCGGCGCGAACTCGGCATCGCTCGTGAGGAACACGGCGGTGCCGGGCGCGATATAGGGTGGCCGCTCCTCGAGGCTCTTGACGAGCGGCTCGAACGGCACCTCGACCCGGCGCGTCTTCAACGCGAGCAGACGCGTGCCGCGCCGCCAGGTCGCCATGACTAGGATCAGCATGGCGCCGACCAGAACGGGCAGCCAGGCGCCCTCGAACAGCTTGAGCATGCCCGCGACGACGAAGCTCGTATCGGCCACGAGCAGCGGGACCATCAGCGCCGCCGTGGTCCATAGCCGCCAATGCCATGCTTTCCAAATGACGATGAAGCCGAGCAGGCCCGCGGCCAGCGCCGTGGTCGTCACCGCAAGAACGTAGGCCGCGGCGAGCTCGCTCGACGAGCGGAACATGAACACCAGGAGAAGAACCCCGGTGAGCAGCAGGTAGTTCACGCGCGGCACGTAGATCTGGCCGGCTTGCGATTCCGACGTGTGGCGAACTTCCATGCGCGGCAGGAAACCGAGCTGCATGGCCTGGCGGGTAATGGAATAGGCGCCGGTGATTACGGCTTGACTGGCGATCGCCGTGGCGGCTGTCGCGAGCGCGACGATCGGATAGAGCGCCCAATCGGGATAGAGCCGATAGAACGGGTTCTCGATCGATTCCGGGTGCGCCAACACGAGCGCGCCTTGGCCGAAATAGTTGAGGAGAAGCGCCGGCAGCACGAGAAAGAGCCACGCCGCCTGGATCGGTCTTCGGCCGAAATGGCCGAGATCGTTGTAAAGGGCCTCCGAGCCGGTGGCGACGAGAAACACGGCGCCAAGGGTGATCAGCCCGATGATGCCGTGGGTGAGGAGGAAATGGAGCCCGTAAACCGGATTGAGCGCGGCGAGCACGGCCGGATTTTCAGCGATCTCCACGGCGCCGGCGACGGCGATGACCAAGAACCAGACCGTGGTGATCGGCGCGAACCAGGTTGAGACCCGCGCGGTGCCGTGCGATTGCACCGAGAACAGCGCAATGAGAATCACCACCGTGATCGGCAGCACGTAGGGCGCAAAGGCCTTGGTCGCCACTTGGAGACCCTCAACCGCCGATAAGACCGACAGCGCCGGCGTAATCAGGGTCGAGCCGTAGAACATCGCGGCGCCCACGGTGCCGAGCGCAAGCACGAGCGGGGTGCGGCGCCCGAGCGCGCGGAAGGCAAGCGCGGTCAGCGCCAACGTGCCGCCTTCGCCATAATTGTCGGCGCGCAAAAGAACCAGCACGTATTTGATCGTGACGACGACAATGAGCGCCCAGAAGATGAGTGACAGCACGCCATAGACCGCCTCCGGGGTGACCGTTGCCCCATCGCCGCTTGCCGCGAGCACCGCTTCGCGCAAGGCGTAGAGGGGGCTCGTGCCGATATCGCCGAAGACGACGCCGATCGAGCCGAAGGTCAGCGCCCAGAATGTGCGCTGCGAAACTACCGTGGCATCAGTGCCATTGGCGGCAGGAAAGTCTGAGCGGGCGGCCTGCGGCATTTTCAGTGGGGAATGGGGATGGCGTTATGGTTGTCGCGATCAACGCCTGGAGCAGCGCCGCGGTCCCTGAAGGGCTGAGGACATAGGCGGATCGGCCGCACTTGTCCAGGGTCCGGGGCGCGACACCTTGGCAACCGCTCTAGGTATCAACGCAAGAAATCGTGCTACAGGCGGCCCTAGACGAAATTTTCAGAAAGAAAACGATCATAAAGATTGTCATTCATTCGCATTTTTCGTTGACCCTGTATATTGCAGCACGTAGGGTGCGCGCCTTATTTAGACTTTTCCGCTATTCCTCGAGCTTTGACCGGCCGTGGACCTTGAAGGGCCTGGCCGGTTTTTGTCAGTGAGAGCATGAGATGTCGCGCACGATGACCGGCGCCGAAATGGTGCTGCAAGTTCTCGCCGATCAGGGCGTGGAGCATATTTTCGGCTATCCCGGCGGCGCGGTGCTGCCGATCTACGACGAGCTGCATAAGCAGGATCGTCTCAAGCACATTCTCGTCCGCCATGAGCAGGGCGCCGTTCACGCCGCCGAGGGCTATGCGCGGTCGACGGGCAAGGTCGGCGTGGTCCTTGTCACCTCGGGTCCTGGCGCAACCAACGCCGTCACCGGCTTGACCGACGCGCTGATGGATTCGATCCCGATCGTCTGCATCACCGGCCAGGTGCCGACGCATCTCATCGGCAACGACGCCTTCCAGGAATGCGACACGGTCGGCATCACGCGCCCCTGCACCAAGCACAATTATCTCGTCAAGGACGTGAATTCGCTCTCGCGCGTGCTGCACGAAGCGTTCTACGTCGCGCGCACCGGCCGGCCCGGCCCCGTCGTGGTCGATATTCCGAAGGACATCCAATTCCAGCGCGGCGAGTACACCGGGCTGACCAACTCGCAGCACAAGAGCTATAACCCGCAGACCCGTGGCGATGAGCGCGCGGTCGCGCAAGCGATCGAACTGATGGCACGCGCCAAGCGGCCCCTGTTCTATACCGGCGGCGGCATCATCAATTCCGGACCGCTTGCGAGCGAAAGGCTGCGCGAGCTCGTGCGCATGACCGGCTTCCCCATCACCTCGACCCTGATGGGGCTCGGCGCGTACCCGGCCTCGGACGCGCAATGGCTCGGCATGCTCGGCATGCACGGGACCTACGAGGCCAACAACGCCATGCACGATTGCGACGTGATGATCTGTATCGGCGCGCGCTTCGACGACCGCATCACCGGACGGGTTGACGCCTTCTCGCCCGGGTCGAAGAAGATCCATGTCGATATCGACCGCTCCTCGATCAACAAGAACATCAAGGTCGATATTCCCATCGTCGGCGATTGCACCGAGGTGCTCGAGCAGATGATCGAGGCGTGGAAGGCGCGAAAGCCCAAGCTCGACAAGCCCGCGCTCAAGCAATGGTGGGCGGAGATCGACCGCTGGCGCGCGCGGAAATGCTTAAGCTACCGCAAGCGCGACGACGTCATCATGCCGCAATACGCCATCGAGCGGCTCTACGCGCTCACCCGCGGCCATGACGTCTACATCACGACCGAGGTCGGCCAGCATCAGATGTGGGCGGCCCAGCTCTTCAAGTTCGAGGAACCGAACCGCTGGATGACATCGGGCGGGCTCGGCACGATGGGCTATGGCCTGCCGGCGGCCGTCGGCGTGCAGGTGGCGCATCCCGATTCGCTCGTCATCGATATCGCCGGCGAGGCCTCGGTGCTGATGACCATGCAGGAAATGTCCACCGCCGCGCAGTACGACCTGCCGATCAAGATCTTCATCTTGAACAACGAGTATATGGGCATGGTGCGCCAGTGGCAGGAATTGCTGCATGGCGGCCGCTACTCTCATTCCTACACCGCGGCGCTGCCCGATTTTGTCAAATTGGCCGAGGCCTATCAGGGGGTCGGCATCAGGGCCGAGAAGCCTTCGGAACTCGATGACGCGATCCGGGAGATGATCGCCGTGAAGAGGCCCGTGATCTTCGACTGCCGGGTGGACAAGCATGCCAATTGCTTCCCCATGATCCCGAGCGGGGAGGCGCACAACAACATGCTGATGGGCGACGACCTGACCGGAGAAGACATCGAGAATGCCATCACCGAAGAAGGCAAGGTGATGGTTTAGCGCTTGGGGACAAGACCTTGATACGATTCCTGCTAAGCCTTCGGGCCATCATGCTGATCGGCTCGGCCGGCGCGATGGTCGGCGCGCTGTTGATGTTCGCGCAAGGAGGCTTCTATCTGTACGAGGCCTGGCACACGCTGCTGACGCCGGGCGAGGCGGCCGAGCGCCAGGTCACGGTGCCGGTGCTCGAGGCGGTCGACGCCTTTCTGTTCGGCATCGTGCTGGTGATCTTCGCTTATGGCATCGCCATCGGCTTCGTCTTTACCTTGCCCGAAGGCTACGGCCAGCGGCTTCCCGAATGGATGAAGGTGGGCGGCGTCGGTCAACTCAAGGCTACCCTTGCCGAAGTCGTCATCGTCGTCTTGATCGTGATTTTCGCCCGCGTGGTGGTCGAGGCCAACGGCCACTTCCAATGGTCCATGCTGGTGCTGCCGGCCTCCATCTTCCTGATTGCGCTCGCGTTGCGCATGATCGAGCTTGGCGGAGGCAAGGGTGGGGGCGAGGGGAAGGCCACGCATTAGGGCCTCGATGCAAGGAAGTACGTCGATGAAACATCCCGGGTCCGCCTATCCGCTCGAGAAGAAGGTAGAGAGTCTCGAGACCCACACCATGACGGTGCTGGTCGACAACGAGCCCGGCGTGCTCGCCCGCGTCATCGGGCTGTTCGCGGGGCGCGGCTACAACATCGAGTCGCTCACCGTGTCCGAAACCGAGCACGAGGCGCATCTTTCCCGCATCACCATTGTCACCACTGGCACGCCGATGGTGATCGAGCAGATTCAGCATCAGCTTGAGCGCCTGGTCCCGGTGCATTCCGTCACCGACTTGACGGTCAAGGGCAGTCCGCTCGAGCGGGAGCTTGCCCTGATTAAGGTCGCTGGCAAGGGCGAGAAACGCGTCGAAGCCTTGCGCCTGGCGGAAGCCTTCCGCGCCGATGTGATCGACTCAACGACCGGGCATTTCGTGTTCCAGGTCACCGGCGAGCAGTCGAAGATCGAGGAGTTCATCGCGCTGATGCAGCCGCTTGGGCTGGTCGAGGTGGCCCGCACGGGGCTCGCCGCTATCTCGCGCGGGCCCGAGCGGATGTAGCGTTCGGCTAGGGCTTCGGCGCATTTCGCCGCCGCCCGGATTAAAGCCACTCCCTCATTCCCATGAGAGCTCGCGAAGAAGGCCTCGGCGCAGGCTTGACAATAAGCGAAATGTTATATAACTAAACAGTTATATACCTTGAGATCCGCGATGCAAAGCCTCGACGCCGCCTTTTCTGCCCTTGCTGACCCGACCCGCCGGGCAATCCTGGCCCGGCTGGCCATGGGGGAGGCAACAGTTATGGAGCTGGCTCGCCCGTTCGAGATGAGCCAGCCCGCCGTCTCCCGCCACCTCAAAGTGCTTGAAGGCGCCGGTCTCATCCTCCGCCGCGTTGAAGGCGCGAAACGCCCATGCCGATTGGCCCCGGCGGGCGTTGCCGAGATCGATCGGTGGCTCGCGATGCTGCGGGAGGCCTTGGCGGCGAACTATGGCCGGCTGGACGAGGTGCTGGCCGCAATGAACCCAAATCAGCGAAAGGAGAAGTCATGACACTGACGCTCAAGACCGAAGGCGACAAGCACGTCATCGTAACCAGGCGTTTCGCCGCTTCTCCCGAGGCTGTCTATCGCGCCCACATGGAACCCGATCTCATCCAAAAGTGGCTCCTTGGTCCTGAGGGTTGGACGATGCCCGTATGCATCAACGAGGCGCGACCAGGCGGGAAGATCCGCTACGAGTGGTCGGACGGCCAGGGCAACGGCTTCTATTTGACCGGCGAATATCTGGTGCTGGAGCCATTCCGCCGGATCGTTCACGTCGAACGCATGCATCTCCCCGACCCGACACCGGACAACCACGTCGAAACCAGGTTCGAGCCCGACGGAGCCGGCACGCTGATGACCATGCGCATGACCCTGCCCGATGCCGAGACGAGGGCGGCCATGCTTGCGACCGGCATGGAGCACGGCATGGAAGCGGGTTACGCCCGGCTCGAGACCATGATCTAGCAACGCCTGTTCGGGGTCATAGGTTGGGGGCTCAGACCCCCCGGCCGTGACCCCTTGCAAAGTCAGGGCCTTTCGCGTCACAAACGCGGCCGAACGCTGGAGCTAACTCAAGGCAAGGGACGATCCGTATGCGCGTCTATTACGATCGGGATGCCGATCTCAATCTCATCAAGGGCAAGAAAGTTGCCATCATCGGCTATGGCAGCCAGGGCCACGCGCACGCGCTGAACCTGAAAGAGTCGGGCGTCAAGGACGTGGCCGTGGGGCTCAGGCCGGGCTCCGCCTCGGTCGCCAAGGCCGAGAAGGCCGGGCTCAAGGTCATGGACGTCCCCGACGCCGCCAAATGGGCCGACGTGGTGATGATGCTCACCCCGGACGAGCTCCAGGCCGGCATCTGGGAGCGCGACCTCAAGCCGAACATGAAGCAGGGCGCAGCGCTCTTCTTCGCCCACGGCCTCAACATTCATTTCAATCTCATCGCGCCCCGCCCCGACATGGATGTGTGCATGGTCGCGCCGAAGGGTCCCGGTCATACCGTGCGCGCCGAATACTTACGCGGCGCGGGCGTGCCTTGCCTCATGGCCATCGCCCAGGACGCGACCGGCAACGCGCATGACCTAACGCTGTCTTATGCGGCGGCGATCGGCGGCGGCCGCGCCGGCATCATCGAGACCAATTTCCGCGAGGAATGCGAGACCGATCTCTTCGGCGAGCAGTCGGTCTTGTGCGGCGGCCTCGTCGAGCTGATGCGGAACGGTTACGAGACGCTGGTCGAGGCCGGTTACGCGCCGGAGATGGCCTATTTCGAGTGCGTGCACGAGGTGAAGCTGATCGTCGACCTCATCTACGAAGGCGGCATCGCCAATATGAATTACTCGGTCTCCAACACCGCGGAGTACGGCGAGTATGTCTCGGGCCCGCGCGTGGTGGGGCCGGCGAGCAAGGCGGCGATGAAGGAGATCCTGGCCGACATCCAATCGGGCAAATTCGTCAAGGACTGGATGCTGGAGAACCGCGTCAGCCAGACCTCGTTCAAGGCGATGCGCGCCAAGTGCGACAGCCACCAGATGGAAGAGGTGGGCAAGCGCCTGCGCGCCATGATGCCGTGGATCGCCGAGCGCAAGATGGTCGACAAGAGCAAGAACTAGGGCTGGCTCGCAGGATTTCTTCGTCATGGCCGGGCTTGGCCCGGCCATCCACGATTGGAGCGTCGACATGTCGCTCATGGTGGGTTGGACTCGTCACCCCGGCGAAAGCCGGGGTCCAGGAGCAACAAGCTCTGAGCGAGCGGCCCTGGATTCCGGCTTTCGCCGGAATGACGCGCGGCGACGCTCGCGCCTCAGGATGACGACGAGCGGCCCATGCTGATCGCGCGCTACGCCAAGATCGTCATGAGCCTTGTCCTCGCCGTCTTCTGCCTGCTCGTCACCTTCGACAACATCACAGACTACGGCACGAACTATCTCTTCGTGCAGCATGTGCTGAGCATGGACACGACCTTCCCCGGCAATGCGCTCATGTACCGCGCCATCACCAATCCGGCGCTGTGGCAGCTGGCCTATGCGTTGATCATCGCCGCAGAAGGCGTGACGGGACTTCTGTTTCTCGCGGGCGCCATCCAACTCTTTCGCTTGCGAAATGCGCCTGGCGCCGCGTTCAACCGGGGCAAGGCCCTCGTCGTCGCCGGATGCCTGCTTGCCTTCCTCGTCTGGTTCCTCGGCTTCATGGTGGTGGCGGGCGAATGGTTCGCCATGTGGCAGTCGAAGGACTGGAACGGCCAGGACGCGGCCTTCCGCTTCTACATGACGGTGCTCGGCGTTCTCATCTTTGTCAGCCTACCCGACGGCGACTTGCCTGCGCCCGCGGACTCAGCTAAGCCCCGCTCGCCGCGACGGTAACCTCTTGTAAGGGTTGTCGCAAAGACAGTCCCGCAATGGTCACGCAACGATGCTTGTCTTGAGCGCCATGGATTTTGCCCTCAACAATTTCCTACTCGAACTCGCGGCGATCTTTCCGGTTGTCAACCCGCCGGGGTCGGCCCTCGTCTTCCTCGGCCTCACAAGCCATGCCTCTCATGACGTCCGCCGTGTCCTTGCCTGGCGCGTGGCGCGAAACGCATTTTTTGTGCTTATCGGCTCGCTCTTGCTAGGCGCAGTGGTCCTACGGCTCTACGGCATTTCGATACCGGTCCTTCGCGTCGCCGGCGGCCTCATCGTTGCCGTTGCGGGATGGAAGCTCTTGAGTGAGGGCAGCCATAAGGGGCTTGAAACCTCGCGGGAGGAGCGGCCCCTGGTCGATCCTCTCGATCAGGCCTTCTATCCGCTGACGCTGCCCTTGACGACCGGGCCCGGATCCATCGCCGTCGTCATCAGCCTCGGACTGTCGCGGGGCTCCTATTCGAGTTCGGCCGATGAGGCGATGCTTGTGCTTTCCACCATTCTCGCTGTTCTCGTGATCGCCGCCGCCGTCTATGTGTGTTTTGCCTATGCCGACCGCGTCCAGCGCTTACTCGGGCCGGGTGGCACCGATGTCGCCGTGCGGCTCTCGGCCTTCATCCTGTTTTGCCTCGGCATCCAGATTCTCTGGTCCGGCGGCAGCGAATTGCTGCATGCGGTGGTCCACGCGCCGCCGCCGGTCGCGCCGGCGTCCAACTGACGGAAATCGGAGGGCCTTGCTCCGGGCAGCAGAGCCAACTATGTTCCGGCCGAAGCGACAGGTGATCGATGCAAGAGTTTTGCGAGCAAACCGAGGCGAAAATTGACGCGTCCGCGTCGGCTTCCGCTTGCCCGCTGACGCCAAAGCTCCTCCTTCGTCGCCCCTGAACACCCTAAGGCGGAGGCTCAAAGCCGCGCCAGGCGTTCAGGGGATATCAAGAAAAACCTCCGAAATTCAATGAGGCTGCCAGTCGTGCTAGACTGGAGCCCAAAGCTTAAGGACCGACGAGATGGAGTCCAAACAGGATAGCGCCAAGCCGGGCGCCCGCGCCGAGCGCGACCGCGTGGTGATCTTCGACACGACGTTGCGCGACGGTGAGCAGTGCCCCGGCGCCACCATGACCTTCGAGGAGAAGCTCGAAGTCGCCGACCTCCTCGACGAAATGGGCGTCGATATCATCGAGGCGGGCTTTCCCATCGCCTCGGAAGGGGACTTCAACAGCGTCCAGGAGATCGCCCGCCGCGCCAAGAAGGCGGTGATCTGCGGTCTGGCCCGGGCGCAGTTCAAGGATATCGACCGCTGCGCCGAAGCGATCAAGCCCGCGCAGCGCGGCCGCATTCACACCTTCATCGGCACCTCGCCGCTGCATCGCAAATATCAGATGAGCATCGACGAGGCGGAGGTGCTCGAGCGCGTCACCGCGTCTGTGACCCGCGCGCGGAGCTATACCGACGACGTCGAATGGTCGGCCATGGACGCGACCCGCACCGAGCATGATTTTCTGTGCCGCTGCGTCGAGGCCGCGATCAAGGCGGGCGCCACCACCGTCAACATTCCCGACACGGTCGGCTATGCCACGCCCGATGAGTTCGCAGCGCTCATTGCCATGATCCTCACGCGCGTGCCGGGCGCCGACAAGGCCGTGTTCTCGACCCATTGCCACAATGATCTTGGCCTTGCCGTCGCCAATTCTCTCGCAGGCGTCGTCGCTGGCGCCCGCCAGGTCGAATGCGCCGTCAACGGCCTTGGCGAGCGCGCTGGCAACGCCGCGCTGGAAGAGATCGTCATGGCCATCAGGACGCGTGGCGACGCCATGCCGTTCTTCACCGGCATCGACACCACCATGCTGACGCGCGCCTCGAGGCTCGTCTCGCGCGTCACGGCTTTCCCGGTCCAATACAACAAGGCCATCGTCGGGCGGAACGCGTTCGCCCATGAAAGCGGCATTCATCAAGACGGCGTGCTCAAGCATGCCGAGACCTTCGAGATCATGACGCCGGAGAGCGTCGGCTTGAAGGAATCGTCGCTCGTGATGGGCAAGCATTCGGGGCGGCACGCTTTCCGCGAGAAGCTGAAGGAGCTCGGCTACGAGCTTGGCGACAACGCTTTCGAGGACGCCTTCGTGCGCTTCAAGGCGCTTGCCGACCGCAAGAAGCATGTCTATGACGAGGACCTCGAGGCCCTCGTCGATCAGGAGATCGCAAGCGCGCATGACCGCATCAAGGTCGTGGCCCTGACGGTGATCGCCGGCACCGGCGGTCCGCAGAAGGCGACCATCACGCTCGAGATCGACGGCAAGCAGCACACCTCGGAGCAGACCGGCGACGGACCGGTTGACGCCACGTTCAAGGCGATCAAGGCCATCGTGCCGCACGAGGCGAGGCTCCCGCTCTATCAGGTGAGCGCGGTGACGGAAGGAACCGACGCCCAGGCCGAGGTGAGCGTGCGGCTCGAGGCCGACGGCAAGACCGTGACGGGGCGCGGCTCCGATACCGACACGATGGTCGCTTCGGCCAGGGCTTATGTCAGCGCCCTGAGCAAATTGCTGGCGCGCGAGGCGCGGCGGAAGCCCGAGACCATGCTCGCCTCCTGACGCCTGCGGCGAGCGGCGAAGCCCCCCGGGAAGCGACGCGCCCAGAATAGGGGCAACCCGGAGTTTGCCTCGCGAACGGCATTCCGGCCTAAAATCAAAGGCATGCGGTCCGCTTGCGGCCGGGCGTTAAGCACGTTCCTTAAGCGGGGTGCCCAATTTTGGCCGCCCCCGACCGGCTCACGCGCGAGCTCCCCGCCGGCGCGGCGAATTGGCGATGCAAGCAAATTGTTTTTTCGAATCGGTCGTCCAACTCATTGCCCCCGACTCGGATTTGCATCAACATAGCGTCGCGCTCGGCGGGCGGCCAAAGAACCAGTCACGAAAGAGTCGCCGCCTGCCGGCCAAAGCATCCGTGGCGTGAATGGCTCGTTGCGGCGAGCCAGATTGGGGCGGGCGTATGTTCTCGCGGGTCTTGGGCTTTGTCTCGGCGGACATGGCCATCGACCTTGGCACGGCGAACACGCTGGTTTACGTGCCGGGACGGGGGATCGTGCTCGACGAGCCCTCTGTTGTCGCCGTGACCCAGCAGCGGGACGGCGATCGCAAGGTTATTGCCGTCGGTTACGAGGCCAAGTCCATGCTTGGCCGCACGCCCTCCAAGATCGAAACCATTCAGCCTCTGCGCGACGGCGTGATCGCCGATTTCAACGCCGCGGAGGAGATGATCAAGCATTTCATCCGCCGCGTGCTCAAGCGCCCGCTCTTCACCAGCCCGCGCATCATGATCTGCGTGCCGGCGAGCGCGACCCCGGTCGAGCGCCGCGCGGTGCACGAAGCCGGGCTGTCGGCGGGCGCCAGGCGCGTCTATCTGATCGAGGAGCCGGTCGCGGCGGCGATCGGCGCGGGCCTTCCCATCACCGAGGCGCGCGGCTCGATGATCGTCGATATCGGCGGCGGCACCACCGACATTGCCGTGCTCTCCATGGGCAGCGTGCTCTATTCGCGCTCGGTGCGCAGCGCCGGCAACGCCTTCGACGATGCGATCGTCAACTATGTGCGCTTCAAATACAATTTGCTGATCGGGGCCACCAGCGCCGAGTCGATCAAGAAGGAATCGGGCTGCGCCATCGCCAAGGTCAATGGCGAGCGCATGCCGATCCACATCAAGGGCCGCGACCTGCATCGCGGCTTCCCGGCCGATATCGCGTTGACGCCCGACGACATCCCGCAGGCCTTGAACCTTCCGATCCAACAGATCGTCGGCGGCATCCGCCAGGCGCTTGCCGACGTCCCGCCCGAGCTCACCGCCGATATCTGCGAGTCGGGCATTTACCTGACCGGCGGCGGCGCGCTGCTCGACAGGCTCGACGCCAGGTTCACCCAGGAGACGGGCGTCAAGTTCAAGATCGCCGAGGACCCGTTGCGCTGCGTGGTGCGCGGAACGGGCAAGGCTTTGGAGCAGCTCGAAACTATGTCCGATTTTCTGGTGAAACCATGATGCGGCGGGAGCGGCGAGGGGTTTGCTAGCTGCACGAACCCCGGATTGACGAAGGGCGCGTGCGGCGCGTGACCTTCGAGGAAAGACGAAGAAATGCGCGGGGGCCATTCACCGTTTAAACCGAGGCCTCGCCGGTCGTGGCGGGCCCCCGGCGAGTTGCTCAATTTCACGCTCATCTTCGTCTGCATCGTCCTTTTGGTGCTGAGCCGCATCGGGCACGGCGCGCTCACCGAAACGCGTGACGCCCTCGTCGATCTCACCGCCCCGCTGCTTCAAGCCACATCGACGCCGGTCATCATGGCGCGTCACGGGGCGGCACGGGTCCAGTCCTACTTCGGCTCGTTCAGCGAGATCGACCGGCTCAAGGCCGAGAACGACCAACTTAAGCAGTGGGAGTGGCGCGCCAAGCTCGCCGAGCGCAATGTCGCGCAACTCCGCGCGCTGCTGAACGCCGTCGATGAACCCGCGCTTCACTTCGCCACCGGCAACGTGATCGCCGATGCGCGCGGGCCCTTCCTCCAGAGCGCGCTCATCAATCTCGGGCGCAATCACGGCATCCGCATCGGTTATGCCGTCATCAACGGCGATGGGCTTGTCGGGCGGACGATCGATGCCGGGACCTCGGTCGCCCGCATCCTTCTTATCAACGACCTCAATAGCCGCATCCCCGTGCTGGTCGGGCAGGGAGGTGTCCGCGCGATCGCCACTGGCGACAACAGCGCCGAGTTGAAGCTCGATTTCCTGCCAGAAGGCGCTGTGCTCCACGCGGGCGACGAGGTCTTCACCTCGGGCAGCGACGGCGTGCTACCGCGCGGCTTGCGCGTCGGCGTGGTGAGCGGGTCGCCCGGCGCGTACCGGGTCCTGCCGCATGCCGATCTCGCGGCACTCGACGCGGTGAGCGTGCTGTTCTTCGACGCGCCCGCGCTTAGCCGCACCGACCCGCCCACGGCGTCTCTGGAGAGCCCGCTCTCGCCGTCGCCCGGCGCCCCCGAGGTCCCGGCAACGACGCCCACCGCTTCGGTCGAGCAACCGGAGATGACGGGCGCAATCAAACAGGCGGGAACGCCCGGCACGGCCTCCGCGGAGAGCGTGGCGCAAACCCAGCAATGAACCCGTATTTGCCAGCGGTCTCGGTGCTTCTTGCGGTGCTGGCAACGGCGGTTCCTTGGGGGCTTCCGGCCGATGCCACCTTCATTCCGCCAATGGTCGTGTTGACGATGGTGTTCTGCTTTCGCGCGCTTCCCGGCACCGTCTTCCCGCTCACGCTCGCCCTTCTGCTCGGCCTGCTCATCGACATTCTGAGTGGCGGCCCGCTCGGGTTCTGGGCACTCATGGCGCTCATCGCCGCGAATGCCGGCGCGCGTGCGCCTTCGGCCGGCGACAGCCAGGACCGGAACCGGCTCTGGCTCGTCTGGGCCGGCGTCGCCGCATCGGTCGGCGTCCTCAGTTGGCTGCTCGGCTCGCTCTATATCCTGCGCGTCATCGATGCATGGCCGATCGCCTTCGGCGCGGCCGTTTCGATGATGCTCTTTCCGCTCGTCTTGCGCGGGGCGCTGTGGATCAAGCGCGGCAGGCTCAGCCCCATCTATCGGGGCCTGTCGTGAAGCCGCGCGACTATGCCCTTCGGCTGCGCCACCGCTTCTCGCGCCGGGCGGTCTTGATCGGCGCGGCGCAGACCGGCCTTTTCGGTCTCCTCCTCTGGCGGCTCCGTCAATTGCAAATCCTGGAGGCGCCGGAATATCAGCTTCTCTCCGACGACAACCGCATCACCGCGCATCTCGTGGCGCCGGCGCGCGGCACGATCTACGACCGCTTGGGCCGGACGATCGCCGAGGACAAAGAGAATTTCCGCGTCATTGTGATCCCGGCGCTGTGCAAGGATTTGAGGGCGACGCTCGATGCCATTGGCGAGATCGTCCCGGTCTCTGCCGCGGACAAGGACCGCGTCTTGCGCGCCACGCGCCGCCAAAGCGGATATTTCCCCGTCCTCGTCACCGAGGGTCTCGGCTGGCGCCAATTCGCGCTCCTGAGCGTGCTCGCGCCGCAAATTGCCGGCGTCCGCACCGACCGGGCGACCTATCGCCGCTATAGCAGGGGCGCCAGCGTGGCGCATGTGGTCGGCTATGTCGGCCTCGCGGACAAGGACGAGATCGGCCAGCACCCGGTGATGCGCGTCCCCGGATTTCGCACCGGCAAGTCCGGGATCGAAAAGGGTCTCGATCCTGAGCTCAGGGGACAACCCGGGACCATCAGCTATGAGGTCGATGCCCACGGACGCGTGGTGCGCGAGCTTGGCGCCACGCCGAGCGTGCGCGGCAAGGACCTCGCTCTCACCATCGACCAGGAACTGCAGGAGATCGCGCATAAGCGGATCGAGGGCTTGCGCGTTGCCTCGCTTGTCGTGCTCGACGTGGCGACGGGCGGGATCGTGGTCATGGCGTCCTATCCCTCCTACGATCCGAATGAGGTGTCCTTCAAGGTCGATCTTGCGCGCTGGAAGGAGGTGGCCAAGCACATCGATCATCCGCTCGAGAACCGCGCGCTCCGCGGTCAATATCCGCCGGGCTCGACCTTCAAGGTGGTCACCGCGCTCGCCGGGCTCGAGGCCGGGGTCATCACCCCCGAAGAGAGCATGCAGTGTCCCGGCGGCTATCCGTTCGGGCGGCACTACTTCCGCTGCTGGAAGCGCCACGGCACGGTCGCGCTGCACGAGGCGATCAAGCAATCCTGCGACGTCTATTTCTACCACACGGTGAACCGCGTCGGCATCGACCGCCTCGCCGTCATGTCGCGCAAGCTCGGGCTCGGCCAAATCCACGACATCGGCCTCTCCGGACAGAAGCAAGGCATCATCCCCGACACCAAGTGGAAGCGAAGGACATTTGCGCAGCCCTGGTATCCGGGCGAGACCATCAGCTGCGGCATCGGCCAGGGCTATGTCTCGACCACGCCGCTCCAGCTCGCGGTCGCGGCCGCACGCATCGCGACGGGGAGGGAGGTTCGCCCGCGCCTGATCGCGCCCTCCGAGCCCGAGCCCGAGCCCGCCCCGCTCGGCATCGATCCCACGCATCTTGCGCTCGTCCGCGCCGGCATGAACGGCGTGGTGAACGAGAAGGGAGGCACCGCCGTGCGCTCGGTGCTGCCACTTCCCGGCGTGCTGATGGCGGGAAAGACCGGCACCTCGCAGGTCATCAGCGCGAAGAACCGCGGTTTCCTCAAGGGCTGGTACGGCGAGACGCATGCGCTCTTCATCGCCTACGCGCCGTTCGACAGCCCGCGTTATGCCGCGGCCTGCGTCGTCGAGCATGGCGGCGGCGGATCGCGCGCGGCGGCGCCGGTCGTGCGCGATGTCATGACCGAGGTCTTGCTGCGCGATCCGGCGATCAAGACGGCGCTACTCGCGAGCAATGAGGCCGCCGAAGCCGCCAAGAAGGAGCGAAAGCGATGAAGGCGCTGTTCGCCGAGGGCTTGGAGCAGCCGCATGTCAAGCTCAAGCAGAAACTTCTCGCGCTCAACTGGCCGTTCCTGCTCCTCATCACGACCATCACGCTGATCGGCGTCGCCGCGCTCTATTCGGTCGCGGGCGGCTCGCTCGAACCCTGGGCGAGCCGTCACGTGGTCCGCTATTGCCTCGGGCTTGCGCTCCTCTTCATCGTCGCGCTATCGGACATCCGCTGGTGGTTGCGCGCGGCCTATCCCCTTTACGTCGTGGCGCTCCTCATGCTCGCAGCTGTGCTCCTCATCGGCGTCGAAAGCGGCGGCGCCACGCGCTGGCTTGGCTGGGGCGAGTTCAGCTTCCAGCCGTCCGAGATCATGAAGATCGCGCTCGTGCTGGCGCTCGCCCGCTACTACCAGTGGCTCCCGCCGAGCCAGGTCTCCTGGCCTTATGCCGTCCTGCCGCCGCTCGCGATGGTCGGCGTGCCCATCCTCCTTGCGCTGGATCAGCCCGATCTCGGCACCGCGGCGCTATTCGGCATCGTCGGCGGCGGGCTCCTGTTCCTTGCCGGCGTGAGCTGGATCTATTTCATCGCCGCCTTTGTCGGCGTCATCGTCGTGCTGCCGCATGTCTGGGCGCGGCTCCACGACTACCAGCAGGAACGGATTCTCACCTTCATCGATCCCGAACGCGATCCGTCAGGGTCGGGCTACCATATCCTCCAATCCAAGATCGCCATCGGCTCGGGCGGATACACCGGCAAGGGCTTCATGCAGGGCACGCAGGCCCAGCTCAATTTCCTGCCCGAGAAACACACCGATTTCATCTTCACGATGTTCTCCGAGGAGATGGGCTTCATCGGCGCCGCCGTTCTGCTCGGGCTCTACCTTCTCGTCCTGCTGTTCGTTGCCTATATGGCGCTTCGATGCCGCAGCACCTTCGCGCGCCTCGTCGCCTCCGGCATGGGGCTTTGCCTGTTCGCTTATGTGTTCATCAATGTGGCGATGGTGACGGGGCTCGTGCCCGTGGTCGGCGTGCCGCTGCCGCTCGTCTCGTACGGCGGCACCTCGATGCTGACCATGATGGTGGGCCTCGGCTTCGTGCTCAACGCGCACATCAACCGCGAGGCGCGCATCAGGCGGGAGGAACTCGGCCCCTTCTGGTGAATGTGCTTTTCCCCTCTCCCCTCGTGGGAGAGGGCTTCCCGCCCGACGCGCGCAGCGCGGCGAGTGGCGGGAAGGGTG
>CAYMJW010000005.1:15610-42643 GCA_964390455.1 uncultured Methyloceanibacter sp. | reverse complement strand
CATGACCTTCTCGATCATGCTGTGGATGCCGTCCTGGGGCGGCATGATCAACGGCATGATGACGCTGTCGGGCGCTTGGGACAAGCTCAGGACCGACCCTGTCCTGCGTTTTCTCATCGTCGCCGTCGCCTTCTACGGCATGGCCACGTTCGAAGGACCACTGATGAGCATCAGGGCCGTCAATTCACTGTCGCATTACACCGATTGGACCATCGGCCACGTGCATTCCGGCGCGCTCGGCTGGGTCGCGTTGATAAGCTTTGGCACCGTCTATTGTCTGGTTCCGTGGCTGTGGAACCGGCGGGCGCTCTATTCCCAGCGTCTCGTCGAGTGGCATTTCTGGATCTCGACGCTCGGCATTCTCCTCTACATCACGGCGATGTGGGTCTCCGGCATCCTGCAAGGCTTGATGTGGCGCGCCTACGACTCGCTCGGCTTCCTCGAGTACTCGTTCGCTGAAAGTGTCGAAGCCATGCATCCCTTCTACGTCATCCGCGCCGTCGGCGGCCTGCTCTTCACCATCGGTGCGCTGATCATGGTCTACAACGTCTGGCGCACCATTCGCGGCGACGAGCCGGTGGATGCCGCCGAGCAGCCGCGCATCGCGGCGGCGCCAGAGTTTCGTCCCGTGGCGGCCGAGTAGGGGAGGGCGGGATGAATTGGTCGAAGCACCAAGTCCTCGAAAAGAGCTCGATCCTGCTCCTGGTCGGCATATTGATCACGGTCGCGATCGGCGGCCTGATCGAGATCGCGCCGCTATTCTGGCTGAGCTCGACGATCGAGAAAGTCTCGGGCATGAGGCCCTATTCGCCGCTCGAGCTTGCGGGGCGCGACATCTATATCCGCGAGGGTTGCTATGTCTGCCATAGCCAGATGATCCGGTCGCTCCGCGACGAGGTCGAGCGTTACGGCCACTACAGCCTCGCCGCCGAAAGCATGTATGACCACCCGTTCCAATGGGGATCGAAACGCACGGGGCCCGATCTCGCTCGCGTCGGCGGCAAGTATTCGGACGAATGGCACACGGCGCACATGACCGACCCCCGCTCGATCGTGCCGGAATCGATCATGCCGGGCTATCCGTTCCTCGCGCGGCGCGCGCTCGACCCCGACGATATTGCAGAGCACCTGAAGGCGCTGCGCGTCGCGGGCGTGCCCTACAGTGACGAGATGATCGCCAACGCCAAGGCCGATCTCGAAATCCAGGTCGATCCGAATGCCGCGGCTTTGAAAGAGTTCCTCGCGCGCTATCCGAAGGCGCAAACGCGACAGTTCGACGGCGATCCGGGCTACGTATCGGAGCTCGATGCGCTGATCGCCTATCTGCAAGTGCTGGGCACGCTCGTCGACTTCGCGACATTCGACGCTGCGGGTCCGAATTTGAGGTGAGAGAGCCATGAGCTACGAGCAAGTGGCATCGATCACGCAAGTTGCGGCGCTCCTCCTGTTCGTCGCCTTCTTCATCGGGGTTCTGATCTACGCGTTCTGGCCCGGCAACAAGAAGCGCTTCGAGGACGCGGCACGGCTTCCGCTGGAGAAGGACCCGGACTCCGACCCCGAGAAGGACGATTGAGACCATGGCGACACGAAAGCGCGAGACGGTCGCGGAGCCCGAAACGACGGGCCACGAGTGGGACGGCATCCATGAGCTGAACAAGCCGCTGCCGAAATGGTGGCTGTACGTGTTCTATGCCACGATCGTGTGGTCGATCGGTTATTGGCTGCTGATGCCGTCCTGGCCGCTTTTATCGAGCTATACCAAGGGATTGCTCGGGTATAGCCAGCGCGCGAAGCTGGCCGGGCAGATCGACGCCGCAAGAGCGGAGAAAGCCGAATACCGCGCGAAGATCGCTGCAAGCGATCTTGCCGCGATCAACGCCGATCCCGAGCTGTTGCGCTTCGCGCTCGCCGGCGGCGAGGCGGCCTTCGGCGACAATTGCGCGCCCTGCCATGGTCGCGGCGCTCAAGGCGCCTTCGGCTATCCGAATCTACGCGACGATTCTTGGCTCTTTAGCGGAACGCTCGAAGGCATTCGGCAAACCATTCTGTACGGCATTCGCGCCGATCACCCGAAGACGCATGGCGGTATGATGCCGGGCTTCGGCAAAACCGGCCTGTTGCCGCCGGATCAAATCGGCGACGTCGCGGACCATGTGCTGTCGCTTTCGGGCGGTGCCGCAGATCCGCAAGCGGCCGCGCGCGGCGCCAAGATCTTCGCGGCGAGCTGCGCGTCCTGCCATGGACCCGAAGGGAAGGGCAATCACGAACTCGGCGCCCCCGACCTTACCGACCAGCTTTGGCTCTATGGCGGCGACAAGGCAACCATTGCCGCGACCGTCAATGCGGGAAGAGCAGGCGTGATGCCGGCCTGGGCTCACCGTCTCGATCCCGAGACCATCAAGGAGCTCGCCATTTACGTTCACGCGCTTGGCGGGGGCGAATAAGCGAGCCCGTTCGCAGAGATGTTGATGGAGAACCCGAGAAGCTACGCCGAGGGCACAACGCCGGGCCATTCCGGCGCCGGAGTGGCGCTCACCGAAGCCGCCCCCGGCATCGCGCGAAGCGACGCGCCGACGGTGCATGGCGGCGAGATGCCACTTTATGCCGCGCGCCAGAAGGTCTATCCGAAGCGCGCGGAGGGGACGTTTCGCACCGTCAAGTGGATCGTGATGGCGGTCACGCTCTCGATCTACTACGCCGTGCCGTGGCTGCGCTGGGATCGTGGTCCGCACCTGCCCGATCAGGCCGTGCTGATCGACTTTCCGTCGCGCCGCTTCTACTTCTTCTTTCTCGAGATTTGGCCGCAGGAATTCTACTACGTGACCGGGCTCCTCGTGCTCGCGGCGCTCGTGCTGTTCATGGTCACGTCGATCGCAGGCCGCGTATGGTGCGGTTACACCTGCCCGCAGACGGTGTGGACCGATCTGATGATTGCGGTCGAGCGATTCTTCCAGGGCGACCGCAACCAGCGCATGCGTCTCGACAAGACGCCCTGGGCATTCGAGACGCTGTGGCGAAAAAGCGCCACGCATTTCACCTGGCTCCTGATCGCGCTCGCGACCGGCGGCGCCTGGGTGTTCTACTTCGCCGACGCGCCGACGCTAGCCCGCCAACTCGCCAATTTCGACGCCCCAATGCTGGCCTATGTCTTCGTCGGCCTCTTTGCCGCGTCCACTTATGTGCTCGGCGGCATCGCTCGCGAGCAGGTCTGCATTTATATGTGCCCGTGGCCGCGCATCCAGGGCGGCATGATCGATCGCGATTCTCTGCTCATCTCGTACAGGGGCTGGCGCGGCGAGAAGCGCGGGCCGCACAAAGCGGGGCAAAGCTGGGAGGGCAGGGGCGATTGCATCGATTGCCGCCAATGCGTCGCGGTCTGTCCAACCGGCATCGACATTCGTAACGGGTCCCAGCTCGAATGTATCCAGTGTGCGCTGTGCATCGATGCCTGCAACGAGATCATGGACAAAGTGGAAAGGCCGCGCGGGCTGATCGCTTACGACACGGTGCGCAATCTGGAATCGGCGGGAAAAGAGGGGCTCCGCCCCAACCTCCTGCGCCCGCGCGTGGTGCTCTATGCCGGGGCGATCGCCGTCGTCGGCGCGATCATGCTGACGGCGCTGATGTTCAGGGCCGACCTCGACGTGAACGTGCTGCATGACCGCAATCCGCTCTATGTGAAGCTCTCAGACGGCGGCGTCCGCAACGGCTACACGATCAAGCTGCTGAACAAGGCCTATCTGCCGCGGGATTTTACAGTGGCGGTGAGGGGATTGCCCGGTGCCACGCTGACAATCGTCGGGCATGAGAATGAGACCGACCCAACGATTACCGTCCCCGCCGACGGGCTTCAGTCGATCAGGGCCTATGTCGCTCTCGACAAGAATGCGAGCGCGGCGCTTCCCGACGCGGACACCGATTTCTCCTTTGTCGTCACCGCTGAAGACGGCCAGACGCAAGCCGAACACGAGACCACGTTCCAGGGGCCCGAACGATGACGGCGCGGACCCGCCAAACTGGAACGATCGATGGCCGGCATGTTCTGCTCGGCCTCGTCGCCTTTTTCGGCGTTATGATCCTTGCCAACGCCGTCTTTCTCTACTTCGCCGTGTCCACCTTCAGCGGCGGTGAAACGTCCAATGCCTACCGCAAGGGTCTTCACTATAACGAGACGCTCGAAGCGGCGAGACGGCAGGACGAGCGCGGCTGGCGAACCGAGCTTGCCTACGACGACAAGGCTGGAAGGCTCACGCTGAAGGTCCTCGACAGGGAGGCCTCGCCCGTCGCGGGGCTCCATGTCGGCGCGAAACTCGAGCGGCCCGCGACGGACCGGGAGGATCGTCGTGTCACTCTGGCGGAGTCGGGCGAGGGTATCTACGCCGCCGCCTTACGCCTCGCGCCGGGGCAGTGGGTGGTCGACATCGCCTCGCGGCGTGAGGGCGAGGACCGCAGTAGCGCCTATCGGCTCAAGCAGCGTCTTATGGTGGGGGAGACGCCATGACCGCGCAAAGCCCAGCCGATCGTTTTGCCGCGGGCGCTGAGAGAGTGGTTCCTGAAGGCGCCGCGCTGACCCTTGCCATCGAGAACATGCATTGCGGCGGCTGTCTGCGCTCTGTTGAGCGTGCCGCGCTGAAAGTCCCGGGTGCCGAGACCGCGCGCGCCTCTCTCTCGGCAAAACGCCTCAGCGTCGTCTACGACCAGGCGAAGGCGAGCGCTGCCGATTTCATCGCCGCGCTCAAAGTGGCAGGGTTTACCGCGGCGCCGATCGAGACGGCGAAAGCCGCAAGCGACGACGCGCGGCAGAAATACCTGCTGCGGTGCATGGCGGTGGCCGGCTTTGCCGCCATGAATATCATGCTGATCTCGGTTGCGGTGTGGTCGGGGGAGGGGACCGACATGGACCCGGCGATGGCAGTCGCCTTCCGCTGGATCTCGGCCCTGATCGCGCTCCCGACCGTTGCCTATGCCGGGCAGCCCTTCTTCCGCTCGGCGCTTTCCGCGCTCAGAGGCCGCCGCCTCAACATGGATGTGCCGATCTCGCTCGCCATTATCCTTGCCACCTTCATGAGCGTCTATCAGACCATGCGCGGCAGCGAGCAGGTCTATTTCGACGCCGCCGTATCGTTGCTGTTCCTCCTGCTGGTGGGCCGCTTTCTCGACGAGACCTTGCGCGTCCGCACCCGCGGCGAAGCGCAGAATTTGCTTGGTCTGCAAAGCGGGATCGCCACCATCGTCGAGCCAGACGGCACGCGCCGCCAGATGCCGGCGCATGCGCTCCGCCCCGGCGATCATCTTTTGGTGGCGGTTGGAGAGCGGGTCGCCGCCGACGGCGTGGTGCTTGCCGGAACGGGAGAGGTCGATCAAAGCCTGATTACCGGCGAGACGGCGCCGCTCGCCGTTGCGCCCGGCCGCGAAGTCTATGCCGGCACGCTCAATCTGACGGTGCCGCTCTCCGTCACGGTCAAGACCGCAGACAATGCAACGCTCCTTGCCGAGATCAGCCGGCTCATGCTCGCGGCTGAGCAAGGGAAGGCGCGGTATCGGCGGCTCGCGGACCGCGCGGCGGCGATCTATGCGCCGGCCGTGCACGTGTTGGGGTTAGCGACGTTTCTGGGCTGGCTGCTCGCTGGCGCGACCTGGCAGACGGCGCTCACCTACGCCATTGCCGTGCTCATCATCACCTGTCCCTGCGCGCTCGCGCTTGCCGTTCCCGCGGTGCAGATCGCGGCGGCAAGCCGCCTGTTTCGCCGCCGGGTCATCGTCAAAGCCGCTGACGGACTCGAGCGCATCGCCGAAGCGGACCTGGTCGTGTTCGACAAGACCGGCACGCTGACTCTCGGGCGGCCTGAGCTCAGCGGTGACGATCCCATTTCCGATACTGTGCTCGCCGCGGCCGCAAGCTTGGCTGCCGCAAGCCGCCATCCTTACGCCAAGGCCATCGTCGCCGCGGCCGAGGCGCGGCTTGGCAGCGTAGAGCCGGCGGACGGTATTGCGGAAGCGCCCGGTCTCGGCCTTGCGCGCTCATCGCCGCAAGGGGAGGAGAGGCTCGGCTCAGCCGCGTGGTGCGGCGTGGAAAGCGAGGGCGATGAGAGCGAGGTCTGGTACCGGCGCGGCGACGAAACGCCGGCGCGGTTCCGCTTTACCGACAGCCTGCGAAGCGACGCGCGCGAGGTCATGGCGACGCTGAAAAGCCAAGGCTACCGACTCGCCCTTCTCTCGGGCGATCGCGCGGGCGTGGTCGAGCGCGTGGCGCGCCAGGCCGGTATCGACCTCTGGCGTGCCGAGCTTAAGCCCGCCGACAAGATTGCCTGGCTCAATGCCCGCGCGGGCCAAGGCCGCAAGGCGCTCATGGTCGGCGATGGGCTCAACGACGCGCCGGCGCTCGCGGCGGCGCATGCCTCGATGTCGCCGGCAAGCGCCGCCGATATCAGCCAACGCGCGGCCGACTTCGTCTTTCAAGGCGAGAAGCTTGCCCCGCTGCTGGAGGCGATCGCCACGGCCAAACGGGCGCGCGCCATGGCGTTTCAGAACTTCGCCGTCGCCGCCGTCTATAATGTCATCTGCGTGCCGCTGGCGATGGCCGGCCTTGTCACGCCGCTGATCGCCGCCATTGTCATGTCCACCTCATCGATCCTCGTTGTTGCCAATGCTGCGCGGCTGGCGGGCAGGGGGCATCCATGACGGCTCTCGCGTGGCTGCTACCAATAGCGTTATTGCTCGGCACACTTGGACTTGCGGCCTTCATGTGGGCGCTCCGCTCGGGCCAATTCGAGGATCTCGAAGGCGCGGCCTATCGCGCGCTCGAAGACGATCCGCTTGAAGGCGAGGATCTCGCCAAAAAATCAGACGTATCAAAGACATAGTCTCTACAGGCCATCTTCGGGGGTCACACTTGATCGGCTCAGGTCGGCCTGGATCAGCGCGCCCACGCCTGAATTGAGAGGTTGAAGGCATAAGAGGCGTTCGTGGGCCATGTCCCTGACGTCGACTTCGACCAGCACACCTCGAATTTGCCGTCAGTGAGCGGCACCCACGTCGACATGTTCGTTCGTATTCCGCCATCGGTCTGGGTCTCGACCCCTTGCCCCATGTAGTTCTCAGGTGTGCACGATACGCGCGCGTCGCCAACGGCCCGGAAGGCGATTCCACTCGAAGCCATTTCCTGCGTGGTTCCGTGCGTGATGATGACCCGCCCACGCAAGTCCGCCCATTTGGCGTTGCTCGGTAAATTCCATGGCGCAAGCGTTAGGTCGACAACGGCCCACACGCCGGGTTCGGGTCCACGCGAGTCTTTGCAGCCCGATCCTGTATTGAAGCAATTCGAAATCTCGACGGGGCCGCTATATTGCCGAGGCGGACCGCTGTTGATGTAGAACTCTGTGACCTTCTCCCAGACAGGCGGAAAGGTTTCCGGCAGGTCCTGGCCTAGCGCCGGCGCGCAAAGGCCAAGGAAAATCGCGGGAGTAACCGTCCGGCAAATGAACTTCATGTCGCATTAGAGCAATATGCCGGGAGATTTCAACTGCCCGCGAGCGTACTGCGCTCCGAGCGTGTCGGCCTCAAACCCAATTCCTGATTGATGCGATGAAAGATCCGGCCCACGGCCTCGATGGAGTGGTGCTTCTCGACAAAGGCGCGAGAGCGCAGTCCGGTCTCTCGCAACTCGCGCCGTGGACGCGAAGCGAGATGCCGCAAAGTTTCCTTCAACCGAAGCACTGAGGTGTCGATCAGCGGCAGCTCACCCGGCTCCAACAGACCCGCTCCCATGTAGAACTCGTGCAGGTCCGGCCGAATGTAGCAAACCACGGGCTTGCCCATGGCCATGCTCTCGAGCGCGAACATCGCGTACCAGCCAATCACCACCTGGTCGATGACGACATCGGCGCTCCGAATGCGTTGTGGCATCTCCACGTTTGGCACGTCCTCCACGATCGACAATTCGACCGGCATGCCTTCGGCGCGCAGGTCCTCGACCGCACGAACGATCTGGCCCGTGCCCTTCAAACTGCGGTGGTTCGTGGCATGGATGAGTCGTAGCGGTGTGCAGGGCTCGTCCAGCGGGCCCCTGTCTTCCGCTTCCACCGACAGAGCGTCAGTGTCGACAGCGAAATGGGCGAGCGTCAGCGTGTCCCAAAAATACATGAAGTCGACCCAATCGCATCCGGAGATGATATGGCTCGCGCCGTGCGTCCAAACGTCGGTCAGTGTCGCGGTCCGAACCCTGCTGTGGCGAAAGCCGGGATAGTCCCTGCTGTAGCCGTCGATCATCAACCAGTTCTGTGAGCGGGTGAGCTCGTGAACATCGGCGCCGTACGGCATGATGACCGTCTTGATGCCGGCGAGTTGAAAAAGAAAGGGCTCGCAGCGGGCGAGGAGCGTCGTGAAGCCGAGCGGTCCGCCGGTGAAGTAGGTGTAGAGGCATTTATAGCGAAAGAGGCAGACGACATAGGCAACGTAAGGCCCGAAAGCGCGCGGCACGTATTTCTGAAACTGGATGTCGAAATCGGAGGTCAGGTACCAAGTGTGATAGACGAAGGTCTCGCTGCGGTAGCCGAAACGCTCCAGGCATTGCTTGTGATACCGGTTGTTGACGCTCGGGAGCGGCCCCAATCCGACATCGAACGGCCGCGGCGCCAGGCGTGAAAGCGCGGTGAGCACGACCAGCGGCACGAACAGGACGATATCCACCAGAAGATAAACGGCACGCACCCCGAGGTGCTTCCAATAGCTCGTCCGCGCTGTTTGAAACCCGCGCCTTGCTGCGGTCTTGGCTGGGTTTGAAGCTGCGTCAGGCATGGCATGACGCCTGACGGCCGACGCGCTCTGTCGAAGGTTCCGTTGGCGAGGCCGGCAACGCATCTCGACCGTCACCCTGCAATAGCTTCCGGTAAACGCCGAGATGCTGCGAAATCACGTTGTCTGGATGATGATAGCGATCCGTCCAGTATCGCGCTCGCTTTTCGTAGTCCGCGCGCCAGGCGGGGTCGAGCGCCATGGCAACCGCCGCGGCGACGTCGTCGGACGAAAATGCGGACAACGTCGGGGCCGGTTCGGGAATGAGCCACAGGGTCTCTTCCGGCACATAGCTCGAAATCACCGGCTTTCCGGCGGCTATGGCCTGAGGTGCTGTGGACCCAAACACCGGAAGCACCATCTGGTCGAGCACGACGTCCGCCGCGCGAATGTGTTTAATCATCGTAATCCGCGACAGGGTGGGGCGCCAAACCACGTCGTCTTCGCAGTCGAGATCCCCGATCAACGCCTCGCTTTCGGCAATATTAAGACCCCAGCGGACGAGGACAAGTTTCACGCGGCCGCTTGCGCGCTGCTTGATGAGCGGCAAGGCGCGAATGAAGCGGTCGGTTCCCTTGATATCCCAGTCGTGACGGGTCGGACAAAACAGGATGACGTCGGCGCCGATCTCCCCCCGCAAAGCTTGTATCGCATCGCCATAGTCGCGACGATGCTGCTCGACATCGATCGGGTGGATCATCGGACTGTAAGCTTCGATCCCCAATCGCTTGGCATAGGCGAGGCAGTCGCCGTTGGTGATCAACACATGATCCGCCTTGCGGTAGGCCAGCGCGTTTAGCCTGTGGAGCGGTACATCACCCATCGTGAACGCGCGCAAAGTTCCATGCTCGAACGCGACGATGGGCCGTTTGTCTGCCAGCAATCCAAAAATCGGATCGGTCGCGTAGCACTGGACGATATCGTAGTGCCGAAACATGTCGCGGTAGGCCTTTACCGCGGACTGAAATGGGATGATGTCATAAGCGGTCAGCCGATCCGGCCGCTCGGGGAAAAGCCGATCGAAGTCGTCGATGAGGACACGATAAGCGGGCGCGTGGTCGATGGGCAGAGTTGGCTTCGCCCATCGGTTCATGATCGATAGGCCCGAAAGCGATTCCAAGCCTCGAAGCAGGTTATAGGCAAAACGGCTTGGCTCCGTCAGACATTGCCGCAACGCGATCGACGGCCAAGAGCCAAACAGCCTGTTCGTCAGGCTTACAGCCCGTTCCACGAATTGGTTCTGCACCTTACGGAGCCGCGACGGCTCCTTTCCCCGCAACGCTTCGACCTGCATGACGCAGGACGGGAGCGAACCGCTTACGAACCAGGATGGCCGCCGGTAGGCGCCGAGATCCTCCGCGGCGAAAACCGGGTGGAGATCGTCGCCGTGCGGGCGAAGGAGCTCCACCTCTTCCCATTCAGGCGTCGCCATCACATGATCGTAATCGCGGCAAACGACGTGCGCGTCCACTCCCACCGAGCGCAGAAATTTTGCGTTCAGGTAGGCATTGTTGGCGATGTTGCCGACGTGAAGGACCCTTAGGGGACGGCCGTGCCGCCCTTCAAACGAGCGCAGCCATGCAAGGCAATCGTCGCGGATCATGGCGATGACCGGGGCGCCCGCCGCGAGCCGGAACGCCAGATGCCGATTTGGTCATGATCGAGCCGGCCGGCGCGGGGCTGCCCGTTCTGAGCGATGTTGGCGTTACCGGATTGGTCGATCGGCGACAAGGTGATGATTCCTTGATTCAAGCGTTGTCCGGATGTTGGCGAGGCCGGCTTCGCGAAGCCACGATTCGATTTCCTCGAGCCGATGCAGGTCGTTGATTCTGGGGCTGATGGCGTCGAAATAGCCGTGCACGAGCTCCTTCGGAAATCTCTGTTCGATATAGCGTTGCCGCTCTTCGAATGTCATGAAACGCGTTGCCCGGCGAAGCTCGACATAGCCATTTATTTCATTGAACTCCGCCTCCGTCCGGGGTTCGCCATAGATCATCAGGAACAGTCGTCCTCCGGGGCTGACGGCCGCCGCGACGCGCTCGACCGCGAGCCTGGTGTTTGCGGTATGGTGAGCGGCGCCATAGCACCACACGATATCGAACCCGGACTTGAACGGCAGCGGTTCGAGCAGGTCGGCTTGGCGTGCCTTGAGGTTCGGCGACGGCCTCCAGCGTCTCTCCAGTTCGGCGATGAGGTTTGGATTCCGGTCGATTGCCGTGACCTGAGCGCCCAATCTGGCGAAGGCGATGCTCCATCGGCCATTGCCGCATCCCGCATCGAGCACGGACTTGCCGGCGAACCAATCAAGCGGCATGTCTGTATATCTCGAGATCATTCCTGACATCTCGGCTTCGAAACCTGGGTCGCCGAGCAAGTGCCGCCCTTCGCCGATCCGATCCCATTGATACGAAAAACTTTCGTGAGAGTAGAGCGCGTCGCCGGCTCGTGTAGCGCCCTTGGCCGCGAGATCGCGGACAAGGATGCGAAGATCGCTGACCTCGTCGAGCAGGTAGCGTATAGCCGCGTCGGTGGCGAGTGTTGACGGGACCGGCTTCGTGGCGGCCGGGGGCCGATCGGCCAGTCCAAGCAGGCGCTTCACTGCATGCCACATTCGATGCGCTCTCGGTCCATTCTGACCCTCTGGTCACAATTGTTGCCTGACGAAACCGGCCAATCGGGGCGAGGATCTCACCTGTTTGAAGCTGTTGTACCCTTGACCCAGTCGCACTCTACCATTTGCCGGAGTCCCACCTTAATTCCAACTTTCGGCGTGCCCAACAGGTGCTGCATCTTATCGGTGCAGCCGATGAGATGCTTGGCGGGCTCGCCCGGCCGCGTTTCGAACTGGGGGGCGCGTCCGACCAAATCGCCAATTGTCGTAGCGATCTCGCGCAAGGTGACAACCTGCATCCCGGCGACATTGATCGTCTCGCTCTCCTCCAATGAAGCGGCCGTTCCGATCGCGGCTGCGGCGTCGCTTGCGTAGATCGGGTTGAGGCGGAAGCCGTGCTGGCCTTGTAAGACGATGGACTGCCGATGGATCACGCGGTCGATCAGTCGCGACATCAGCATGGTCTTGGACTGGCCGGGGCCGTAGGCGAAAAACAGGCGCAGCACGATGACGATCATTTGCTGCGCGTAGGATTGAGCCAGAAGCTCGCCGCAACGCTTGCTGACAAAATAGTGTCCGAGAGCTGCGCCGCCGCCGACCGGAGCATCCTCCCGAAAGGCGTGCTCGCCGTGGCCATAAAGCCCGCCGGTGGATGCGTAGATGAAGCGACGCACGCCGTTGCGGTAGCCCCAATCCAGCAGGCGCTGGGTCGATCCGGCGTTTACGTCGAACACCTCCGTCGCGCCGTCGGGGAACTCATGGTAGCGAGGTGACTGGGCCAAATGGATGATTGTGTCAGGTGCTTCCGGCAATGGAGGATCATCCCGCCGCTGCAAATCATGCACGAGAACCGTGGCGTTGGGCGGCAGAGGTTGCCGCGGCGGCTTTCGGGTCAATGCGTAGACGCGGCGCGCGGGGCCAAGCCACGTGAGAGTGGCCCGACCCAACAGGCCGTTCGCGCCGGTCACGAGAATCGAGCGGCTGGCGTTGGTCAATTCACGACGGTTTCCGGTTCGGGCCCCGAGAGTTCCGACGGAATAGCTGAAATCGCGGCCGGCGAGAAGACCTCGCTCTCATCGGGCTGCCAGCTTGCTCTCAGGAATTCCTCGAAATAAAGCAGCGACCAGATCAATAGCCGCCGGTTCTGTTTGCCCTCGAAATGTTCGTCGATGAGCCGCCGCGTGGCTTGACGGTCGAGATAGGACCAAAGCTTTGCATGTCTTGGCTCAAGAACGGCGCGCACAAACTCGGCGCCCTCGTTTCTGAACCAACTCGCATCCGGTCCTGAAAAACCTTGCTTGCTGCGCCGGGTCACCGCCGGGGGCAGGTGACGATCCATCGCCTTGCGCAAGAGCAGCTTGCCGTCATTGACGCGTCGAGAGGTGCCGGCCGGTCCCTCGTTCTGCCCGTTCCCATTCGCCGCCGTTACGTCCGGTTGGCGAAGCTTGAACCGCGTTGGCAGCCTCATTGCGAAATCGACCAGATCGTTGTCGAGAAAGGGGACCCGGGTCTCCAGAGAGTGCGCCATCGACAATTTGTCGTCCACCATCAGGAGTCCATGCAAGAATGTCTTGGCCTCGAAATAGAGCGACTGATTGATGTAGTCCTCCGGCCGAGCCGGTTCGCCTGCATGCTTGGCGAACACGTCGCAAAAAATGTCCCGCGTGGACACATGCGACACGTCATTCCAGATCGGCCGAAAGACGTCTTGCGTCATCGTGCCAGGGATGAGCCGCTGCCAATAGGCGTAGTAATCGTCGAGGTTCTGCCCAAAATCCTGTTGCGCCGTCGTCCTGAAATAGCGCCATGGGTAGCCGCCAAAAATCTCGTCGCCGCCTGTCCCTGCCAGGACCACCTTGTTGAATTTGCTGGCGAGTTGGGCTGCGTAGAAATTGGGATAGCTCTGGCCGACCCGCGGTTCCTCGAGATGCCAGACGAGTTTTGGCATCGCCCGCTCCATGTCGTCCGCCTTCAGTACGATCGCATGATGCTCGGTCTTGAGGACGCGGGAGGTATTCTCGGCTGCCTCGCGTTCGTCGAAATCGAGCTCAACGCCGGAGGCCGAGCTGAGATCGAAGCCGCAGGTGAAGGTGCGCATGTGCGGCAGCGAACGCGTAGCGATCGCCGCGATGGTTCCGGAGTCCATCCCACCGGAGAGATACGCGCCCACCTCCACATCGGCGACAAGTTGGCGCGTTATGGCCTGACGGAGCAGGTGGTCGAGTTCTTCGATATAGGCGTTTTCCGGCCGGATCCGATCAGGCTCTTTGAATTGAAAGTCCCAGTATGCGGTAACCTTGCAATCTGCCGCAGAGGCCGCCGCCAGCGTGAGATAAGAGCCCGCCGGCACGACGTGCACGCCCCGGAACAGCGTTCTGTCGGTGAAGAAATTCTGGAAGGTAAAATACTCGAGCAGCGCTTCCGGATCGATGGCCGGGCGAAAGTCGGGATGAGACAGAAACGCCTTTGTTTCGGATGCGAACATGACGGTCCGGCCTGACATGCAGTAGTAGAGCGGCTTCACCCCGTAGCGATCGCGCGCGAGCGTCAACCGCCGTTCAACGCGATCCCACAGCGCAAAGGCAAACATGCCGTTCAGGCGATCGAGGGCGGCGAGGCCCCACGCGGCCAAGCTGTAGAGCAGCACCTCGGTGTCCGTGCGTGACCGGAAGCGAAATCCCTTAGCCTCCAGCTCCACGCGCAATTCGCGGAAATTGTAGATTTCGCCGTTGTAGGACAGGACGTACCGCCCATCTTCCGTGTGCATGGGCTGGCGTCCGGCCGCACTGAGGTCGATGATCGCGAGGCGCCGATGACCGAGCCCGACCGCTCCCTCGATCCAAAGGCCTTCCCCATCCGGCCCCCGATGCGCGATTGCCTTGGTCATGCGCCGCAAAGTCTCCGGAGAGACGGGCGCACCGTCCAAATTCAACAAACCTGCAACACCGCACATGATTGTGTGGCCCCAACTATGGAGGGCTCAACGCCCTAGGCCGCGCTCTCGCTTTTCCCGTTCGTCGCCGCTCCGATTTGTGACCGGCGCCATGAGATCAACCGCTTCAAGCCCTCATCGAGCGGGATCCCGGCCTCGAAGCCGATTTCAGCCTTCGCCCTGACCGGGCTGCCGATGCGATTGCGCACCAGCGTTGCTTGGTTGCGTGGCGCAAACTGGATCGGCTGATTGGAGCCGGTCAACTCGAGCAATTTCTCGGCGATTTGCCTGAGCGAGACACGTTTACCCGTTCCGACATTGTAGAAGCGATCGACCGCGCTCGACTTGATCGCGCAAAGGTTCGCCCGGGCGCAATCCTCGACCGCGACGAAATCGAACGACTCGGACCCATCGCCGAAGATCGTAGGACCTTCGCCGCGATCGATTGCATCGAGCATCTTCATGATAACGGCGACGTAGGCGCCGCGATAGTCCTGCCTAGGGCCATAGACATTCATGTATCGCAGGCCGACGTAGTTCAATCCATAGCGGTGATGGAAGGCGCGCAACATCGCCTCGCCGCAGATCTTGCTCGCTCCGTAGAAGTTCTTGTTATTGAACGGATGCTCTTCGGTCATCGGCTCTTCGACCGTGTCGCCATAGACCGAGGCGGACGAGGAATAGACCAGCCGCTCGACCTTCTGCGCCACGCAAGCCTCCATGACATTGAAGGTGCCGCGAATGTTTACGTCGAACGCAGCGCGCGGAAAATCCTGGCACTGCAGCAGCCACAGCGCGGCAAAATGAAAAACGCCGTCTGCGCCTTCGAGCGCCGCGTGAAGGATGTCGGTGTGTCCGATATCGCCGCCGGCTTCAAAGACCTTTGCTCGCGGATCGCGCAGCGCCGTGGCGATGTTGTCATGTGTTCCACGTGTGAAGTTGTCGTAGATAATGATTTGCCCGACATCCTCGCGGGTCAGCAAATCCACGCAGTGCGAGCCGATGAGACCCGCCCCGCCGATGACCACAAGTTTCTTACCGCGAATGTCCATGCCGCAAGCCTCGGATCAATCGGAAGCGAGTTCGAGGCTGCCATTGGGCCGCAACTGGTAGCGTGAGCCGTCGCGAGGACAGACGAAGTCGTCGCCGAGCGTCTCCCCCGCGCGGCTCACCCATCCGATCCTGCGGGCAGGGGCGCCTGCCATGAGCGCGAAGTCGGGGACATCGCTTGTGACCACGGCGCCTGCCGCGACGAAGCCATACGCGCCTATCGTGTGGCCGCACGTGATTGTCGCGTTTGCCCCAATCGTGGCTCCGCGCCTGACGCGGGTTGACTCGAATTCGGTCTTACGTGAGATGAATGCGCGCGGATGGGCGACGTTGGTGAATACGCAGCTCGGGCCGCAAAACACCTCATCCTCCAGGATCACACGCTCGTACAGGCTGACATTGTTTTGAATCTTGCAGCCATCGCCAATCGCCACGCGCGGACCGATCATGACATTCTGTCCTATCGAGCAGCGTCGTCCGATCGAAACCTCGGCGAGCAAATGGCAGAAATGCCAGATCACCGTGCCTTCACCAATGCTTACGGCATCATCGACGTAGGAACTTTGGTGAATACGCACGCCCGGGAAGCGAGGATCATCGTGCCATTGCTCGGTCATTGCGGCCTATAGGGATGATGGGTCGAGTCCCGGGTGGGGAGATGCAAACGCGCCTGCCCCCTGCACCAAATGCCGTTGGTTCATCTTCAAATGCTTCTGCACGAGCGGATGGCGTTCGCCGCGGTGCGGTTCGATTGGTGCCGAAGCGAAAGCAGAGGCGATCTCTATGGCGGGTCGCGTGGAGCGAAGGTCCAGGCCGCGCCCTGCGACGATCTCCTGATAGCTTCGCGTGTGAAGTTCCACCAAGCCGTTTGACAAGTCGATCTCTTCATTGTCGAGGTTGAGCGAACGATAGGTCGACGTGCCTGACGTTGGAGGCAAGTCGTCGGCGTTTACGGACAGGAACCAGCGAACGGTAGCGCGGCCGCACGCGAGAAATCCTGCCGCGCGGTCGTAGTCGCGAAGATGGACGATGCTCAAAGTGGCGGGTCCAAAGACGTGAATAAGGGCATCGATGAAATGCAAGCCGATGTTCATCACGATGCCGCCGGACTTGGCATGATCGCCCTTCCACGAGGCGTGATACCATGGCTCACGCGCCGTCACGTAGGTGACATCGACACTGAACGTGCTGTTTGACGAAGCAAGAACCCTCGACCTCAGAGCTTCAATTGCCGGATGCAATCGCAGTTGCTGGATCGCAAAAACGCGACGGCCGCTCTTGACCTCGATCTCCTCGAGTGCATCGAGGACCGACGGATTTAGGCCGATCGGCTTCTCGCAGATGGCGTCCGCGTCCGAGCGCAAGGCGTGAGCGCAATGGGCTTCGTGCAGGTAAGTGGGTGAACAGATCGATACGTAGTCGATCCCTTCGCCCCGACGCTTGAGCGCGTCGACATGGCGGTCGAATTGATCGAGCTCCACGAATAGGTTTGCCTGCGGAAAATGGCCGCTGACGGCGCCGGTCGCGTCTTTGGGATCGAGGGCCGCCTTCAGGTCGGCGCCGATGGCTTTGATTGCCTGCATGTGACGGGGGGCAATGTATCCGGCAGCGCCAATGAGGGCGAAGTCGAAGGGTCCCGAGCCACGGGCGGCAGACGACGGACTAGCCTCATTTCTTGGCAAATCTCGACTCCTGGCTTAGTGACCGTTGCGAAGAGATTTTCAGTCCAATTTATCTAGAATGGCGCATAAACCCCCAGTTCATGGGCGCCAGAATCGGCCCAAATCCCGCAACTAGGTGCCACTGGAACGTGACCCTCCACACTTGCTTTATTCTGGTCGATTCGCCGGGTGCAATATGGCGATCTGTTGTTCTTAAGTTCGAGGCCAAAACGGGAGCGTCCGCAAAATGGTAGCGAGGCGATTGATTCGCTGCAAGGAGACGCTTGATGACGCGCGGTCTGGTTTTCTTGCTTGGCGGCTTTGGGGCAAATTTGCCTGGCACGATCTCTTGGCGCGTTACCGTTATTCGTGGCTCGGCCCCTTCTGGCTTGCGCTCTCGGCCGCCGTCTTCATCGCAACCCTCAGCCTCGTCTATAGTACGCTCTTCCGGCAACCCATCAGGGACTATGTGCCGTTCGTGGCGCTCGGGCTTGCCTGCTGGAGCTTCATATCGTCCGTTGCCAGCGAATCCGTCTCGACCTTTGTCGAGTCCGAATCCTACATCCGACAGGTGCGGGCAAGCCTGTTCATCTACGTGCTTCGCGTGATGTGGAGGAATATTCTCGTGTTCATGCATCACTTCGCGGTCGCATTTCTTGTGGTGGTCGTGGCGGGGAAACTGACGTTGGCACTGTTGCCGCTGGCGGCTCTGGGGGTGCTACTGTTGTTTCTCCAAGCGCTTTGGGTGATCCCGCTTCTCGGGCTCATCGGGACTCGCTTTCGCGACTTGCAGCCGATCACCACCAACATCCTGCAGGTGCTGGTGTTCATCACGCCGGTGATATGGTTTCCCTCCGCGCTCGGATCGCGCCAATGGATTGCCGACATCAATCCGCTGACGAGCCTCATTGCCGTCGTGCGCGATCCGCTGTTGGGGGAGATTCCCTCGCTCAACGCCTACGCATTTGTCGGGGTCATCACGATGCTGGGGTTCGTTGCAGCGACACTGGTCTATGGCCGCTACCGAACCCGCGTCGTCTATTGGCTATGAAAACCACCTTCGCGCGCGTTGAAGCCAAGGATGTGTCGGTGGACTTTCCACTGCTGCGATCGGAGGAGCGATCCTTCAAGCGCTTGCTCACGGCCCCGTTCAAGACATCGAGGTTTGGCGCCGACAGCCGGCAGCGCATCGTCCTGCACGCGTTGAAGAGTATCAATCTGACGCTCGGGCACGGCGAGCGGGTGGCGCTGATTGGTGCCAACGGTGCCGGCAAATCGACGCTCTTGCGGGTCCTGGCGGGCATCTATCCGCCGGTCTCGGGCACGATCGTGATCGACGGAACCGTGGGGGCGCTCTTGACCGCCGGACTCGGCATGCGTGACGACGTATCTGGGTTTGACAATATCGAGTTCTGTCTGCTGCTCCAAGGTATCGCACCGGAGGAAATACGGGCTCGGCGCGAGGAAATCGCCGCCTTCACCGAACTCGGCGAATACCTCAATCTTCGCGTCGGCGCCTACTCCACCGGCATGCGGCTCCGGCTGGCGTTCGGAATATCCACGGCGATTGACCCCGATATTCTCATCATCGACGAAATTTTGGGGGCGGGGGATGCCTCTTTCATCAAGAGGGCCGAGAGCCGGCTCGTGGATCTCATCCAGCGATCGAAGATCCTGGTGCTTGCTTCCCATTCGACGATGCTCGCGGAGCGGTTCTGCAGTCGCGCGATCTGGCTCGACAACGGCGCTATTCGCGACGACGGGCCCGTGGCCGAAATTTCCCGAAACTACCTGGCTTCGGTTGCTTAGCCGGAGTCGGCCGGTAAGCGGGGAAGGGGGCGGGCGAATTGCTGCTCCGCCGCGAAGGCAAGCTCGAGCCGGTGCTTATTGCCTACGATTTGCTCATCGAGCATACGGTCGCCGGCACGGGCCCAACGCCACGCGCGCGTCTCTTACGGTCAGTCCGGAGAGTTGATCCACACGCGCTTGAAGTCGTGCCAATTCTGGCGAGGAAACTTGAAGTTCTTAACGTTCGGCGCGTACGCGACCATGCCCTTGCTGACGGTTACGACCGGCAGAAGGGATGCGTCTTCCATGATGAGTCGATGGGCCTTTCTGTAAAGCGCCACACGCCGCTTGCCCGACGGGCTCTTCCGCGCCGAATCCAAGAGCTTGTCAACCTCCGGCCGACTATAGTAGCCGGCGTTGAAGCCCTTGGGAGAGAGATATCTTGTGTGAGCAACCTGTTCGATCCAAACATCGCAGGACATCCCCCAACTCATCTCTGACAGTCCGATACCTTCCGGAATTCCGAGACGCCACTCTTCGCAATACGACCCCCAGTCTTCGCGTGCCTCGATATTGACCGTGACACCGATCTTGGCGAGATCGTGTGCCATGCTTTCGCAGATGCTGATTGGCGCAAGCTGGGCCGAACCGGCAGTAGCCGTGAGGATCGTAAATTCCAAGCCATCCGGATAGCCGGCTTCAACCAGCAGCGCCTTCGCCCGTCTCGGGTCATAAGGATAGAGTTCGGGAAAGTCAGCTTCGTATGATGGCGATGCTGGTGGCAAAATTCCCGCCATGACTCTCGTCGCGCCACCAAAGACAGTGTCGCTAAGACGTTGACGATCGAAGCCACATATGATGGCTCGGCGCACCCGCGCATCGCTAAATGGGCGGTCCCTCGTATTGAAGATAAAGTACCAGACGTAGGGGATCGGTCCTTCACTGACGATAAAGCCTTTTTCGCGTAACTCCTCGAGACGCGTCGGCTCGGGTCCGTAGGCGAGATCTACGTCGCCGTCGAGTAGCGCTTGAGCGCGATCGTCAGCGCTGGGGAGCGGCGTGAATCGGATCCCATCCAAGTGGGGCGGTCCGCCCCAATAGTCGTCGTTCCGGACGACCTCGACGCCACTGCCATGCCTTGTATGGAATCGCCACCCGAACTTGAAGGGCCCTGTTCCTGCCGCGTTATCGGCGATCTTTTCGTTACCGTAGCGCTTCAACGCGGTCGGACTGATAAAGACGACCGAGCCGGGGGCGTCCTCTTGGGTCATGCAGCGCAGGAACTCCGCAAACGGCTCGCTCAGAACAATCTCGACCGTGTGCTCATCGAGCGCGTGAACGTCTTTGACACCTTGCATCGCCATCTGATTGTAGTCGGCGGCGATGGGAGAAAACTGTGGTGCCCCTTTACGCAGCAAGCGGTCGAGGTTGAAGACTACGGCGGCGGCATTGAAGGGCGTGCCATCGTGAAATCGCACGTTCTTTCGGAGACGAAACGTATAGCGCCGGCCATCGGGCGAAATTTCGTACTGGGTGGCAAGGGCGGGCACGAGGCGCGTGTAGGTCGAGGTTTCGTCCTGGAGATCGTCTTCCACCAGGCTTTCGAACATTTGCTGGACAACGCGTGCGGTGTTCCAGCCGCCGAACGAAGCCGGCGGGTCAATGATATCGACCTCCCAGTCGAGACCGACCCTGAGTATGCCACCCCGCTTTGGGTTTTCCTGTCCCATCCTTGCTTCTCGACCTTCAGACGCGGGTGTCACCAGCGGCCACGGGAGTCCGGGCCGCCGAAGGCGGCCCGGACCGGGAGAGTCGCGCCAGAGTGACGCGAGCGTGAGTGGACATGTTCACGCACCGTTCGGTCCCGGCTTGGGATGGAAAAACGCCGATGACCGGTCGAATTGACGACGTGACGCAGCCGAACGTCCAGTATTGCATTTGACCATTCGCCCCCAATTCCGTGATGAGAGTGCAGACTGCGACACAGCAATGAAAGGTCCAAACCTTCCAACTGTGATGGTGCCACGGGACGGCCACGTGGGTGAGCAGAAGGAGAAAGGCGCCCGGAGCGCCCTTGAGTCGTCGGGGAGCACGAACGCCGCGGGCTCTAGACACGAATTCTTGGTCGAGCCTGTGTTTAGGCTCACCGAGGGCTATAGGGAGTGTTTCAAGCCAAGGTTGGCTGCGCTGGTCTTGCCCATGGCATCGACGGCGCAAGCTGCCGCCTTCCGCTTTCCGCGGACGAGTTCACTTGGCGCATCTCGTTTGCGCGTCGCGCGCGCTTGGTCGCCTACTCTCGTTTCGTGGCTCGAGTGCTCGCACTTGACCGTCTTGAGGAGGCGAGAAAGACGCTCTATGGCGCCTTCAATGTCTCGTTCATTTAGCGACGAATAGCCAAAAACAAGCAGATCTTGTCTCGAAGACCGGCCGAAATCATGGGCGGCACCGCTATGAAGAGTATATACACCTATACTTTCCTCCCGAGCGATACGCTCAACGAAGTCAGCTGGTGGCGATCCCGGTGGCAGACGCCACACGACATGCAGTCCTCCCTCCGCACCATATAGGTCAGAAACTCCAAAATGGCGCTCTAACGCCGCCCTAAGGCAATCCCTGCGCGCCTTATAGATGTGCCGGATGCGTCTCAGATGGCGATCGAATAGGCCGGAGGTCAAAAATTCGGCGAGCACCGCTTCTTCGACCCACGGCTGTCCGCTGTTCATCTGCGACTTTGCGACTCTCGCGGATTTTGCCAACTCAGCGGGAACGACCGCGTAACCGAGCCGAAGACCGGCACCAAGCGACTTGGAAAAGGTGCCGAGATAAAAAACGCGGTGGCTCTTATCAAGCCCGGCGAGTGCCGTAAGCGGCGGTCCGTCATACCGGAAGTCACTGTCGTAGTCGTCTTCAATGATGAAGCTGTTCGTCTGATCCGCCCACTTAAGAAGGCAAAGCCGCCGCGACAAAGACAGCGTTACTCCGGTCGGGTACTGGTGGGATGGCGTGACGAAAACGACCCCTGGTCGATCGCGCGGAAGCCTATCTACGACAATGCCGTTTTCATCCACGGGAATGGGATACAGTTCCGAAGCGACAGTCTTAAACAAATAGGCCGCCCCTTTGTAACAAGGATTTTCGATAAAGAAGGGGTACTTTCGCCAATCAAAAAGACGGCAAACAAGGTTGAGGCCATCCTGCGAACCGGCGGTCGTAATCACTTGCTCCGGCGTCACCGACATCCCGCGCGATCGCCCCAGGCGATTGGCTATTGCGATGCGCAACTCTTTCAGCCCCGCCGGATCGCCATATTCCGTTAGATTGAAGCCAGCGCCCGAAAGTTTGCGAACTGTAATTCGACGCCAGGCTTTGACAGGAAATGTCGAAGGATCGGAACGGCCAACCCAGAAGTCGTATTTCGGACGGATGCTACGAGGTAGGTGGGGGCCTGCAGGGTAACCCGCAAAGCAAAGGAGGGGCGAGGGCTTATCCCGGCGCGGTTTGCTCGTCCCGGAATCGGAATTCCAAGTCGAGGCTTCCACCTGTAGCAAGCCATCCGGCAACGACAGGCTCACAAAATTGCCAGCCGTGCCGCGGGCTTGAATGTAGCCCTCTGCTGTCAGTCTCTCATATGCGAGCAGCACCGTATTGCGCGAGATCGCAAAATTCTCGGCAAGCAATCTACTCGGGGGCAACTTCATTCCGCTCTTGAGTTGCCCATTAAGGATCATGCCCCGAATCTGTTCAAAAATTTGAGTTTGAAGGCATTCGTCCCGGTCTCTGCCTAGCACGAGAGCGAGGTCCATTGGGGCGGTCTCCTGGCGAACCTCTCGTTACATACGCAAGCTTGGCCCTATCAATATTCCCGCCGGAGCCTTTCGTATAGAGCCAAGTTATAACGGTTGGGTGGGTCCAACCCACCCATTGGCTGCCGTTGCCGCGCGTCATTGCTCGTCCGATAAGGGACGAGTGCGCCCGCTCAGGTTGTTTGGACAAAAAAATGTACGACGGGTTCCACGACAGTCCAGGTCGAATTTGTCCCCTTCTCAAAGGATCCTATGTCGCCGGGTCCAAAACTCAGCGTCGTGCCGTCTTCCAGTACGATCCGCAACTCTCCCTCGATCATGAGAAATGTTTCGTCGGCCGCGAAATAGTAGGGACACTCCGATCGCGGAGACCGCCATATTCCGGCTTTGTATGACTGGCCGTTGCGTTCGGTATTCCGCGTCCACGCAACCTCACCAGCCGGCAATCCATCGGCGGTTAAGAACGCCTCGTATTCGTTGGTGTCCACACGAGAACGGAATACTTCCAAGGGAGTCATGCTTCGACCTCCTCCTGTCATCAAGGGGACGCGATGGTGCTAACCCTTTGCCGGCGATCGCGTCCGCCAATTACCGGGATCGTAGAGCGGCATCAGGCTAAGGGTGGCAGGTCGGCGACTCCCTCCAATCGCGACCGTCACTTCAATTCCTGGAATCGCATGACCGGGATCGACGTATGCCATTGCCGTCCCGCGTTGGCGGGTGGGCGAGTACGACCCGCTTGTTACATGCCCAATTTGTTTGTCACCGATGTAAAGCGGGTCGCCTGTCTTTGGCACGGCGTCTGCGGGCAGATCGAGCCAAACGATTTGCCGCGTGACACCGCGTTGCACAATCTGTCCAAGCGCCTTCTTACCGTTAAAATCCGACTTGCCGAGTTTGACTGTGAAACCGATACCCGCTTCCAGCGGATTCGTGTTTTTGTCGTGGTCATTCCCTACCAAGAGATAGCCGGCCTCTTGTCGTAGGCTCTCGAGCGCGGCTTGTCCGCAAGGCACGATACCCACTTCCGCCCCCGCCTCCATGATCGCTGACCACATGCTTTGCGCATGACGCGGATGAAAATGCAGTTCGTAACCGAACTCGCCGGTGTAACCCATTCGCGCCAGGATACAATCCACACCGGCCACTTGCGCTTCTACGAAGCGATAGTATCCGATTGCGTTTAGATCGAACGTGGTCAGTTTACGCAGCACGACGGGGGACTTTGGCCCTTGAAGCGCCAATGTGGTGTGATCGGCCGTGATGTTCTTGATGTTGACGTCAAAACCTTCGGCGTTTTGTTGGAGCCAAACAAAATCATCCTCAGCACCGCTCACGAACATGTATTTCTGATCCGCGAGCCGCCAGACAGTGCCATCATCGACCATGTTGCCCGAGCCATCGCACATAGCGGTGTATTGGATCGAGCCCACGCTCTTGCGGCTGTAATCGTTGGTCATGACTTTTTGGACGAATGCGAGGGCATCGGGACCCTCAATCAAGAAGTTTCCCATGTAATGCAGGTCACAGAGACTCGCGCCCTGCCGTGTTCCTAGATGTTCTTTTTCGTGCCCTTCGGAATACTCCCACGGCAAATAGTAGCCGAAGAGCTCGACCATCTTTCCCCCCGCCTTGACGTTCATGTCGTGGAATGGGGTTTTCAACATGGTTCTTTTGCCTCCCAAGGCGACCTTCGGTGCAAGCGCCAGCAACTAGAAAACGCCGAACAGCGTTCTCAGTGACGCGCAGGGCATGCGATGTCACGCACGCAGCAGAGGGTAAATCCGATCCAAGAACGCCTCGTCCGCAATTCTACAAGGCGTGGTTTCGATATGAGGCTACATGCCATCGTACCCGCGCGCCTCTACGCCTTTGGCATGACCTTGCTCGTCTGCATCGTGGAGGACTGGCAAGAGCATCTGCCAAGCGTGAGCGCGGCGCGGCCAAAGGTATATTAAGAAATATGCGAGGCCGAACAGCGCGGTTGCGCCTGTGACAACCCAAGCCGTCAACGACTGCTCGAATGTTATGTAAAGAAGGGCGCAGATGGCAGCCAGAGGCGGCAATGGCCACAACGGCATCCGATAGGGACTTTGGGTCGTCGCGCCGTTAATCCGCGCCATAAGTGCGGCCAGGGCTACCATCGCATAGTTCAGGACCAGGCTTGCTCCCGTGAGCAGGATCAACGTGTTGAGCTCAACGGTGAGGCAGAGCACAACTCCGACAATGCCAACGAGGGCGGTCGCCAACATCGGCGTCCGTGTAACGTGATTGATGCTCGCGATCTGTGCGTTAATCGGTTCTGGCCATGCGTTGTCCCGCGCCGTAGCGAAAAGGACGCGACCATAGGTGGCGATGCAGGCGATAACCGCGTTAAAGATCGCCACGGTGATACCTAGCGATAAGAACGTGTTTACGTAGTTGTTTGACGTGGCCAGAATAAAGTAGGTGAGCGGCCCTTTGTCACTGGTCGTCAACTCTTCGATTGATGGAGAGCCGACAAGCACCGCGAAGAGCGGGATGATTTCTGCGAGTACTGTGACTATCAAGGATATGAGGATGGCCTTCGCGATTCCACGACTGTGTCCGTGTGTCTCCTCCGAAAAGAAGATCGCGTAGTTGTAACCGTTGTATGCAAAAACCGCGACTGCAGTCAGCGCCAATATCGATGCAAACGCTACCGGCTCCAGCCCTGCCGCAGTGCCTACGACTGGGTTGGTAAAGAAGTCGATGGGATCCCGCTGCCAATTTGCCAACCCCAAAAACGTTACGACCAAAATGGCGAGCATCTCGATAAGGAGGAATATGCCGGTGACGAAGGCTGCCTGTCGAACCTGCAGTATTGCAATTATCGTGGCCAGACCGGTCACAACGGCACCGGCCACTCGTGGCTCCACCTGCCATATGACCTTGAGGTAGTCGGCAGTGCCGAGCGCGATCACAGCAGGAATAAAGACAATCGAGGCTAACATCATCGCAAACGTAACAAAGCTCGCAGCGCCGGCGAACGACGGAGAGCTCTTTCGCAGAGCATAATAAACGAGCGCGTAGTCGCCTCCGACCACTGGAAATTTTGCAGCGAGTTCCGCCCAACACAAAGCCATGAAGACTCCGACAATGCCGGCTAGCCCCATTGCTGTCACTGATCCCGTACCCACCGACGTGATAATCAGTGGAACGATGACGAACACCGATGCTGCGGGAGTCACTGCAGACAGAGTAATTGAAATGTTGCCAACCACGCTGAGTGACCTGGAAAGGCCCTGCGGGTAGCGCTTTTCCGTGTCTTGCTGCATGTGCGCGAGCTCCCTCGTCATGGCGTTGGCCGAACTGCTAAGGACTGCCCGGACAACCCCGCCAGCCAACGCGCGCCAATTGAGGTCAGCGTAGAAATAGAGTTGGGGGTTCGTAAGGGCCAGATTTTGAGATTCTGGTAGTACCAAGCGCGGCCCTCTCAAGGACAGCCATCGGCGCTTCCGCCGTCTCGGGGGCGAAAGTCCCGCGCCCTCAGCGCCGAGGCCGATGACATGAAGGGTGAGCCGCCGCAGTGTCGCCCGCCGAGTCCGTGGCCTTGGCGCGATAGCGTACGCCCCTTCACGGAGAGGAGCGAAGTCAGCTCCATACGGCCGCATTCCAGCCCAAAAGGAACCTCAATTCTTTGCGTAAAGACCCCTGCAATCGGGCGATGAGGGTATCTCCAGACGCTGGTGTTTTGTGACCGCTCTGGGTCAAACGGGGGGATTTGCCATGCTCCTAATCGACGCTGTTCATGTTGACGCAATCCACGCGATCGAGACCATTTTCGCCGTTTGGCTGGGGATCAGTGCCGTCGCGTTCGCTCTCTTGGGGCTCTTCCTCAAGGCCGGCCGAAAGTCCGAGGCCGCTGCGCCGGTGCTCGTGGGGGCTTAAGACTTCCACCTGTTTCGCCGGCGCCGCGGAAAAGCCACCCAGGTTGCGCGTCTGAGCTCGTTCCGCAAGGCGCACCGCTTCCTTCGCGAATGGCTGGTGTCCGCGCGCCGCATTCGCGCGCGTGTCTTGCTTTGCGCTGCAAGGCCCGGGAACGCCCTAAAGAACGCCTAATTCAGAGTCCTTACTCTTAGTGCCACCACCAGGCCGGAGATGCGGCGCTGGTGTCAGTACGTCGTCGAGGGACTTGGTGTTCGGGGGAACGTCAGCACGGTTCCGGTTGGTCTGCTTCGTCGCGACCGTCGCATTGTTCTGTCCGCTTGGTGCGTTGCGGTCATTCGATGGCTGGCATGCTCAGCGTCATTCCAACGATGACGCGCGCGAAGTGTTGACGCGTTTCTTCGCCGACACTGGCCCACATGCCTCGGGCATAACGCGCGACGGCAAGCCGACCTACGGCGACACCTTCGCCAAAGGCGCCAGCGGCGG
>CAYMJW010000005.1:0-15510 GCA_964390455.1 uncultured Methyloceanibacter sp. | reverse complement strand
GGATCAGAATTCGATGAGCGCGCCGCTCATGACCGTGAAGAAGTCATCGAGCGCGACGGATGAGCCGTTGGCGCCGGCCTCGTCGACAACATCGATCTCGGCCTCGTACCAGCGGAAGCCGATGAAGAGGTCCATCTCGGCATTGTCGATGCGCTGCACGGCGCCGAAGCCCCATATGGTGGCCTCGCTCGACGAAACGAGGCAGGCCTCATTGAAGGTGCAGATGTCCTCCACGCTCGACAGTCCTGCCAGTCCGGCGACGGTCTCATCGTCTGCGTCGCGTCCGAGGAAGTCATGCCATCTTCCGTGTTCGGCATAGAACGCCGTGTGACCGAGCTCGACCAGTTGCTCGAGCAGCAGGCCGGGTTTTACGTAATAGAACGAAGCGTCCCCCGGCGTTCCGAGCGTGCCGTCGTTCAACTCGACCGATTGCGTATAGATCCGGCGCCCTCCGGCGAATGTGAGATTCAGTCCGGAGGCTTCATGCAGGACCGAGACGGAGCCCGACACCGCCCGATGGTCGGCGACGTCCGGATCCCCGTTGATGCCGAATTGTGAGATCGCCCCAGCGATCTGAAAGCCCTTGATCAGCGGTGGCGGAGGGACATGGGACTCCTCCGCCTCCCCTTCCTCCAGTTCATCGAGCGTCGCAGGGTCGCCGTAAGTCAGCACCACCTCCCAGATGGGCCGCACGTCGCGTCCCGCCTCGGCCCAGCCGCCGAAGCCACGGGTGGTAGGCAGGTCGTAGCGGACAAGATTGCCGTCCACACCGGGCAGGTGATCGATGAGATCCGCCCACACGACCGGCGTGAGGCCGTCGATGCCCTTGGTGCCGGCCCTGCGGATGAAGAAGTTTCCGCCGACATCCTCGACGCCGGAAAACGCCACCGCTCTCGTTTCGGAGAGGTCAAACTCGGTTGCGTCATCCACTTGCGAACTGCCGCCGATGAAACCCCAGGAGACCTTTCCGAGGTTGTCGTTCCTGACCCAGATATGGGATTCATTGATTTCGAGCGTCGGCAGCGAGAAGGTTTCCAGTTGGCTCACCTCGCTCGACTGGGAGGTCAGCACACCGACTTCGATGAGGTAGCCGGCCGACCAAAGGCTCTGGTTGATATTCTCGACCTGGCCCGCGATTTCGAATGACGTGCCGTCGTTGTCGTTGCCGACGACATAGGCCTCGGAGAGATCGCCGTCGTCCCAGCCGAGAACCGCATGACTGACCGTACCGGCGACGACCATTTCGAGGCCGGGAACGCCCTTGCGCACGGTGGTCGCTTCGAGCTCGGCCACGCGTTGCTTAAGGTCCGCGCAACAATCGGGGCAGCAAACATACGACGTGCCCGCCGGCGCGTCCGGCGTCGAGGGGACGCCCCTGATCTCGTACCCGCCAAAGGAGAAGGCCGTCCGCGCGCCGAATTTGGCGCCGACGCCGATCAAATCCTCTCCGAAGCTGACGTCCACCTTGCCGAAGACGGCACTCTCCGGCGTCGGAAAGACATTGAGGCCCACCGCGACCTCGCCCCAGATGTCGTCGATCTCATCCTCAAGCCCGAAGGTGCTGCCGTTTGAGATCAGCGTCGCCTTGTTGGTGTCGGTGAAGTTTCCCCACACGCTGCCGATCAGGAACGGCTCGACAAGCATGCCGTCAACCGTCGTGAAGCTGGTGCCGACGCGCAAGCCGGCGCGCCCCCTGACATTCGCGTCGTCATCGAAGGAGACCGTGTTGCCTTCGACGCTGAAGCCGTCGATCTCGGTCCAGTTGATGGCGATTGTGGCGAGCGGCTCGATAAAGGCGCCGCGTTTGAACGAGCCGAAGCGGTAGCCGGCGTCAGTGCGAAGTCCCACGGTCGTGGCATCGAACATCTCCGGGAAACCGAGGTTCTCCGTCTCGACGTCGAGGAGATGCACGTTGACCAAAGTATCGACGAAGAGCCCGCCGCGAAGATAGGTGGCGTAGCCGCCGATCTGCGGGCCGTTGATGTCGAAGTCCCTGCCGGTTCCGATCTTGTCGTAATGAAGATCGCCATGCGCGAAGCCGCCGAGCGGCCCGAAGATCAGCAGGTCATCGCTGGCGAAAACGCCGCGCGCGCCGAGATCGACACCGAACTGGAGATCCCAAGTTGCCAGAGCGCGCTCCAGCTCATAGCGATAGGACCGGCCATAAGCCGCCACCGTTTCGCTATCGTCGCGGGAAAGCCAGTCGGTTGAACCCCTGATCCATAGACCGGGGGTGATGCTTCCGCCGGCCCGCGCCCCGTCGCCGTCCTTGAGACCTGCCCGGTCCCCGTCCGCGGCCACGCCGCCGTTCAGCAGCACTCTCAAATCCGCGGTGCGGTCGAACCACGTGTCCGATCCCGCGTGCCACAAATCTTGGGCGGCCGTGATGAGTTGCGGAAGCACAAGGGCGCCCCCACCCGCAAAGCTCCGCAACTCGAAGACGCCGCTTTCCGTCTCCACGAAGTAGAGATCGTAGTCGAAGAAGCCGGTATCGATCGGCTTCGGCAGGAAAAAGGCGTTTGCCTTCACCTCGCCGGTGACGAACACGACCGGAATGCCGTCGGGGTTGAAGACGCCGGGGTCTTCGTTGGTGTTGAACACGGAAAGGGCCGTGCGTCCGCTTACATCGCCGTCGACGATGAAATTGTCGGCGGTCGAGTCCGGACCACCGAGGAAGGCATCCACCCCGAGCATGGACTTGCCGGATGCCGCAAACACCAAGTCGGAGCCATCGACCTCTTCGGGGTCGCACGCATCGTCATTGGAGATGCAGAAGACATCGTCAACCTCTTCGTCTTGAAGCGAGATCAGCCCCTTATTGGCGAACCGCTCGAGATTGATGAAGCTCGTGTACTCGCTTGCCGCATAGTCTCCGGCGGTCTGCACCGTGCCGCCCTTTTTGTTGAGGAAGAGGTCTTCGCCGAGACCAAAGTCGCTCTCGTCCTGCGCCTCGAAGGTGCCACCCGGTCGATTGACGAATATGTCGTCGGTTTCGTCCTCTGTATTGAGAAGGACGTACCCCTCGACCAAACCGGCATTGAAGATCGCCGTGGGGCCGCCTTCGGTAAAGATGGCTAGCCCGGACTCCGCCGCTATGGAACCGGAGCCCTTGTTGACGATCGTGATCTCATTCTCGAATTCGTCCGTCACGGCGCGAACGCCGGCAAAAACAATTTCGTCACTCGGGTCGAGGGGATCCGGTGCGACGCCCCCGCCCGTAATCTCGCCGCTGTTCACGATCAGGATCGCGCTCTCGTCGCCGTTGGTGTGGGCGTAAACGCCGTCACCCATCGGGCCGTCAGGGTCGAAATCAAGACCGGCAACCACGACGCCGCTGTTATAGATCTTGATAGGGCTGCCGGCGCTTTGGAAGTTCTGTCCGGTGCTGGCGTAAATGCCGACCGCTCCGGCCTCGATATCGCCAGTATTCACCAGCGTGATGGGGCTATCGTTGCCTGGCGCGTAAGCGCTCGTGGCAGCAGAAAGGCCGTCTATTCCCGCGTCGAGATTGCCGTGGTTGACAATGACGATGGAACTTCCGTCGCCCGAGGTCTCCGCGTCGAGGGCCTCTTCGCCGGTCACCGCATCCCCGGTATTGAAGAAACGGATGGAGCTGTTGGGACCGTAGGTCACCGCGTCGAGAGCGACGTAGGCAGCCTCGATATCGCCGTAGTTCTTTACAAGCACAGGGCTTTCGCCACCGCCGCCCCGACAATTGGTGAAGCGTAAGCCCGCTGTACAAACTTCGATACCGTCATCGTCGGAATTGATCTCTGCGTAGTTGATGACGGTGACCGGACTATAGTGCGGCCCAACCAGATCCCCAGGCGGTACGGGCGTCTCGGGCTCTATGAAAACAGGAGACGCGCCGCCATAAGTGCGCACATCGATGGCCTCGCCATAGCGTGTGGTAAGGTCTCCTTTGTTGACGACCACGATAGGGCTGTACGCAGGTGTGTCCTGGTCGCCTGGGGCTGCTTGGCCGACGGTGACAGCATAGATTCCGTCAAAGACACCGGCGGAATTCGTGGGGTTGCCGTTCAGGGGCACAAAGGTGCCATAGACCGTGATGTCGCCCTCGTTCTCGATCCGGATGGAACTGTTGCCGCCGCTCGTGAAGGCATAAATCCCGTCAGGGGTATCGCTCGGCGGCGGCGGCGGCGGAAAGTCAGGCGGAAACTCGGATGGTGCCACCCCGTAGTTCAGGGCGGCGGTAATATCATCATCATTGTCGATATGTATGTCGCTGCGCTCACCGTAGGTGAGTGCCTGGATGCCAAATTGGCCCGCGTCGATCTCAGCTTCATTGTCGATTGTGATCGGGGCGTCGTCGCCCACGGTCTTTGTGGCGATGCCGTCGCCATTCGGCGCTGTGAGCGCGCCGCTGTTGAAGAGCTGGATATAATTGTCATCGCCGGTGGTGGACAGATCGATGGCGTCGCCTGCCGGTGCGGCAATGTCCTCAGCGTTGATGCAGATGATTGGTTCAGTCTCGGCGAGAAGGATCGGCGTACCGTCGTTTGGGCAGACGGCGGCTTCCGCCGGAGTCGGCGCAAATAAACCGACGGCAAGTAGCGCCGATACCGCCGTCGTTACGAGAAGCGACGACCGGTCGACGCTCGAGGCTCGCCAAAACTTACAATGCCCGATCACGCCATGATGGCGTGAGGGCTGCTCCAACCCCCGCATGTCCCCCGCTTGCCCGTCCGACCAAGGACGAAAGCTTCACCACTATGATGTCCTTTGCTACGATTATCTCATAGGTTGAAGCCTCCCCAGTATTGCAGATCGGCCACATTCCCCGGCGCAAAGCAGTTCGGAACTCGCGTTCGCGGCGAGCTCCGCCGCGACTTGTGCACATTTTATGCACAGGCCCGACGCTGCAAGAGGTGAAGGAATCTCAGGCCCTTGGGACCCGGTAAGGTCAGGTGCACGAGAAAGAGGGTGTGGATAGCGGTGGAAAAAAATGTGGCCTGGCAAGGAGGCAGAGTCAGAATCGTTGCAAGTTGGGTGAAGTTGCGGGAGAGATCGCGTGTTGCGCGTCATGGGAAGGACGGGGGGGCGTGACGGGGCGGCTCGAAACCATGTCCAGGCATATGGCGATTGCAGCCATTGTCTGCGCTTCCGGACTAGCTGCCGTCGTGCCGTGTGCCGAGTCTGCCGATCTTAGTGGCGATTGCTGTGCGGATCTCGAGGAGCGCGTCGCCGAGCTTGAGGCGACAGCGGTGCGCAAGGGCACGACAAAGGTTTCCGTGACCTTTTACGGCAAGGTCAATAAGGCGGTTCTGTTCTGGGACGATGGGGCCGACGAAAGTGTTTACGTCGTTGACAGCTCCTACGAGTCCTCGCGCTTCGGTTTCAAGGGTCATGCCAAAATCGGCGGCGACTGGTCGGCGGGGTTCCGCATCGAAATCGAAGACCGACTTACGGCCTCGCAGCGACTGAACCAGTTCGACGCGACTAACGTCGCCGGGCCTTCTCTCGTCGTTCGCTGGTCCAATATCTACCTCAGCAATACCCAATGGGGTGAGCTGCGTTGGGGGCTCACCGCGACGCCCAAATACGACATCACCAAGGACACCAACGTCTTCAAGCCGAACCTCCTCGATACGACGTCGTCCGACAACCGCATGAATGGGAACTTCCGCTTGCGGCCAAAGGGCTTTGACAGCCTCGCCGATCTGTCCACGCTGAATTGGTCCAGCATCGGCCGCTGCTATAGCTCGTTTGAAGGCTTCAACTGCTCCACCCGCCGGTCGGGCGTTGCGTATTGGTCGCCGGCTTGGCAGGGCTTCGGCGCCTCTGTGGGCTATTTCCAAGATGACATTTGGGGCGCGGCCCTGCGTTACAAAGAAGCTTGGGGTGAGAACTTCGAAGTCGGGGCCGGCATCGGCTATGAGGATTTCCACCGGCGCCGCAGCCCCGACAGCAGAACCTTCGACCGGTTCGATGAATGGGCGGGCATGGCCAACATCAGGCACAAGCCGTCTGGTCTATTCGTCTATACCGATTTCAGCCTTTCCGACCCTAACGACCCGAAAATCCGCGGCATCTTCACCAAACAGAACGCTCCCGACATGCGGGCCTGGGATGTTTGGGTGGGCGTTCAGCGGAAGATGCCGAAGCTCGGGCTCGACAGCCTTGGCGACACGGCCTTCTGGGGTGGGTTCGCCAACATCCACAATGGCATTGGCGGTGTTCCCCTGGACGGCTTTCTTCCTATCGGCACTTTCGCCAATGTTCCGGTTGATACCCAGATCACTGGCGCCGATGTCGACCGCTGGTTCCTAGCCGTCGATCAATCGATCGACTCTGCCGCCATGCAGCTCTATGCCGTGTACCAGCACCTCAGCGCCGACGTCGATCTCGTCAATAGCGGATTGAAGCATGTCCCGGCGCCGCTCGACGACTTCGACCTGTTTTATACAGGCGCAATCGTCTACTTCTAGGTCACGCGCAAATCGTGTCGAACTCACGCTGGCCGGGCGACCATATCGCTCGGAGGCGCCGATGGCGCAAGTTCCCTCCGCCGGGCAATGAGGTAGAGCGGCGGCACGACATACAGGTTGAGCAGCGTCGAGGTGAGAAGCCCACCAAGGATGACGATCGCCATCGGATGCTCGACCTCATGCCCAGGAATGTCGCCGGTCACGGCGAGGGGAACCAGGGCGAGCGCGGTGCAGATGGTGGTCATCAAGATCGGCGCGAGCCTCTCGCGCGTTCCGCGCAAGACGAGCTGTGGGCCGAAGCGTTCACCTTCGTGCTCTTCCAGATGCTGGAAGTGGCTGATCATCAGAATCCCATTCCTCGCGGCCAGACCGAGAACGGTCAGGAAGCCGACGAGCGACCCGAGGGAGATGACGCCGCCTCCGGCGAACGCGGCCAGAATGCCTCCGGTCAGCGCCGCCGGCAGGCCGAGGAAGACGATGGAGGCGAGAAGCCAGCTCCGCAGACAGGCCTGCAACAGGAAGAAGATGGCAACCACGGTGAGCAGCGTCGTCCACAGCATGCGGCGTTGGGCGTCTTGCCGTTCCCGATACTCGCCGAGCATCTCGGCGTGATAGCCGAGCGAGAGTTTCACCGCCTTGAGGCGCTCGGCGACATCTGCCGCCACCGAGCCGAGATCGCGGCCGCGGACATTGGCTGCAACGTCGATGCGGCGTGAGAAATTCTCGCGCTTAATCACATTGGGGGACGGCGCCAGACGCACGTCGGCAATTTCGTCGAGGCGCACCTTGTCTCCGCCTGGCGTGTCGATGAGGAGCGCGCGGACATCGTTCAGGCTCCGGCGCTTCTCCGGGATGGACCACACCATCACGTCGTACACCTTGGCCCCTTCATGGATATCCGAGACCTCGATGCCGTAGATCATGGCGCCGGCGGCTCGCTTCACGTCGCCGGGCTTCAAGCCGAACTTCCTTGCAGCATCCAGATCGACCGTTACGCGAATTTCGGGGATGTCCTGTTGCAGCTCGACGTGCAGGTCGACAAGACCTTCCGTTCCGTCCAGCGCTTGGCGAACTTTTTCCGCTTCGCCGCGCAGTCCGGCGAGATCGTCGCCATAGATCCGCACGACGATGGCTTCGCTCTTTCCGGTCAGCACCTCCTTGATGCGCTCCTTGAGGTATGTCTGAACGTCGCGATAGATGCCCGGATATCCGTCGACTGCCTCCTGGATCGCAGCGTGGGTCTTGTCATAGTCCACTTTGGGATCGACGCTCACCCAATTTTCGGTGAAGTCGATGCCCACGGGTTCGTCTGCCACAATGGCGCGTCCAATATGCGCGCCAAAATTTCGCACCCCTGGGATCGAGCGCAATTCGCGGCTGGCCTGAACGGTGATCCGGTACATTTCCGGATGCGAGGTCCCGGGCTTGGTGAGCCAATGCATTAAAAAGTCGCGCTCCTTGAAGGACGGCAGCAGAGACTCTCCAAGGAAAGGCCAGATGGCGAGGGCGGCAGCAACCACGGCACCGGTCGCAAAGAAGACGGGCCGGGGGTTCTTCAGGACACGCACAAGGCTCGTCTCATAGACTTGCTGTAACCAGCGCGTCAGCGGCGGTACCCGCGGCTCGAGGTCTGCATTCCTCAGCAGAATCAAGGCGAGGGCAGGCGTCACGGTCATGGCCACGACGAGCGAGGCCAGCAACGCCACCACGTAAGACAGGGCAAGCGGCTCGAAGAACGAACCGGAGAGCCCGCCGAGCAGGAACACGGGCGTCACCGAGACGACGATGATTAGGGTCGCGAAGAATATCGCGCGACGGATTTCCAGCGAGGCCTCGAAAACCACCGCCGCGATCGACTTTTTATTCCCTTGCGCCCGGTTCTCCCGCAGCCGGCGCACGATGTTCTCGACATCGATGATGGCGTCATCCACCACGGAGCCAAGCGCGACCACAAGACCCGCCAGCACCATGGTATTGATGGTGGTCCCGAGCGCGTAGATGACGAGACCCGCCGCCACCAACGAGATTGGAATCGCCACCACGCTGATGAGCGCGCTCCGCCACTCGAACAGGAAAGCGCCGATGACGAGAATGACCAGGGCCGCACCGAGATACATGGCAAAGGTGAGGTTCTCGATCGACATCTCGATAAAGGTCGCCGGCCGGAAGATTTGCGAGTCGATTTCGATGCCGGGCAGGCCGGGACGCAATTCCTCGAGCGCCTTCTCCACTTCGCGGGTGACTTCGAGCGTGTTGGCCCATGGAAACTTTTCGACGATGAGCATCAGCCCTGGACCGTCGTTGATGACCGCGTCGCCGATGAGCAGAGGCGTGTCCCAAACGACTTTCCCGAGATCGCCGAGACGAAGCGTCTCGCCGCTGCCCGTCTTGACCGGCATGCGGGACAGCTCTGCCGGAGACATGACGGGAATGACGTGCTGAATGTCTAGCCGCTGATTCGGGGTCTCGATGAAACCGTCCGTTCGCGTCTTGGCGGCGGTCTTGTATCCCAACAGGCCGTAATCAAGCGCCTCGGAGGTGCTCTCCAAGACCTCGTTCATCGAGACATCGTGTATCCGGAGCAGATCCGGATCGGTTTGCACCACGAGCGCCTTGATGCGTTCGCCCCACATGGCGACGTTTGCGACGCCGGGCACGCGCATCAGGCGAAAACGGATGGTCCAATAGGCGACCATCGACAAGTCCATCAGCGACTGGTCCTTCGCGGTCAGACCGATCTTCATGCAGCGGCTGGTCGCCGACAACGGCTGAAGCATGACGGGGGGAAAGGCCGCGCTCGGCAAATTGGGAAGAGCCACCTGAACACGCTCGTTCACCAATTGCCTTGCGCGAAAAACGTCAGTCCCGCGCTTGAAGAGCATCACGATCGAAGAGAGTCCGTTCACCGATTTCGAACGCATGACGTTAAGCTCTGGCGTTCCTTTGAGCGACTCCTCGAGCGGGATTGTGATCAACTCTTCCACTTCGGGGGCAGGCATGCCCCAGCCTTCGGTCTGAATCTCGACGAGCGGCGGGGCGAATTCGGGAAAGACGTCGATAGGCATGTCGCGAAGCCGCCATAGGCCGACGGCAATCATCGCCGCGGCGGCAAGGACCACAAGAAATCTAAACTTGAGGCTCGAACCTATGATCCAACGAAGCATGTCTGGGGCCCGTCTCTACGCAATAGTGAAGAATCGATCAGTGACCGACCCCAGATTCGGCGCCAAGCAGTTCGGCGGCTCCGATCACGACGATCTGGGTGCCAAGCTCAGGACCATCCCTGAGAACGGCCATATCGTGATCGAAATATTCGATGTCGACGCGACTCCTGACGAACACGAGAGGTTCGGGATTTGTGTACACCCAGGTGTTTCCGTGCACGTCGTAGATGACGGCGGCGTAGGGGACGACCTTCTTTAGCGCGCCGCTCCCGGGCTCGGTCATTTTGACCCCAACGCGCTGTCCGGGCCGCAAGGCTTGCGTCCCGCTCTTGATCCTGAAGTACAAGACATCGGATGATTTGCCGTTCACGGACGCGACGGCCACTCGCTCAGCCCGCAGAGAATGGGCGGCCGTGTTATCATCGTCATCGTAATCGCTTTTCTTCAGTGATGGCGTCAGGATCTCCGCGTCATCGATTTCATCGATATCATCGTGGTCGTCCGCGCCGATATCGTCTTCCCCGTCAGCGTCGAAGTCGCGATCAACGCGCACCAGCGACCGGCCGTCGGGGTCTTCTTCGACTTCTCCCCGTACGACGATTCGCCGGGGCGCCGCTTCCTCAACGAGAGGAGCGGTCTGGATTCCCGTTCGTTCGGCCGCCTTCGCGGTCAAAATCACGCGTTTGACGTCAGAACCTGGAATTTCCTCGATCTTCGCCGGGCCGGACTTTTCGGCGGCGTTGGCGATGGCGACTGCGATGAGCAGCACGGCGGCGCCTGCGACGCAAGCGCGGCCGCTACCCGAAACGAGAACACTAATGCGTGACATCTGACACACTCCCAAAGTCCCCGTCCGCGAAATTCAATTCGGGCTCTGGCGTTGTCCCGAACAACAGATAGGCGGCCGGCGCGACGAACAGCGTCAGCGCGGCCGATGTCAGCAGGCCCGACAGGATGATGATCGCCATCGGATGAACGATCTCCAGACCGGTGGTCGGACCGAAATAGATGAAGCCCGAGAGCGCGAGCGCCGTGGTTGTCGCGCTCATCAGCACGGGCGCGAACTGTTCCCGTGCGGCGCGAAGCACGAGGGGGAGACCGAAAACGCCTTCTCCTCTGAGTTCGATATCCTGACAATTGTGGACGAACAGAATGATCTGCCGGACCGCGACCGATAGCACGGCAATGGCCCCAATCAGCGCTCCAAGGACGATCGTGTTGCCGGCCGCATGCATGGCGACGAGTGGCCCCGCAAGCGCGAGCGGCAGGAGGAGCAATGCAGCAAGCGCCAAACTCCAGCTGCGAAAGCTTGCCTGCAAGAGGAAATAGATTCCAATCAACGCGGCCAGGACAGCAACCAGCATGGGCCACTGGGTTCCCTGGAGCTCGACCGACTCCGCGCGGAGCTCAGGGTAGTACTCACTCGGGAACTCCAACCCTTGCAGCTTGCTCTCCACGTCGGCGGCCGTGGCAATCAAATCCCGTCCACGCACGCCCGCGACGATATCGATGATGCGCGAAATACCCTCGCGCTCGATCAAGTTCGGAACCGGCACGACGCGTACGTTAGCGACATCGCCAAGACGCACGTGACCACCGTCGGACGTGTCGATCAAAAGATCTTGCACATCGCTGATGCTTTTCCGCTTGTCGGCCGGCGACCACACCACAACATCGAAGACCTTCTGGTGCTCGAACAGGCTCCCAACCTCGAGACCCGAGAAGATCGTCGCCGCAGCACGGCGCACATCACCAGGTTTCAGTCCAAACTTTGCTGCCGCTTGGAGGTCCACCCGAACCTCGATTTGAGGCTCCAGCGTTTGGTCGCTGACACGCAGGTTGACGAGACCGTCCACATCGGCGAGGGCCTGCTTCACCCGCGTGGCTTCGTGCTGTAGCCCCTCCCAGTCAGGACCGCGGAGACGCACGAGAATGGCGTCGCCTGTGCCGGTGAAGACCTGCCGCACGGTCGCCCGCAGATAGCCCCGCACTTCATGCGCAAAGCCGGGATAATCGTCGACCGTGCTCTCGATCGCCGCCAAAGCCGTGCCGTAGTCGGCTTTGGGGTCGATGCTGATCCAGATTTGCCCGGAGTCGACATCGACGATCTGATCGCCGGTGACGGCGCGCCCGAGGTGAGCCGCAACATTGACAACGCCGGGTACCGACTGCAACTCGCGGCTGACTTGAGACATGGTGCGGAGCATCTCGGTGTAGGAGAGATTGGTGAGGCTGCGCCAAGTGATTTGCACGTCCCGCTCCTGAAGCTTCGGGGTCAGCTGCAACGACGGCAGCAATGACTGTCCGAACAAGGGCCAAACCAGAACGGCTACGAGGGCGATTGCGCCACCGGCAACGAGAATGTTGCGCGGCGCGGCCAACGCGCGGGAGAGGATGGCCTCGTATCGGCGCCGCAGCGCTGCGACCGGAGGCTCGCGGTCGGCGGGCAAAGCACGCCACAGCACGGAGGCAAGGGCAGGGGTCGCGGTCACCGCAACAAGGAGCGAGGCAAAGAGGGCAAGCAGATAAGAGGCCACAAGGGGCTCAAAAAAGAGCTTGGCCGCCCCCGTCAGGAAAAACACCGGCGCGGTCAAAAGCACGATGATCAGCGTCGCATAGAGAAGCGGCGTGCGGGTTTCGGCCACGGCCTGCACAATGATGGCGCCAAGCCGCCCTGCGCTGGGCGTGGTTTTCTGCTCGCGCAGGCGGCGCAGGATTCTTTCGACATCGACGACGGCGTCGTCCACGACAATCGCCAAGGCGGCGGCGAAGCCGGCGAGGACCATGATGTTGATGGTCCTGCCGCTGACATAGAGCACGAGTGCCGCTGCCGAAATCGACAACAAGACGCTTATGGCGCTAATCACGGCCGCCCGCCACTCGTAGAACAAGGCGAAGAGGGCAAGAACGAGGAGCACGAGGCCGACGGTCACCGCCTTGCCAACGTTGTCGATCGCAACCTCAAGAAAGTCCGTTGACCGATAGATCGAGGAGTCGATCTCGACCCCGGAAAGACCGAGGCGGAGCGAATCCAGGGCCGTGTCCAAGCCGCGAATGACTTCGCGGGCATCGACGTCCGGCATTTTCTCCACCACCAGCAGCAAGGCCGGCTCGTTGTTGACGATCGCGTCGCCGATGAGCGGTGGGTGTCCTTCAATCACCTCGGCGACGTCACCCAATGCGAGGGAGGTCCCGTCCACCGTTATCTTTGCCAAATCCTCGGGCATGGAGATCGGCTGGGTGTGCTGGATGGCAAGCCTTTGGCTTGGCGTGTCGATCCAGCCGCCGGACCCAGGGACCGAGCTTTCCAAGTAGGTCAGTGGCGAAACCCACATGGCATTGCCGGCGGTCTTGACGACTTGATCGAGCGTGACGCCTCGTGTGAGCAGGCGCTCGGGATCGGCGAGCACTTGCAGCTGCCGCATCCGCTGGCCCCATACGGCGACGTTCGCGACGCCTGGCACGCCCATAAGCTTGGGCTTGATGGTGAATCGGACGAGAACGGAAAGGTCGATCAGAGAGAGTTCCTTGGACGAGAGGCCGATGATCATGGCCCGGCTCGTCGCCGAAAGCGGATTAAGCATGACCGGCGCTTTCGACACGTTGGGCAGGGCATAGGAGAAGGTCAGGCGCTCCTGAACCACCTGCCGAGCCTTCATGATGTCCGTTCCGGGCTCGAAGAACAGAAACACCGAAGACAGGCCGGGAACGGACTTTGAGTAAAGCGACTGTACCCAGGGGGTGCCGGTAAGCAACTCCTCCTGATTAATTGTGATTAAATCCTCGACTTCCCGTGCAGAAAGGCCAAGAGCCTCGGTCTGTATCTCGACATAGGGCGGAGAAAATTCCGGTAATACGCCCAGGCGAGTTTTGGGAGCGACAGTTATACCAAGGAATATGACTAGAAAACTGAGAAAGAGGATTAGAGTGCGAAACTGAAGACTCGAATGCACCAGCCAACGCATGACACGGCTCCAGCATCTTTCGCCCCCGCCGAATTCATGCTGCCTCCTAATGGGCGCGAGGTCGGAACGCTAGTTCCAACCAAGCCATCCGCCTTTCCCAACTTCCACTATACAGTATTCGGCCGAAAAAGACAGCCTAGAGTCGTAAACGGCCGTTCATACCTTCGGCCGTGCTTAATGCGATAGGCATATCGAAGCTAAAAATCGCGGAAGTTTGCAGGCAATGATGCCGAATCCTTCGCGGGCCGGGCCGCGCTTGTCGGCGCGATCCCATCGTCGCCGACAACTCCGCTGCGCGGAGGAATAGGCTGTGCCCGGCGCTTGTTTTGACCTAGCGCTCAGGTTTGGCGTCAGTCAGGTGAAACTTCGGAAAATCTGTCAATGGCCGCTGGCATCCGGAGGCAGTAGACACGATCCCGATTGCCAAGCAAAAGACAAGTATTGGTGTATCAATCAGGCCGGGTAAGGCGGCGTGGATTTTCCCCATGACACACACTCCTCCAAACTGAAGGATGGCATCAGTAGTTAACTATCGTTTTTGGTCGAAAATTTGACGAAGGCTGGCCGTTATTTGGACGCGACCTCATCGTATGCTCATGAACATGGATATGCTCATCAGCATGGCCACGTAGCCAAAGATCGACTGTGGTTCAGGTGGCCTTCGCTGCGTTAAGACTGAGCCGCGTTAAGCTTGCCACAGAACAGAGCCGGGAGAGCGAAGCCCGATCGTGCCGCGTATTCAGGGAGACCGTGATGACCCGCTTCTTCACCTTTGCCAGCGCCTGCTTGCCGCTCCTTGCTTTGACGTCTTGCTCCGAACTCGCGGCCGTCGTCGGCGACCCGCCCTCGACCGAGGGCTGCACCTGGGCCGCCACCGGCCGCAATCCATTCTTCGTCCTTGAGCCCGGCTACGTCCTCACGCTCTCCAAGCGAGACGGAAAGGGGGGCCAGCCCGATCTCGTCATCACCGTTGAGAACGAGACCCGGATGGTCGATGGCGTCGAGACGCGCGTCGTGACCGAGAAGGAGTCTAAGAACGGCGAACTCGTCGAGGTTTCGCGCAACTACTTCGCTTTGTGCATGCCCCGCGGCGACGTCTTCTACTTCGGCGAGGAGGTCGACGACTACGAGGACGGCAAGATCAGCGGGCATCACGGTGAGTGGCTGGCCGGAAAGGATGGCGCGCGGCCCGGCATGGTCATGTCTGGCGACCCGAAGGTTGGCGACGCGGCCTTCATGGAGTGGGCGCCCGGTTACGCCTTGGATCACTTCGAGGTGGTGGCGCTTGAGGACAAGGTGGAGACACCTGCCGGGACCTTTGTCCGTGCGCTCAAGGTTGAGGAGACCAACCCGCTTGAGCCGGGCAAGGCGGAATATAAGTGGTACGGGCGCGACGTAGGGTTGCTGGTGGATGAGGGCGCCCGGCTCGTCTCGTACGGACAGCGCTGACGCAACAGCCGGCGTGTAGGTCACGCCCGCTTTCTCATCGAGCCGATTGATCGGCCCGCCGATCTATCGGCTCGATGGCAGTCGGCTTAGCGACGCGCGGCCGTGGCAGGGGCGCCTATTGGCCGCTCGACCTGGCGATCCCTACTTCAAGGGGCGGCAGTTGATGGCAACAATCTTCTGGGTCTTCCCGGCTTTGCCGTCGCACCCTAGGCGATTGTTTTTGCCATAGATCGGCGGATCCAAAAAGTACTCAAAGTCGTCCGTGTCGGTGGCCTCGATAATTCTGTAGAGCTTATAGGGGCCGCTATCGCAGAGCATTTGCTCGGCATCGACGAAAAGCGAAGCCGGCAACACCACAATGGTCTCAAGGTTCGAATCTGCCGCGCAAAATTTTTCGACGAGCTCGGCACGATCTTTCGCCTGGATGATCGGCGGCCAGGAGGGCTCAGGTTCCGAAACGGCCTCTGAACCTGACAATGCCGG
>CAYMJW010000004.1:38000-45579 GCA_964390455.1 uncultured Methyloceanibacter sp. | reverse complement strand
CGACAGCACAGCGACGCGCGGCCGCCGATGAACGGCGACCGCCGCCCTCCCCAGGTGGGGCCGTTTGGCAATCCATAGCCCCCCCCTTGGGGAGGGATTAAACAGGGAGGCCACGCCGCGCCCCCTCACCCGGCGTCCCTGACTTGGAGTCAGGGACGCCACCCTCTCCCACAAGGGGAGAGGGATTGGAGTTTGTGGGCTTGCCTCCAAAACCCCTCTCCCCTTGTGGGAGAGGGTGGGGCCCGCCGCCGCAGGCGGTGGGAGGGTGAGGGGTAACGTTGTGAGAAACGAGCGAGCGCCACCATTCGGGCGCGATGCGCTCGGGCCCCTCGGACTTGACCACGCGCCGCGTCACGCGCCGCCAGGTGAAGCGCGCCGGCGGGCCCTCGGGAATTTCGGCGAGAACCGTCAGAGGCTCAGGGCTTGCGAAGAGAAGCGGCGGGCGCATCGGCTTGCGTGAAGCAGGCTCAGGCCAAAGCGAGGGACCGGCGAAAGCGCTCTTCAGGGTTTGCGCGAGCTCGGGGATATGACTTGCGCGGGGGAAGAGACGGCGCACCGCGCGCGGTCCCAAACGGTTGACCAGGCGATCGATCAGGGTCTCCGGCCTCGCTCTTCCGCTCGCTTCGGTCAGAGACGTCTGGGCGAGAGGAAGCGCCTCGGTGAGGAGCGCCGCTAATGACATAAAGTCCACGCCGAAGCCGAGATCGAGGGTCTCGATCCTCTCCTTGAAGAGACGCAAGAGATGGGCGGGCTCGCGCGAGGGGGCGCTCAGGCCCGCCTCCACCACCGTCGAGGAGCCGTCGGCGCGGGCCACCCATAGCGCAAGGCGCCGGCAGCCCTGCTCGGCGCGGGCGAGTTTTCCGCACAACATCTCTGTAAGACGGTCGAGCCCGGCCATGACGCCGTCATGGGTGATGAGAGGCTCAGGCAAGGGAAGCCGCGCCGCGAAATCGGGCAGAGGGAGAAGGGGTGCGCGCGGCTCCTCGCGGCGCCCGAGCGCCTGATCGAGACGAAGCAGGACGGCCTCGGCCGTCTCCTTGGCGTGGAAGCGCCGCTCGAGGCTCGCGCGCGGCAGATCGTAAAGCTGACCGATGCGCTTCAGCCCGAGCCGCCGCAAGAGATGGGTGATCGCGGGCTGAAGGCGCAAGGCCTCGACGGGAAGGGGCGCAAGCGCGGGCGCAATCTCTCCGTCGGGAACGATGACGGGAGATCGACGCGCGTAGCGTGACAGCGCATGCGCCCCGCCCAAGGTCTCGGCAAGGGCAAGCCGCGCCGCGAACCCTGCGCGCGCGAGCCGCAATCTGAGATCGGCAAGAAATGCGCTTTCGCCGCCGAAGAGATGAGGCACGCCGCTCGCATCGAGCCAGAGCCCGTCGGCGCCGTCGGTATTCAGCGTCGGGCTATAGCGGCAGGAAGCCCAGCGGGCGAGGTCGCGAAGGGCCGCCTCATCCTTCTTGGGCGCCGCGGGCAGCGTGAGAAGCCGGGGACAGATGGCGCGCGCATCGGCAAGGCCAAGGCCTGCGGAGAGACCTGCGCGCGCGCCCGCTTCGTTGAGCGCGGTCAGGAAAAGCCCCCGCTCTTCGTTGCCGATCAGCGCCAGAGGCCGGTCAGCCGGAAGAGGCTCGCCGCCGCTCGATGATCTCTCCCGCTTCAGCCGCTCGATCGGAAGATGCGGCAGGAAGACGGAAACGAAACGACTCATGACTGAACTCCGCGATGAAACTCCGCCCCGGCGCTTCGCCCCGGCAACGCTCGAGCGTGAGCTGCCAGGCGGGGTTCCCGGGCGCCATCGCATCGAAGGACCCCGTTCCGCTCCGCCGCGCGGCGACGCGCCATGTCGTGACGGTTCCGGGAAGATTTGCGTGTCCATGCTCCGAGAGCAGCAGGCACGGCGTGCGCGAGCTTTGCGCGGCGAGGCTAAGACGGCGCGCCATAAGCTCTGTCTTGATCTCGATCGCGGCGAGCGCCGCGGAGAGCGCGCGACTCTTCAGGCCTTCTTCCAGAGCCCAGGCCGCGTCGTCGGAAGTCCGGGCCATCACGATGAGAAGAAGCGCCGGGTCGAGGCCTGAGGCGATGAGGCCGGGTCCATAAGGGCGTCCCCATTCCCGCGCGGCGCGCTTCGTGAGGCACCACAGAACGAGACCGCGGGGCTCGGCTTGCGCGGCGGCTTGCTCGGCAATGACGGCAAGGGCGAAAGCAAGCGCGGCAGGCTGATCGCCGTAAGTGTCCGGCTTGATCTCATGTAGCCCGCCTCTGGTGAGCTTGCTCAAAAGGAGGGTGGGGCTCGTCATGCCCGGATGCAGGCGAGCCTGCGATCCGGGCATCCATGCCGGTGGCTCGGAGCGTGGGGAGGCGCTCCTGGGGTGGATTGCCGGGCGAGGCCCGGCAATGACGAGGGAGGGAGAAAAAGAGCAGGCGGGGTGGGGAGGGGCCGCGCCCGGTGCGGGGGGATTGGCCAGAGACACGGGAACCTGCTCGAGCGCGCGGATTTGCGCGCGTAGATGCTCAATCAGGACCCTCGCCCTTGCCCCGTCTGCTTTTGCAACGCCAGCCGGCGGAACGAGGAGACCTTCTGCACCGCCTGGAACGTCGCTACGCACGCTACTGACCTCAACTCTCGTTCCTGTTTTGTTCTAGCCGGAATCGAACTGAGAGTCAAGGCGAGGGTTCGATGAGGTGCCCCGGCGACAATAGCCCAGGTCGTTATTTACGATTGGCGGCTCGCCTTTTGTCGAAGGTGTAAACAAACGGTAAAGATCGAAAATTGCTTTCGAGTAATTTTTCTTACTTCTCCTTGATTTTTTAGGGTCCCGTCCTTGTCTTGTTTACGCTTTATTGACCATAGGCCTCTCGCCTCTGTTGGATTGCTTTAACCCCCATTTTAACGCGGCGGTGTTACCTCTCGCGCCGCGTCCGGCCCGCCGAGCAAGGTCAGCCGAAGGGCCATGGGATAACCAACAAGCAAGAACGGGAGAGCCAAAGATGAGGACCTTGCTAGCGCGCTTCCTCGCCGATGAGTCGGGCTCCACGGCCATCGAGTACACCTTGATCGCCGCAGGCATCGCCATCGCGATTTTGACCGCCGTGAACGCCCTCGGCGGCTCTCTCGGCGGTCTGTTCGAGACCATTGACGGCAAGATCGGCGCCAACGCGAGCGGCGGCGCCGGAGGTTAGCTCTCCAATCGCATGGGCTCCGGCGCTTCGATTCAGCGCTTGGACAAACTTCCTCTCGACTTGATCGCGGCGGGGCTCTTGCGGCGGCATGGCCGCTCGTGTTGCCCTTGCGACCGGCCCCCAATCCTCCATATTTCGCGCCTAGGAGAACCTCACCTCTCGAACAGGAGCACAGGGTCTTGCCGCCGCGGGGGCTACAGGGGCGCCAGCGTCTTTCCCGAATTTGTCTCGCCGCCGCGCTTCTGAGCGGCGCCGCGACATCCGTCGCAGCGCATCCGCATGTCTGGGCCACGGTCCGCTCCGAGATCGTGTTCGGACCCGATCAGCGCATCACCGGCATTCGCCATGCCTGGACGTTCGATGAGTTCTATACCGCCATGGCGATCGAGGGTCTCGACACCAACAAGGACGGCGTCTACGCCAAGGAGGAGCTCGCACCGCTTGCCAAGGTCAATGTCGAGTCGCTCAAGGAGTTCGACTATTTCACCTTCGTGCGCCGCGGGGCCGAGGAGAAGCCGCTGCCGCTGAAAGAGCCGGTCGATTATTGGGTGGAGTATGACAAGACCGTGCTCACGCTTCATTTCACCTTGCCGCTCGAAAGCCCGCTCGACGCCAAGGCCCAAGAGGTCGTGGTCGATGTCTATGACCCGTCCTTTTTCGTGGCTTTCGGCTTCGCGCCCGATGCGCCGGTGAAGATCACGGGGACCGCGGCGCCAAGTTGCATGGCGGAGGTCCAGAAACCCGATGCCGAGAGCGGCGGCGAAACGAAGGATCTGAGCGAGGCCTTCTTCAGTCAACTCGGACCGAGCTCGAATTTCGGCTCGCAGTTCGCCCAGACGATGACGGTCAAATGCTAGGCCTTGCATCGCGCTTGGCCGCCGGATTGGCCAGGCTGCTTGCGCTCGCGGGACTTTGCTTTCTCGTGACGCTCGCCGCCGCCGAGGCCGAGCCGAAGCCGGACCACCCCTTGACGTCGGTCCAGGTTGCGCAGGCGCCGCCTTCGGCTTTCGGGCCACGGGCGGATGCGCCCGTTCAAGCTTCGGGTCCGCTCGGGCGCCTCTCCGCCTGGGTGTTCGAGCAGCAGCAGAAGCTCCAGCGCGCGCTCGCCGCGAGCGTCAAGCGTCTGAAGACCGACGATCCGATGGCGGGCGCATTCGCGCTTGCCGCGCTCGCCTTTCTCTACGGCATTCTGCACGCGATCGGTCCTGGACACGGCAAGGCGATCATCTCGTCCTATGTCGTTGCCAATGAAGAGACCGTGCGGCGCGGCGTGCTGATCTCCTTCATCGCCGCGGGGCTCCAGGCGCTGACGGCGATCGCGCTTGTCGGGGTCCTGCTGATCGGGCTCAACGCGACCGGACTTCAGGTCAACGCCTGGTCAAACACCCTGGAAAGCGTGAGCTACGCGCTCATTGCCGCCGTCGGCCTCTATCTGCTCACGACCCAGCTCGCCCGTCTGTGGCGTGGCTGGCGGAAGGCGCCCGCATCTCAAGCGGGCGCAAGTCACAGCCACCATGACCATCATCACGGCCACGGCCACAGCCATCAGCATCACGCGCATGCGTCTGGAGAGGCGTGCGATCATTGCGACCATATCGTCGATGCGCGGCAGCTCGCCGGTCCCTTCTCTTGGCGCAAAGTCATGGCGGTGGTGTTCTCGGTCGGCATCAGGCCGTGCACCGGGGCGATCCTCGTCCTCGTCTTCGCGCTGACGCAGGGCGTGTTCTGGGCAGGGGTCGCCGCCACCTTCGCCATGGCGCTCGGCACCGCCATTACGGTCGCGGCGCTCGCGACGCTTGCGCTCGGCTCGCGCGAGCTTGCGCTGAAACTCGGCAGCGCCAACGCCGCCTGGACGAATGCGGTGTGGACCGCCTGCACCATCGGCGGCGCGCTCGTCATCTTCCTGTTCGGGTTGTTGTTGTTTACGGCCTCGCTGGGCCCGGCAAGGCCGTTCTAGTGCGCCTTTTCGCCGCGAACGGCGCGACGCGCCGGGGATGATCGGGGAGAAATCGACGCTTAAGCTTGCCCGCGCGAGGAGTATGATGTTCTTTTTCGCCCCGATCGATTGGCTTGGCGGTCCGCGCATCCCACATGTCTCGGACACGGGGGAGCGAGGCTCAAGCCCGCTGCGCGACGACGGAGACGTACCATGACGCTTCAACTTGGCGAAACCGCACCAGACTTCGAAGCCGATACGACGCAAGGCCGCATCCGCTTTCACGAATGGCTCGGCGATTCATGGGGCGTGCTGTTCTCGCACCCCAAGGACTTCACGCCGGTCTGCACCACCGAGCTCGGCTATATGGCGAGGATCAAGCCCGAGTTCGACAGGCGCGGGGTCAAGATCATCGGGTTGAGCGTCGATCCTGTGGACCGCCATTCGAAATGGGCGGACGACATCAAGGAGACGCAAGGCTTCGCGCCGAACTATCCTATGATCGGCGATCCCGACCTCAAGATCTCGAAGCTTTACGGCATGCTGCCGGCAAGTGCGTCAGGCGGCGCCGAGCGAACGCCTGCCGACAATCAGACCGTCCGCAACGTGTTCGTCGTCGGCCCCGACAAGAAGATCAAGCTCATTCTCGTTTATCCGATGACCACGGGCCGCAATTTCGATGAGGTCCTGCGCGTAATCGATTCGATGCAACTGACGGCGAAGCATCGCGTGGCGACGCCGGTGAACTGGAAAGAGGGCGATGACGTCATCATCGCGGGCTCGGTCTCCGACGATGAGGCGAAGAAGATTTATCCCGATGGCTGGAAGGCGCCGCGCCCCTATCTCCGCATCGTGCCGCAGCCGCGCAAATAGCGGCAACCATCTTCCGGCGATCCCGTGCCGCTACCGAAGACACCGCTGCTCGCGACCGATTGCGTGATCCGCGACGATGACGGGCGGATTGTCCTCATCCGCCGCAAGCACGATCCGTTCAAGGGCGGCTATGCCCTGCCCGGCGGATTTGTCGATATCGGCGAGACCGTCGAGGCGGCCTGTCGCCGTGAGGTGCTCGAGGAGACCGGGCTTGCGGTCGGCGAACTTCACCTCATCGGCGTCTATTCGGACCCAAGGCGCGATCCCCGCGGTCATTCCGTGAGCGTCGCCTTCGTGACGCTCCTGCCGGGGGCCGAGCGCCCGCGGGCGGGATCGGACGCGAGCGCCGCCAATTGGGTTCCCGACTGGCGCAGCGTCGATCTTGCCTTCGACCATGCGAAAATCATCACCGATGCAGAAAAGATCGAACTACGCTGAGAAGCGTGGGTCTTCGGGCGGGCTTCGGGGGTATCGTGGCTAGGCGGTTCGCGGGGGATGCTCTATCGTTGGGCCTTAAGGACCTTGAGTGGAGCCGATGTCATGAATGAAACGCCGCGTGCCGGCCGTTTCGCTGCCAACCCCGCGCCGTCGCGGACGTCCACGTCCACGCGTCAGGGCCGGGTCGGCGTGCTCCTGATCAATCTCGGCACGCCGGACGGGACCTCCTACTGGCCGATGCGCCGCTACCTCAAGGAGTTCCTCTCGGACCGGCGCGTGATCGAGACGAATCGGCTGCTGTGGTGGTTCATTCTGAACTGCATCGTGCTGGTGAAGCGGCCGTTCACGAGCGGGGCGAAGTACCGCACGATCTGGAACAAGGAGCGCGACGAGTCCCCGCTCCGCACCATCACGCGAAGTCAGGCCGAGAAGGTCGCTGAAATCCTGGGCCCAAAGGGAATCGAGGTCGACTGGGCCATGCGCTACGGCAATCCGAGCATCGCCGCCCGCATCGAGGCGCTGACGGCGGAAGGCCGCGACCGGCTTCTCGTCTTTCCCCTTTATCCGCAGTATGCCGCGGCGACGACGGCGACCGCCAACGACAAAGTGTTCGATGCGCTGAAGGCGCTTCGAGTTCAGCCAGCGCTTCGCACCGTGCCGCCTTATCCGCAAGACCCAGTCTATATCGCCGCGCTCGCCGATTCGATCAGGGCGCATCTCGGCAAGCTCGACTTCGAGCCCGAGGCGATCCTCGCCTCCTTCCACGGCATGCCGCAGGACTATGTCGACAAGGGCGATCCCTACCAGGAGCAATGCGTCGAGACGACCGAGGCGCTTCGCGCCGCGCTCGGACCGCTCGGCGCCAAGGTCAAACTCACCTTCCAGTCGCGCTTCGGCCGCGCGGAGTGGCTGAAGCCCTATACCGACAAGACGGTGGAAGCGTTGGCGCGGTCGGGCACAAAGCGGATCGCCATCGTCACGCCGGGCTTTGCCGCCGATTGCATCGAGACGCTCGAGGAGATCGCAGAGGAAAACAAGGAGATCTTCCTCGAGCATGGGGGCGAGAGGTTTAGCTACATTCCCTGCCTTAACGACAGCGAGGGGGGAATCAAGCTGCTCGTCCATCTGATCGAGCGCGAACTTGTAGGCTGGGTTTAG
>CAYMJW010000004.1:26120-37900 GCA_964390455.1 uncultured Methyloceanibacter sp. | reverse complement strand
CCTGATCCTGGCCGGCTGCGCCGCGCCGATGAAGATGCGCGACATCAACGCGATCAAGCCGAATTGCGCCAAGATCGAAAAGCAGATCGCCGCTCTGGAAAAAGAAAAGGCGGAGAACGACCAGAGGCTTCTCGCCGGCATCCAATCGGTGGCGCCCGCGCTCGCCGTAATCAACATCGTGGCGGGAACTTATGGCCGAAACGTCGCCATCGCCACCGGCGAATGGGCGGCTTCGATCGACCGCAAGCTCGCCGAGCTCCGGCAGGCCAAGAAGAAGTGTTGACGGCATGCGGGCGGTCTTCGCTATCGGGCTCAGCCTGCTCATCGCGCTTTTCGCCGTGGCGCCTGCCATCGCCGAAACAAACAATGCGGCAGGCAGTGCTGGACCCTTCGCCTATGTGACGGTCGCCGGCGCGCCTGGCGATGGCGACCAGGCGCTCGCCGCGGCGCTCAGCCGCCAGCTTGCCGCGCGCGGGCTGAAGCAAGCGGACGCCTTCCAGGCCAATGTCTATGAGGTGCAAGGAACGGTGCGCGTTGAGCCCGCCGCCAAGGGGAAAGAGAGCGTCACCATCATCTGGGTCGTGCTCGGTCCCGACGGCAATCAGCTCGGCGTCACGCGCCAGACCAAGGACGTGCGCAAGGGCTCGCTCGACAAGACATGGGGCAAGGCCGCGGATGCCGCCGCCGGCGCCGCAGCCGAAGACATCGCCAGGCTCATTCCACGCTAGGGGCGGATTCATTGCCCAAGAGATAGGCGACGCTTGTAAAGGCGCACGCCTCACCCCACATACGTTAATGAGCCGTGCGCCTGGGGCGCGAGATAGCTCACACCAACGATATCGCGCCGACTACGAGCGCGATTCCTTTTTCGAACAACTAGTCTAGGCGAAGGCCGCGTCCGATGGGTCGCGTTCCTTGGCATACGAGCGCGCAACACGCCTCCGAGCGGGGGACGTGTTGCGCGGCGAGCCGGTGACTCATGAGTCATGTGGGCCATGAAAACCGAAAACAAGAACGGAGACCAATCATGAATGCATGGCTGAAACCAACGATCCAAGAATCCGAAGCCGGTATGGAAATTACGAGTTACCTGCCGGCTGAGCTGGACCGCGCTTAGGCGAGGGTCCGGATTCCCCTGGAGCGGCGCCCTCTGCTTATGCATGGCCGCCGCACCAGGGGGGTGCCGCTTCAATCTCCAACCACGGCCTCTCAGCCACCAGCGGGAGGCCAAGAGGTGAAAACGATGAATACGTCCTACGAACCCCAAGCCGCCGCCGAGCAAGCCCGCAAGACGTACCGCGACGTGGCGACCCAACTCGGTCGCCTCGGTCTCGACACCGCCATCCCGGAGAGCGTGCGAGCCATTGCCGAGACGACAGTCGCTCAGACCCGCGGCGCCTATGACCGCTCTTTGGATGCTTTCGACGCATCCTTGACGACGTTCGAGAGGTCCTTCGACGCTGCTGGCCAGGGTGCTGCCGCGTTCAATCGCAAGATCGTCGACATCGCCCGGCGCAACGTCGGTGCGAGCTTCGATCTCGCCAAGAGCCTCGCGGGCGCCAAGACCCTCACCGACATGGTGGAGCTTCAGGCGGCCTATTGGCGCAAGCAGTTCGATACGTTGACGGCCCAGGCCGAGGAGGTCCGTGCGCTTTCGACAACGGTCACCGCCGCCGCGGCCGAGCCGATCAAGGCATTTGCGAAGAAGGCCAAAGACGGTCTCGAAAAGGTCGGAAACTGAAGTCCCCTCAATGCCGGTAAGGACAACCCGCAAGACCATCACCTTTCACCGGCCCTTCTGTTTGAAGGGGGTGGATCGCTTGCTGCCGCCTGCGGACTATCGGGTCGTGACAGACGAAGAGCTCATCGAGGGCTTGTCCGTTTCGGCTTACCACCGAGTGTCGACGGTCATCTTCGTGCCGGCGGAGCGTGGGGGTGCGGTCGAGATGGTGACGATCGATCCTTCGGATCTTCAAGCCGCCCAGGAGCAAGATGCCGCAACGCTGGGAGCCTAGAGCAGCATGTCTCTGACGCATGACAGGATCGTCCTGGAGCGGGATGGCCCCGGCTCCTTCAGGTTCAAATTCCAGACAGCGCGGGGAGAGATTACCGGCAGGGTGCGGGTAGGGCTGGAGGGCCCTCCCGACAATCGTTCCGATGCCGACCAAGAGCAGGCCGCATTAAATCAAATTCTTGCTCTCTCGAGAGAGTTCGCACAGGCCTGTGGCGATTAGCACGAAGCGGATGGCGGGACGGTAAATGGACGCAGTCGATGTCACCCGCAACGGACAGACCGATCAGTTCTCGATCACGCTTGTCCACGGGGCTGACACGATACGTTGCATGGTTTCGGTCGATTTGGGCGGGAAGGCGGATGAGCGCTCGGACGCCGAGAAACTTAGGGCCGCCCTTTCCAAGGCGAAGTCCCTCGCCAAAGCGCTCGATTCAGCCATCGAGAGTTCGTAATTCGCAGCCCTGACTCCCCGCGATTGACGGCCGTCCGCTAGGCCGGCGAGGAGACGAGGGCAACGGCAACCAAGCCCAGCACCGTGAACGATATACTGTATATCAGAACATACGGAAAGCGATCGTTCTGTATTACTGCAATATATTCTTTCATTTTTTCTCCTTTCGTAAGCATGGATCGTTTATAGCCGACTAATGTGTTGAGATTAAGTCGTGTCGATTCGGTTTCGAGATCATTTTAGCCGAGAAAATATTTATGTTTCAATTGTATTTTATCGATGGAGTGCTTACATATAACTATGATTTGAATGATGGTCATTCAAAAATACTTTACCTCTTCGAGGAAAAACCAAATGGAAAATTCAAGCGCAACGGCTGGTTCGGCAAAGCCGCAAAACGCTGAGCAGGCGCAGGCTGTTTTCAAGGACATCCGTGCCAAGTGGAACAAGTTCTCGGAGCAGGATGTCTCCGCGCTCAAGGGCAGCGCCGATCTCGTTTCTCAGGTGGTGGCCAAGTACGGAATCCCGCAGAGCCAAGCCCAGACTGAGGTCGACGCTCTGTTGAAGGGGCGCCATCTCGGCGCAGGCGCGTAAAGCGCGAAATTAATCGGGGCAGCCTTTGTAGGCGGCCTCGATCTTTGCCAATGCAACACCCGCTCCCCCTCTGGAGCGGCCAAGAGAGCGCCGGCCTTTCGGTCGGCGCTCTTTTGCATTGCCGCTGCAGCATGTGGCGGCGGTAAGTCATCCCGCGCGCGTTCGGCCGCGAGGCCCTTAAAATACCCGGCGTCTGCCACCATTTATGGGCGGCGCGGAAGACCGGCTGCGGAGCTAGAATCACAACGAACCGGCCAAGGTCCGGTCGGGAGGTGGCAAATGTTCGGCTTCGATATTTTCGTCATTGTTCTGCTTGCTCTTTTTATCGCCTTCGTCGCCGCTGGCGTGAAAATCGTGCCGCAGGGCTGGAACTACACGGTCGAGCGTTTTGGACGCTACACCCGCACGCTCCAGCCGGGGCTTGGCCTCATCATCCCGTTCATCGATCGCATCGGGCGCAAGCTCAACATGATGGAGCAGGTGGTCGAGGTGCCAAGCCAGGAGGTCATTACCAAGGACAACGCCATGGTCAGGGTCGACGGCGTCGCCTTCTTCCAGGTGCTCGACGCGGCGCAAGCGAGCTACGAGGTGACCAATCTCAATGTCGCCATCCTCAACCTCACCATGACCAATATCCGCACGGTGATGGGCTCGATGGATCTCGACAAGCTGCTGTCGGAGCGCGATGAGATCAATCATCGCCTGCTCAAGGTGGTGGACGACGCCACGCACAATTGGGGCGTCAAGGTCACCCGCATCGAGATCAAGGATATCGAGCCGCCACGCGACCTGGTCGATTCCATGGCGCGGCAGATGAAGGCCGAGCGCGACAAGCGCGCGGCGATCCTTGTCGCCGAAGGCGAGCGGCAGGCAGCGATCCTCACCGCGGAAGGCGCGAAACAGGCGCAGATCCTCGCGGCCGAGGGGCGGCGTGAAGCGGCGTTCCGCGATGCCGAAGCGCGCGAGCGCTCGGCCGAAGCGGAAGCCAAAGCCACCGAAATGGTCAGCGATGCCATCGGCAAAGGCAGCGTGCAGGCGATCAACTATTTCGTCGCCAACAACTATGTCGGCGCGTTGAAGGCGCTCGCTGAGGCCGATAACCAGAAAGTGCTGATCCTCCCGATCGAGGCAACCTCGGTGATCGGCGCCATCGCCGGCGTCGCGGAAATCGCCCGCGAGGCCTTTGCGGGCAGCGGCGGCAACTCGGCGTCCCCGCCGCAGCCGGGCCCGGCCAAGACGCGGCCGCGCACGGGCGGCTCGGTCCCGGCCATCTAGTCAGGCGAGGTTCGACCCATGCAAGCGATCCTCGCTCTCGGTGCGTGGAGCTGGATGATCCTCGCGGCGATCCTGCTCACGCTTGAGCTGTTCTCGCCCGGCCTCTTCATCATGTGGTTCGGCGTGGCAGCGGCGATCACCGGTGTCATCGCCTTCTCCTACGAGCTTTCCTGGCAGTGGCAGCTGCTTTGGTTCTGCGCGCTGTCACTGATCACGGTGCTGCTGGCCGCGAAATATCTGCGCCGCAATCCGCTGACGAGCGACCGGCCGCTCCTCAACCAGCGCGCTTTGCAGCTCATCGGCCAGTCCTTCGATCTCGTCGATCCCATCGTCAACGGGCGAGGCAGCATCAAGGCGGGCGATACGATCTGGCGGGTGGAAGGCCCCGAGCTGCCAAGGGGCACGCGCATCACCGTGGTCGGCGCCGATGGCACGCTGCTGAAAGTGACTGCGGGAGGCGCCGGGGCCTAGGCGCCGAATTTGAACCAGCGCGCGACAGCCTTTCGCTCCCGCTCGTCGAGCGTTAGATGCAGCTTGGTGCGGCGAAGGAGAAAATCTTCGGCGGTCATGGCATCCTCGACTTCCGCCGCGTGTTCAAGCTCGGCGCGGGGGACGCCGGGCGCGACCTCCTCGGCCGCGGAACGATCTGCGGCGATGCGCGTGAACAGAGCTTCGATCTGATCGCCATAGGTGAGCGCCCAGCGACGCCGCGTGGCCTCGGAAATCTCGCCCGGGCCCAGGGCTGCGAGATCGAGCAGCTCCGGTTGCGACAGCCTTCCGCCATGCAGGGGCACGTCCTTGGTCCAAGCCCCTCCGGTGCTTGCCCCCAGCCGAAGCAGGGCCTCGAGCACGTCTTCGGCGAGCGCCCGGTGCGTCGTCAGCTTGCCGCCATAAAGCGTGACGAAGCCGCCGGTCCCATTGGCGACCGAAGACAGTTCGGGGCTCCGGCTGATGCGGCTTGGGGCCAAGCCTCCCGCGTCATGGAGGGCGCGCACACCCGACCAGGTATGGACGATATCGGCCTCGGTGACGGGTCCGCCGGGGTTCGCGAAATAGCGGTTATAAGCGGCGAGCAGATAGGCCGTCTCTTCCACCGAGCAATGAGGTTCGCCCGGATCGCCCGCGTGCGGCGTGTCGGTCGTGCCGACGATCAGGAACCGCTGATCGAGCCAGGGCAGGGCGAAAACGACGCGTTCTTCTTCGTCCTGGAGCGTGTACGCGTCGCTCTGAGACGGCGTGGGCATGGGCAGAACGATATGGCTTCCGCGCACGAGCGTGAGCGCACGCGCGGGCGGGCTTGCAGGCGTCATGGCATCGATTTCCGCCACGAGCGGGCCCGCCGCGTTGACCACGAAGCGGGCCTCGACCTGCCGCTTTTGCCCGCGCTCATCGATCTCGACCCCGTAACCATTTTCGAGGGCCGCGATCGCCGTGACGGCGCGGCGGTTCTTGATATCGGCGCCCCGGGCGCGGGCATCGAGGAGCACGGCGAGCGTCAATCGCGCGTCGTCGGCCATGCAGTCGCAATAGTGGAGAACCGAGACGAGCTCTTCTTGGCGGAGCCGCGGAAGCTGGGCGATGTCGTCGTCATCGAGCCTGCCGCTCGCCGGCAGGCGGTCGCCGAAGGACAACGTATCGTAAAGGGCGAGCGCGGCCCTGAGCGTGAGTGCCTGGCGCCGCTGCCAGCGATAGACCGGGATGAGGAAGCGCAAAGGCGTGACGAGATGGGGCGCGGTCCTGAGCAACTGCGCCCGCTCGACGAGAGATTCGCGCACGAGCCCGAATTCGAGCCGCTCGAGATAGCGCAGGCCGCCATGGATGAGCTTCGACGACGCCGAGGAAGTCGCGCCCGCGTAGTCGCCCTTCTCGGCGAGCATCACTGTCAGTCCGCGGCCTGCCGCGTCGCGTGCGACCGCTGCACCGTGAATGCCGCCGCCGATGACAAGGAGATCGAAGGACGGCTCAGCCAATTCTAGGCGACACCGGCGCGAAGCAGGTCGTGAACATGGATGATGCCGACGGGGCGTCCGTCCTCGACCACGAACAGCGTCGTGATCTTCGACGCGTTGATCATTTCAAGCGCGGCGCTCGCCAGCAGGTCGGGCGACACCGTCTTGGGCGCGGGCGTCATGATCTCCTGCGTACGCCGGTCAAGCAGCCCATCGCCCATATGACGGCGGAGGTCGCCGTCGGTGATGATGCCCTTGAGCAAACCGTCGCCATCGACGACGCCGAGGCAGCCCAAGGCCTTCTCGGTCATGGTGACGAGGGCCTCGGCCATGACCGCGTCGGCGGACGCGAGCGGCAGGCGATTGCCCTTATGCATCAGGTCGCCCACGAATTTCAGCCTTGCCCCAAGCTGGCCGCCGGGATGCAGCGTCTTGAAGTCGCGCGCGGTGAAGCCCTTGCTCTCGAGCAGCGCAATGGCGAGGCAATCGCCGAGCGCAAGCTGCATCACCGTCGAGGTCGTGGGAGCGAGCCCGTGCGGGCAGGCTTCCTTGGCCTGCGGCAGCGCGAGCACGAGCTCGGCGGCCTCTCCGAGCGTCGAGCCGGGGTTCGACGTCACGGCAATGAGCGGAACGGCGAAGCGCCGCGAATAGGAGACGATGTTGCCGAGTTCGACCGTCTCGCCCGACCAGGAGAAGGCGACGATCACGTCGTCGCGGGTAATCATGCCGAGATCGCCGTGGCTCGCTTCGCTTGGATGCACAAAATAGGACGGCGTGCCGGTCGAGGAGAGCGTGGCCGCGGTCTTCTGCGCCACATGGCCGCTCTTGCCCATGCCGGTGACGATGATCCGGCCGCGGCAGTTGCGTAAGATTTCGAGCGCTTGAGCGAAACTGTCCACGAGCTCGCCGGTGAGCGCGGCCTTGAGCGCGCTCAAGCCTTCGGTCTCGAGCTGGAGCGTGCGCGTTGCCGAGGCAACCGCTTCGCCGCGATCGTCGCGCAACAGGCGATCTCGCCTAAGACCGGCAGTCATGGTCGTGTTCCCCCGCTATCCGCGCGCGACTTTAGCATGGTTGGGAATAAAGAGGACCAAGACTTGCGCCAATTCGGGGCAGGTCGAAACGGCCCAATAACGCTGTTTCCCAGGGCTTTCGATCAGCGGTCTCATGGCGATCCACCGTGTGCGGCCGAAGCCCAGAGATTATAGGCGATTAGAGCAGCTTCTTGATCTCGGAGGCGAAGGCCTTGGCGATCTCGGGCCGGGCGAGCGCGTAGGCGACATTTGCGGTGAGAAACCCGAGCTTTGAACCGCAGTCGTAGGCCCGTCCTTCATAGCGGAGCGCATAGAAGGGCTCGCGCTTGAGAAGCGCCAGCATCGCATCGGTGAGCTGGATTTCGCCGCCCGCGCCTTTCTCCAGCGTGGCGAGGATTTCAAAAATCTCCGGCTGAAGAATATAGCGTCCAAGAATGGTGAGGTTGGACGGCTCGGTCCCGGGCTTCGGCTTCTCAACCATGCCGTCGATGGGGAACACGCGGCTATCGCCCTTGCCGCCGAAACTGACCACGCCGTAATTCTTCACCTGGTCGTCGGGCACCGGCTCAACGGCGAGGATATTGCCGCCATGCTCCGCATAGGCTTCGAGCATCTGCGCGAGGCAGCCTTTGCCCGGCGTTCGTACCAGCACATCGGGGAGCAGCAGCGCGAAAGGCTCGTTGCCGACAAGCTCGCGCGCGCACCAGACCGCATGACCAAGGCCAAGCGGCTCCTGCTGGCGGGTGAAGCTCATGCTCCCCGGAGCGGGCAGATCGGCGGTGAGGGCTTCAAGCTCGGCGGTCTTGCCGCGCGCGGCGAGCACCTCTTCGAGTTCGAGTTGCCGGTCGAAATGATCTTCGATGACGCTCTTGTTGCGACCGGTGACGAAGATGAAATGCTCGATGCCCGCCTCCCGCGCCTCGTCGACGACATGCTGGATGAGTGGCCGGTCGACCACGGTCAGCATCTCTTTCGGCATGGCCTTGGTCGCGGGCAGGAAGCGGGTGCCAAGCCCTGCCACGGGGAACACGGCCTTGCGGACGCGAGCAGCCATCCGGTCCTCGTTCGATCGATCGCGCCAGGTGGAGCGGGTCAGAGGGAGGCTAGAACTCCCTCAACCGCGATCCGATGGCAAGCGACGAATTGGTGGTAAGGTCGTTCCATGAGTGTTCTGGTCACGGGCGGGGCGGGCTATATCGGCAGCCATATGGTGCTCGCCCTGCTCGATGCGGGCGAAGACGTCGTCGTTCTCGACAATCTGTCCACCGGGTTGCGCTGGGCGGTGCCGGCCCAGGCGAAATTCGTCGCGGGCGACGCCGGCAACCGTGACCTTCTGCTCAGGCTGTTCCTCACGCACCGCATCGACGCCGTCATCCATTTCGCAGGCTCGATCGTGGTGCCGGACTCGATCGCCGATCCGCTCGGCTATTACGGCAACAACACCTGCAAATCGCGGACCCTGATCGCGGCTTCGGTCGAGGCCAAGATTCCCCATTTCATCTTCTCGTCGAGCGCCGCCGTGTACGGCATACCGGAGCAAAATCCCGTCGCCGAGGATGCGCGGCTCGAGCCGATCTCGCCTTATGGCACGTCCAAGCTCATGACCGAGCTCATGCTGCGCGACACGGCAGCCGCGCATAATTTGCGCTACGCGGCGCTGCGCTATTTCAATGTCGCCGGCGCCGATCCGCAAGGGCGCAGCGGACAATCGACGGCGCGCGCCACGCATCTGGTGAAGGTCGCCTGCGAAGCCGCTCTCGGGCAGAGGCCCTATCTCGAAGTGTTCGGCACCGATTACCCGACGCCCGACGGCACTTGCATCCGCGACTATATTCATGTGGCCGATCTCGCCCGCGCCCATCTCGACGCGCTGCGCTATCTGCGGGCGGGTGGGGAGAGCACCGTGTTGAATTGCGGTTACGGCAACGGCTTCTCGGTGCTCGACGTGATCGCTTCGGTCAAGCGCGTGTCGCAAAGCGATTTTCCCGTCCGGCTGGGACCGCGCCGGCAAGGAGACCCGGCAGCACTTGTGGCTCGGGCGGGGCGCATCGGCGAGGTTCTCGGCTGGAAGCCTAAGCTCAACAACCTGGACATGATCGTGGCTCATGCGCTTTCCTGGGAAAAGCGGCTGATCGAATATCGCGCCGCCTCTTGAGCCCTTGCGAAATTGCCTTTGCCACGCCTTAAAGCCGCGAGACAGAATCGGGCCAAAGGGACTGCGAATCTTTCGGGGCTTAGGGGATTGCGAATGGCGATACCGTCATTGACGCGCGCGGGTCTCGGCGTCGCACTTGCGCTTGCCTTGTTATTGTTCGGCGAGGCGCGGGCCGCCGGCGACGACGTCGCCGCCTATAAGAGCGCGGTCGAGAAGAGTTTTGCCCAATGGCTTCAAGCGCTGTGGCCCGAGGCGGAAGAAGCGGGCGTCTCGCGCGAAACCTTCGAGGCCAATGTCAAAGGGTTGAAGCTCGACTGGTCGCTGCCGCATCTCGTCTTGCCGAACCCCGCGGGGCCCGAGGGTCCGCCTTTGCCGCAAGCCCTTGCCGCCAAGGCGAAACCGCTGCACCAGCCCGAGTTCGACATCCCCGCCAACTATTTCAACAAGAACACGCTCAACGCTCTCGCGGGCACCGGGCGCGGCAAGATGGAGCAGTGGGCAAAAACGCTTGGCGCCATGCAAAAGCAATATGACGTGCCGGCAAGCATCGTCGTCGCCATCTGGGGGCGCGAGACGGGCTTCGGCAAAGTCGATATGCCGTTCGACGCGCTCTCGGCCATCGCCACCCAGGGCTTCATGGGCCGCCGCCCCGAAGTGTTCCGGCGGGAGGTGATCGCGGCGCTGAAAATCCTCGAAGAGAAGCACGCGACGCGGTCCGAGTTGCGGAGCTCTTGGGCCGGCGCCATGGGCTACACGCAGTTCCTGCCGTCCGATTTCGAGAAATATGCCGTCGATTTCGACGGCGACGGCAGGCGCGACATCTGGAACTCGGTTGCCGATGCGCTCGGCTCGACCGGGAACTCGCTGGACAGCCAGGGATGGGACGGCAATCAGACCTGGGGCTACGAGGTCACACTCCCCGATGGCTTCGATTGCACGGCGCAGGGGCCCGATAAACGGCGCCCCATCGCCGAATGGGTGAAGCTCGGCGTGGCTCGGGTGAAGGGCCGCGCCTTCGCGGAAGACAAGCTTCAGGACTCTGCGTTTCTCGTGCTGCCGGCGGGGCTCAAGGGGCCCGCGTTCCTCGCCACCAATAATTTCTCGGTGCTGAAGCTCTACAACAACTCCGACGTCTATGCGATTTTCGTGGGCCATGTCGCCGACATGATCGCGGCCGGAGCGCCGGTCGCCTTCACGGGCGAATGGCAAAAGGTCGAGCGCTTGCCGCGCGACCGCATCCAGCGCTTCCAGGAGGCGTTGGTGGCGAAGGGGCACGATGTCGGCAAGGTCGATGGGTTGGCCGGCTTCAAGACGCGGCGGACGATCGGGCTCGAGGAACAGCGGCTCGGAATGAAATTGACCTGCTATCCGAGCGCGGCGCTCGTCGATGCCGTGCTCAAAAGCGCGTCAGCCGCACAGGCCGAGCAGCCAAGCGAATAGAGGCCAAATGCCTAGGTTTTGCCCGTCGCGCTTGTTAAGGTCGCCCCATGCGAATCATCCAAAACGATAACTCGTTGATTTTACGGGCGGGATTGGCCGTTTCGATCCTCATGGCGGTCCCCGGCGCAGGCCTCGCCGACAGCAAATGCATCGAGAGCCTCTGGCCTGCTGCCAAAGGCGCCGGCGTCACCCGCGCCACCTTCGATCGCGCCTTCCAGGGCTTTACGCCCGACCCCGAAGTGATCGAGCAGGCCAACTACCAGCCCGAATATGTGAAGCCGGTCGGCGAGTATATCGATCGCGCCGTCTCCGATAAGCGCATCGCGACCGGCAAAGAAAAGCTCGCCGAGTATCAGGACCTGCTCGCCGCGCTCGAGAAGCGCTACGGCGTTGACCGGCACATCATCGTCGCCATCTGGGGGGTCGAGTCGAATTACGGCAAGCTGCCGGGGGACAAGAACGTGATCCGGTCGCTCGGCACGCTCATTTGCTCCGGGACGAAGGCGAAATTCGCGCGATCTCAGATCGTCTCGGCCTTGAAGATTTTGCAGCGTGGCGATGTCAGCCTCGAAGCGATGAACGGCTCGTGGGCCGGTGCCATGGGCCACACCCAATTCATCCCCACGACCTACACGGCCTACGCCGTGGACCACGATGCCGACGGCAAGCGCGACATCTGGGGCAACATCCCCGATGCGCTCGCGTCGACCGCGAGCTATCTGAAAGTGTCGAATTGGCGCGCCGGCGAAACCTGGGGGTACGAAGTCAAGCTGCCCACGGGTCTCAATCCCAAGAAGTTCGGCGAGAAAACGCTGAAGCCGCTCGGCGAATGGCAGAAGATCGGCATCGTCAGAGTGAACGGCGAGCCATA
>CAYMJW010000004.1:21892-26020 GCA_964390455.1 uncultured Methyloceanibacter sp. | reverse complement strand
TGTGGGCCGGCCTCTATCGCGCCTTCGAGGAGGACAAGAACCTCGAATTCATCCAGCACTCCAAGCCCAATACGGGATTTGCGCGCGCCGGGTCCTACGACTGGAACGAGGAGCTGGCGAAGCTGCTCAAGACCGACACTTATCAGATTGCAATCGTCATGTTCGGCGGCAACGACGCGCAGCCGATTCGCAGCGGCAAGGACGTGCTGAAAGTGGGGAGCGACGGTTGGCGCGAGATCTACAGTCAACGTGTCGAGACCTTCATCAAGCAGCTCCGCGCCGCCAATATCGCCGTCTATTGGGTCGGTCTCCCCATCATGCGCAGCCCCACCCAGAACGAGGATGCCGAGGCGCTGAACGACGTGTTCCGCGAGAAGGCATTCATCAACGGCGCCAAATTTGTCGAGACCTGGAACGGTTTCGCCGATGAAGCCGGGCGCTATAGCCCCTACGGGCCCGACATGACCGGACAGGTCAAGCGGCTCAGGGCCGATGACGGCGTCCACTTCACCATGCGCGGCTACCTCAAGCTTGCCCATTTCGTCGAGAAGGACCTGCGCAGCGATCTGAACCTCGCCAAGATCGAGCGCAATATCCCGCTCGCCGGCAATGAGGAGGAGCAGGCCAAGGTCATGGGCCGCGACGTCGTGACGGGACCGGCCGAGACCGGGCAGACCCCGGCGCCATCGCCCGATCCTTCCTCTGCCGAAGCGGGGGGCACAGCCGAACAGGCGACGGGCGGAGAAGCGCCGCAACCCCAAGAGAGCAATGTCGGCGAGGTGAGCGTGGTGCGCCCCGAAATCGACCAGACGCTCCAGGCCGCGCAAAGCATGAGCCCGCAAGGCGCGCCCGCGGGCGCGTCCGACACCGAGATGATTACGAGCGAGCTCGGCAACGGGTTGACCGCCGTCGCCACGCTCTCGTCTGTGGCCGACCCGACGCTCGCCTCGTCGCGGCCGCGGCTGCCGCTGTCGCAGCGGCCCTATTACAAGGTCCTGATCCGAGGCGAACAGCTCAAGCCCAAGGACGGCCGCGCCGACGATTTCACCTGGCCGCCGAGCTAACAGCCGCCCTTCGTGATGTCAGTCGCCCCACTTCTCTTCGCTCTACAGTCATTGCTGTAGGTCACCCGCTTGCCGTCCTTTGTCGCGCAGACCGGGTCCACCATTTCCGGGCATTTCTCTGGATCGCAGGCTCCGTCGGCCGCCTTTGCGACCTTCGCGGCGCGTCTTTCGCAGTCGTTGCCGTAGGTATGATCGTCGCAACCGCAAACCGGCCGAAAGTCCTTCGCATCCTTCGGGCAAATCTCTCCGGTCTTCACACAAACACCGGAGATATCGGCACCGCCGCATTTCCCTGGCTCGGGATCGCACCACAGGCCCTCGTCGCACATGATCCCGGGGAGGCCGCCGCACATTTCGCCCTCGGAAGCAGCTCCGGCCTCGCCACTCCAAATGAGACCCAATGCAAAGATAGCAGCCGACAAAATCAGCGCCGCGAGACGTGCTTGTGCCATGGATGCCTCCCTGTGGTCGCCCGATCGAGAATGCTCCTTTGACGATAGCGTCGACAGTTATTATACTTCAGGTTGTAACGCTCGACAATATCGGTCTCGGAACATCGCGTTCGGCCAACCGTTGCTGGCGTAACCACGGACAGCGACAACGCCTAAGGGAGGTGCCGATGGGTTCTTGTCGTTCACATATGGTCCTCGCGGCTTTGGCGTTCGCGCTGCTTATTGCCGGCAATGCCGGCACGTCACGAGCGGCCGAAGAAGTTCGCATCTACCGTCCCGACGGCAGCGTGCAGTGCGGCTCGGACGGCGTCGCCAAAAATGGGAGAAGCCTCGCCGAGGATAGGGCCACGCTCGAGGCAATCGGCGCCAAAGTGATCGCGGAGGAAAAGAAGCAGCTTCCGGCCAAGGTCATTACCCTGTGCGGCGTCCCGACCGGCAGCGTCAACACGTTTGTGGTTTCGGCCGAAGATTGGAAAAAAATCCAATCAACATTCGTGGGACCGGCGGGCTTCGCCATCTGGCCGTATGACTCTCAAACAGTGATCGTCTTCCAATATGACGGAAGCAAACAGTGCGAAGGGGATTCCGGCATGAGCCTTGACGACATGGCCAAGGTGCTGACCGGCGCAGGAATCGAAGTGCGCAATCGGAAGCAAGCTCACGATGGGCTGCTGCATCCAGCCGTGTGCGGCTTTTCGACGGGAAGGATCAACACCTACGAGATTGCATCGTCCGATCTCGACAAGGCACTCGGACTGGGCTTCTCGTATCTGGCAACCCCCGATCTGGAAGTTGGCGTACGATCGCTGGCCGGCAGCGATGCCACGAGGGACGTACAGACAAGCCCGTGGCCGTTCCCCTGGTGAGACGGGGGTCCGGCGCCGTCGAATATGAGATGCTGATACTGACGCCCGTCTAACGCGGCAGGTCGGTCTTGCCCATCAGGAATTTGTCGATCGCGTGCGCCGCCTGGCGCCCTTCGCGGATCGCCCACACCACAAGCGATTGACCCCTTCGCATGTCGCCTGCCGCGAAAATCTTTGCGCGCGAGGTTTGGTAGTCGAGCTCGTTCGCCTTGACGTTGCCGCGCTGATCGAGGTCCAGGCGCAAGTCCTTGACCATGCCCTCTTGCACGGGATGGAGGAAGCCCATGGCGAGCAGCACGAGATCGGCGGGAATTTGAAACTCCGTGCCCGGCATCGGCTTTAGCTGGCCGTCGAGGCGGATGCATTCGAGCGCCTCGACCTTGCCGTTCGTGCCAAGGAACCGGCTCGTCGCCACGCTGAAATCGCGCGCGGCGCCCTCAGCCTGGCTGGATGAGGTGCGGAGCTTGAGCGGCCAATGCGGCCAGGTCAGCGCCTTGTTCTCCTTGTCGGGCGGCTGGGGCAGGATCTCGAGCTGCGTCACCGAGACGGCGCCCTGGCGGAACGACGTGCCGATACAGTCGGAGCCCGTGTCGCCGCCGCCGATCACCACCACGTTCTTTCCCGTTGCGAGGATCGGCGCGACGTCGCCGACCGGCTCGCCCGAGACGCGGCGGTTCTGCTGCGGCAGGTAGTTCATCGCGAAGTGGACGCCATGAAGATCGCGGCCCGGCACCGCAAGGTCGCGGGGGTGCTCGGCCCCGCCAGCGAGGAGGACCGCGTCGTAGTCGCGCTCGAGCTTCTCGATCGCGAGGTCGCGTCCGACATGGATGTTGCAATGAAAGGTGACGCCTTCAGCCTCCATCTGCGTCACGCGGCGCTCGACGATGTATTTCTCCATCTTGAAATCGGGGATGCCGTAACGGAGCAGGCCGCCGGGCAGGGCATACTTCTCATAGACATGCACGTCGTGGCCGGCGCGTGCGAGCTGCTGCGCCGCGGCGAGACCGGCGGGGCCCGAGCCGACGATGGCCACGCGCTTGCCGGTCTTTGCTTCCGGGGCGAGCGGCCGCACCCAGCCCTCATCGAACGCCTTGTCGGCGATTGCGCATTCGATCGACTTGATGGTGACCGGCACGTCGATGATGTTCAGCGTGCAGGCGGCCTCACAAGGCGCGGGGCAGATGCGGCCCGTCACCTCGGGGAAATTGTTGGTCGAGTGCAGGTTCGCCGCAGCAACCTCCCAGTCCGAGTGGTAGACGAGATCGTTCCAGTCGGGGATCTGGTTGTTGACCGGGCAGCCGGTATGACAATAGGGGATGCCGCAATCCATGCAGCGGGCGGCTTGGCGCACGATCTCCGCCTCGCTCGGCGCGATCACGAACTCGCGGTAGTGCTGGACGCGGTCGGACGCGGGCTCATAAGCCCGGTCCGCGCGTTCGATCTCGAGAAAGCCCGTGATCTTGCCCATCTCACCCTGCGGCCTTCGGCCGGTTGGAAGTCCAATCAGCGAGTAGCCACCGTCTTGCCGCCTTCGTCAAGAATGCGCGTAGCTCGCGGGATTAGCGGCTTGGTCTCATCCGCGAGGACATCGACTGACCCGTGTTGAAGATTACTTGCCGTTGCCGCGCAAGCCGATCTCGATCTCGCCGAGACCGGCTCGATCGGCCTGCTGCTGGCGCGCCATCTCCTCGAGCGCGCGGCGATATTCGACCGGCATCACCTTGACGAATTTCGGCAAGTAAGCGG
>CAYMJW010000004.1:5139-21792 GCA_964390455.1 uncultured Methyloceanibacter sp. | reverse complement strand
AGCGCGCGGCGATATTCGACCGGCATCACCTTGACGAATTTCGGCAAGTAAGCGGCCCAGTCGTCGAGGATGGCCTTGGCGCGCGCCGAGCCCGTGTAATGCAGGTGGTTCCGGATCAGCTGTCGCAGGCGCTCCTCATCGAAGCGGGTCATGTCGGTCACATCGACAAGCCCGTGGCTTTCGAGATCGCCGGTCTGGTGGCGATTGCGTTCCATCACTTGATTCTCGCTCGGCACCGGCTCGAGATCGACCATGGCGAGGTTGCAGCGGCGCTCGAATTCGCCCTCCTCGTCGAGCACGTAAGCGATACCGCCCGACATGCCGGCGGCGAAGTTGCGGCCCGTGGCCCCGATCACCACGACCACGCCTCCGGTCATGTACTCGCAGCCATGGTCGCCGGTCCCCTCGACCACGGCGATGGCGCCCGAGTTGCGCACGGCGAAGCGCTCGCCGGCGACGCCGCGGAAATAACATTCGCCGGCGATCGCGCCGTAGAGCACGGTATTGCCGACGATGATCGACTTCTCCGGCACGATCCCTGAATCCGCCGGCGGACGGACGATGATGCGGCCGCCCGACAGGCCCTTGCCGACATAGTCGTTGGCCTCGCCGACAAGATCGAGGGTGACGCCATGCGCGAGCCAGGCGCCGAAGCTCTGCCCGGCCGAGCCCTGCAAGCTCACCCAGATCGTATCCTCGGGCAGCCCGGCATGGCCATAGCGCGTGGCGATTTCGCCCGACAGCATCGCGCCCGTGGTGCGATCGGTATTCCTGATCGGAAGTTCGATCTTGACCGGCTTCTTCTCCTCGATCGCCTCGCGCGCGAGCCGGATCAGCTTCACGTCGAGGACCTTGTCGAGGCCGTGGTCCTGCCGTTCGGAATTGTAGATCGCAACCTCGGCCGGCATGTCGGGCTTATGGAAGATGCGGCTGAAGTCGAGGCCGCGCGCCTTCCAATGGTCGATTGCCTGGCCTTTATCGAGGATCTCGGTCCGGCCGATCATCTCCGAGAAGGTGCGGAAGCCGAGAGCGGCCATGTACTCGCGCACCTCTTCGGCGACGAAGAAGAAGAAATTGATGACATGCTCGGGCTTGCCCTGGAAGCGCGCGCGCAAGACCGGGTCTTGCGTCGCCACGCCGACGGGGCAGGTGTTCAGATGGCATTTGCGCATCATGATGCAGCCCGCCGCGATCAGAGGCGCGGTGGCGAAGCCGAACTCGTCGGCGCCGAGCAGCGCGCCCACGATCACGTCGCGGCCGGTGCGAACGCCGCCATCGACCTGCACGGCGATACGCCCGCGTAAGCGGTTGAGCACGAGCGTCTGCTGGGTCTCGGCGAGCCCGATCTCCCAGGGCGAGCCGGCATGCTTGATCGAGGTGAGCGGGGAAGCGCCGGTGCCGCCTTCGAAGCCGGCGATGGTCACATGGTCCGACATCGCCTTGGCCACGCCGGCCGCGACCGTCCCGACGCCGACCTCGGCGACGAGCTTCACCGAGACGTCGCCCTTGGGGTTGACGTTCTTGAGATCGAAGATGAGCTGCTTCAGGTCCTCGATCGAATAGATGTCGTGATGCGGCGGCGGCGAAATCAGCCCGACGCCCGGCGTCGAGTGCCGAACCTTGGCGATCGTGGCATCGACTTTATGGCCCGGGAGCTGGCCACCCTCGCCGGGCTTCGCTCCTTGCGCCATCTTGATCTGCATCATGTCGGCATTGACGAGGTACTCGGTGGTCACGCCGAAGCGCCCCGAGGCCACCTGCTTGATCTTCGAGCGCATCGAGTCGCCGTTCGGCAGCGGCCGGTAGCGATCGGATTCCTCGCCGCCTTCACCCGTGTTCGACTTGCCGCCGATCCGGTTCATGGCGATGGCAAGCGTGGTATGCGCCTCGCGGCTGATCGAGCCGAACGACATGGCGCCGGTCGAGAAGCGCTTGACGATCTCCTTGGCCGGCTCGACCTCGTCGAGAGGCACCGGGGTCCGGCCGATCTCGTCGGCGCCCTTGATGCGGAACATGCCACGCAGCGTCAAGAGCTGCTCGGTCTGCTCGTTGATCTGCTTGGCGTAGGAACGGTACTTCTCCGGCAGACTGCCGCGCACGGCATGCTGGAGGTCCGCGACCACCGACGGGCGCCACATATGCGTCTCGCCGCGGATGCGATAGGCGTATTCGCCGCCGACATCGAGCGCGTCGCGCAGCACCGGCGCGGCCGAAAAGGCAAGCTCATGCCGTTCGACGGTCTCACGCGCGATCTCCTCGAGTCCCACGCCTTCGACCTGGCTGTTCGTGCCCGTGAAGTATTTGGCGACGAAGTCCGACCTGAGTCCGACGGCATCGAAGATCTGCGCGCCGCAATAGGACTGGTAGGTGGAGATGCCCATCTTCGACATCACCTTGAGGATGCCCTTGTCGATCGCCTTGATGTAGCGCTTGATCGCTTCCTCGGCGGTGATCTCCTCGTTGAGATCGGGCAGCATGGCCTCGATGGTCTCGAAGGCGAGATAGGGATTGATCGCCTCGGCACCGTAGCCTGCGAGCGTGCAGAACTGATGCACCTCGTTGGCCTCGCCGGTCTCGACCACGAGGCCGACAGAGGTCCTGAGCCCGCAGCGGATGAGGTGATGATGCACCGCGCTCGTCGCGAGCAGCGATGGGATCGGCATGCGGTCGGGACCGGTGGCGCGGTCGGACAGGATGATGATGTTTTCGCCGGTGCGAACGGCCTCTTCGGCGCGGCGGCAAAGCGCGGCGAGTGCTCTCGCCATGCCCGAGGCCCCGTGATCGGCGCCATAGGTGATGTCGAGCGTGACGGTGCGGAACTGGTTGTCGGCCACCTCGCCGATGCTGCGAATCCGCTCGAGATTCTCGTTGGTGAGAATCGGGTGCGATGCTTCGAGCCGCTTCTGCTTCGAGGTGCCCTCGAGATCGAGCAGGTTCGGCCGCGGCCCGATGAAGGTCACGAGCGACATGACCAGCTCCTCGCGGATCGGGTCGATCGGCGGGTTCGTCACTTGGGCGAAATTCTGCTTGAAATAGGTGTGCAGAAGCTTCGGCCGCGAGGAGAGCGCCGAGAGCGGCGTGTCGGTGCCCATCGAGCCGACAGCCTCCTGGCCTGACTCAGCCATCGGCATCATCAGGAATTTGAGGCTTTCCTGCGTGTAGCCGAAGGCCTGCTGGCGGTCGAGCAGGCTCACATTGGTGCGCGGCGGGGGCGGCGGCGCGCCGGGCAGTTCATGCACGCGGATCTGCGTGCGGTCGAGCCATTGCTGGTAGGGATGGGCAGAGGCAAGCTCGGCTTTGATCTCCTCATCGGAGATGATGCGGCCCTTTTCGAGATCGATGAGCAGCATCTTGCCGGGCTGGAGCCGCCATTTCTCGACGATCGACTTCTCCGCGATCGGCAGGACGCCGGTCTCCGACGCCATGATGACGAGGCCATCATCGGTGACGAGATAGCGGGCCGGACGCAGACCGTTGCGGTCGAGCGTGGCGCCGATCTGTCTGCCGTCGGTAAACGCCATGGCGGCGGGACCGTCCCACGGTTCCATCAGACAGGCGTGGTATTCGTAGAAGGCGCGGCGCTTGGCATCCATGAGCGGGTTGCCGGCCCAGGCCTCGGGGATCAGCATCATCGCCGCATGCGCGAGGCTGTATCCGCCTTGGACCAGAAACTCGAGCGCGTTGTCGAAGCAGGCGGTGTCGGACTGGCCCTCGTAAGAGATCGGCCAGATCTTCTCGATGTCCTCGCCGAAGAGCGGCGACGACACGCTCGCCTGCCGCGCGGCCATCCAGTTGAGGTTGCCGCGAAGCGTGTTGATCTCGCCGTTATGGGCCACCATGCGGTAGGGGTGGGCGAGCTTCCACGACGGAAACGTGTTGGTCGAGAAGCGCTGGTGCACGAGCGCGAGCGCCGAGGCGAAGAGTGGGTGGTGCAGATCGCGGTAATAGGCGCCGAGCTGATGGGCGAGGAACATGCCCTTATAAACGAGCGTGCGGCATGACAGCGACACGACGTAGAAGCCGATCTCGCGGCCGCCCGTCTCGCCCATGATGGTGTTCGAGATCACCTTGCGCAGGATAAAGAGCCTGCGCTCGAACTCCGTCTCATCTTCGATGCCGGGGCCCCGGCCGATAAACACCTGGCGATGCACCGGCTCGGTTGCGATCACGGACGCCGAGAGGCAGGAATTGTCGCAGGGCACGTCGCGCCAGCCGAGAAGCGTAAGTCCTTCCGCTTCGACCGCGCGCCCGATGACGGACTCGCAATAGATGCGCTGCGCCTGATTGGTCGGCATGAACATGTAGCCCACGCCGTAATGGCCGCGCTCAGGGAGCGCGATGCCGAGAGGCGCGCAGACCTCGCGCAAGAATCCGTGCGGGATCTGCACTAGAATCCCGGCGCCGTCGCCGGCGAGCGGGTCGGCGCCCGCGGCGCCGCGATGGGTGAGGTTCTCCAGGACCTGCAAGGCGTTCTCGACGATCCTGCGGCTCGGGGTCCCTTTCAGATCGGCGACGAAACCGACGCCACACGCATCGTGCTCGTTTCTCGGATCGTAGAGTCCTTGCGCAGGCGGCGGCGAAGGCCACGACGCCTCGGGCAAGGTTAGGAACAAGGGGCCACGCATTTCCTTCGTCACCTGAAACCTCGGCTACGGCTCACACCGTTTCGCGCATGCGTCTGAAGCGCTAACGCCGGCGCCGGAACTTCATCAGCTGAGTGCTTAGACCGGCTTAATGCGAAGGCGGGCGCTTCGGTGGCTGGCCGCCTCGAGCTTGGCGATGCGGGCGAGGGCGAGAATCGGCTTTTCACGCAAATTCTATTGAGCCCTCGGACCGCTCCTCCAAGACAAAGGTCAGCAAGCCTGTCCTATTTGCCCTCAAAATGACAGAGTTCCAACGCGCGCACAAGCGGGATTCAAAGCTCGGAAAGCGAGGCGCGCCGGCCGCCTCGCGGGCGCGGCTGGCGGAGCTGTGATTTGACGTGAGCGCGCTCACCCAGGCTTATTCCTGAACGCAACGAATTGCGCCGGCCAAGAGTTCCGGCACAGGTTCATCGCGAGCAAGAAGGAGCATTGGATGAAATATCAAGCGAAGGATTTGCCCGGTCTCGCCATTGGTTGTGCCTTTGCCGCCGCGCTCGGCCTTGCGGCAACGAGCCAGGCCGTAAGTGCGGCCGATGACAAGGAGAAATGCTTCGGCGTGGCCAAGGCCGGCAAGAACGACTGCGCCGCCGGGCCGGGCACGAGCTGCGCTGGAACCTCGAAGCTCGATTACCAGGGCAATTCCTGGGCGCTCGTGCCGAAGGGAACCTGCCTCACCATGGAGCTTCCCGACGGGCGAAAAGGCAGTCTTGAGCCGCTCACGCGCGACCTTCCGCCGGCTTAGAGACATGCCGGCGCGGGGCCCATCCTATCCGTCCAATCGCGAGGCGCCCATGACGGGAGCCGAAGCCGGTGGGCGGACCGAGCCCCTCCCGCCCCGCGCCGGGGTCGGGCTGAAGCCCGAGCATTACCGCGACATTCTCGATACCGCGCCGGATATCGGCTGGTTCGAGATCCACGCCGAGAACTACATGGGCGACGGCGGCGCGCCGCATCACTATCTCTCCGCCATCCGCGAGCGCTATCCGGTGTCGCTGCATGGCGTCGGGCTCTCGATCGGCGGCAGCGGTCCGCTCGACCGCGAGCATCTTTCCCGCCTCAAGGCGCTCGCCGCTCGCTACGAGCCTGCGCTCTTCTCCGAGCATCTCGCCTGGTCGAGCCATGACGGCGCCTATCTCAACGACCTTCTGCCGCTCCCCTACACGGAGGAGACGCTCGCGCGTGTATGCGAGCATATCGACGAGGTGCAGAACACGCTCGGGCGGCGCATGCTGCTCGAGAACCCCTCGACCTATGTCGCCTTCGCAGGCGCCTGCATGAGCGAGGTCGCGTTCCTGCGTGAGGTTGTGGCCCGCACCGGCTGCGGACTCCTGCTCGACGTCAACAACGTCTTCGTCCAGTCCGTCAATCACGGCTTCGACGCGGCCGCGTTCATCGATGATTTTCCCGTCGAGCATGTCGGCGAAATTCACCTCGGCGGCCACGCCGCCGACAGCGACGACGACGGTTCGGCGCTTCTGATCGACGACCATGGGCGTGAGGTGGCCGGCGCGGTATGGACGCTTTACGCACGGGCGCTGGCGCGCTCGGGGCCAAGGCCGACGCTGATCGAGTGGGACAATGACGTGCCGGCCTGGGAGGTCTTGTTCGACGAAGCAAAGCGCGCAGACCGGATCATCGCCGACCGCCGCTCCAACCGCATCATGGCCTGAGCCATGACCGGCTTTCCCGATTTGCAGCACGCATTCGCGACCGCCGTGCTCGATGCCGAGGCTCCGGTCCCGGTCACGCTCGCGCGCAAAGCCGGCGGCGTTCCCTCCCGCCGCTTCGCCGTCTATCGCAACAATGTCTACGCGGGCCTGATCGACGCTCTGGCCGGGCGGTTCCCGGTCGTGGCAAGGCTCGTCGGCGAAGAGTTCTTCCGCGCCATGGCCCGCCACTATGTCGAGCGAGAGCCGCCGGCTTCCGCCGTCCTGATCCGCTACGGCGCGAGCTTCCCGGACTTCATCGCGGGCTTCCCGCCTGCGGCATCCGTGCCCTATCTCTCCGGCATCGCCGCGCTCGAATGGCTAAGGCACAGCGCCTATCACGCGGCGGATGCCGTGCCGTTTCCGCTTCACGAGCTCGCCCGCGCGGCCGATCACGCTGAAGCTGCCGTGCTCAGCCTCCATCCATCGCTCGGCATCGTGCGCTCGCCCTATCCCATCGTGTCGATCTACGAGCTGAATTTGCAGGGCGGTGACGTGCCGCCGACGCGTTTGGCCGGGGCGGAGGATGCGCTCGTGGCAAGGCCACGGCTTGAAGTCGAGATCCGCCGCCTGCCTCAGGGCGGCGCTGCCTTCATCCTCGCGCTCAAAGACGGGAGGCCCATCGGCGAGGCCGTAACGGCCGCCTTGAGGGAGGCGCCGGAATTCGAGCTTGAGGTCAATCTCGCCGGCCTGATGGCAAGCGGTGCGATCGTCGGCCTGCGCTCGGCCCCCAAGAGTTGACGAACGTCGCCCAGCGAAGGGTGCGTTAAGTCTCACGCAATTTGTCGGTGTTAGGCTTCGTCACTGCCCCCGACGATCCGTTTCGCGTGCAGGGGGCGCAGGTCTTTCTCCCAAGCACCTGCCGAACAGGGAAGGGCGCCCCTCGGACGAGAGACGCCCTTCTTGTTTGCAGGTCCGATCGTGGTGCGACGAGAGGCGTTACGCCGCCTTGCTGTCGATGACCTTCGGCTTGTCGGCCTTGTCGGTCTTGGTCGTGATCGGGACGGTGCGCGGCTTCATGGCCTCGGGCAGCTCGCGCACGAGATCGACATGCAGCAAGCCGTTCTCCATGGCCGCACCCTTGACCACGACGTGGTCGGCGAGCTGGAACCTGCGCTCGAAGCTTCGCGACGCGATGCCGCGATGGAGGAAGGTGGTGTCCTCCTGCTCCGTGCGCTTCTCGCCGCGAATGGAGAGGGTGTTCTCCTTCACCTCGATGGCGAGGTCGCTCTCGCCGAAGCCGGCGACGGCCATGCTGATGCGATACTCGTTCTCGCCGACGCGCTCGATATTGTAGGGCGGGTAGCTCGGGGTCTCGCCCTCGAAACTCGTGAGCGTATCGAGCAACGAGCCGAGCCGGTCGAAGCCGATGGTGGAGCGGTAGAGCGGGGTTAGATCAAAGTGCCTCATGACACATCCTCCTTGAGAAGCGATATGGATTGGTGCCCGCTGAAGTCGTTCAAGCCGGGCGGTTGCGCGCGAAGCCTTGCGGCCTTCGCGCGCTGGGAGATATGGGTGCGGCACGCGATCGCGTCAAGAGGTCTAGGGCACTGAATATAAAGGCTGAATCACACTCTCTGCGGGTTGCTTTTGTCGCACATCGCGCGCGCGGCCCGAAGGGCGTGGCGCACACTCTTATCGCTGCTATAAGAGGCGCTCGCGCCAAGACCCTCGCGTCAAGGCGTTCGCGGCTGAGGGGCCAGGCTCGCTTCGATGGATCTCATAGGCACACCCAAGAACCCGATCCCGCTCGGCGCCTCGACCGGCTTTATCGAGCCCCGCAAGGGTTTGCGCCTGCGCTACGCGAGCTGGCAATCGGTCTTACGCGAGCGGCGCGGCACGGTCTGCATCTTTCCCGGCCGCGGCGAGTTCATCGAGAAATATTTCGAGGTGGTGGGCGAGCTTCGGCGCCGCGGCTTTGCCGCCGCGATCCTCGACTGGCGCGGGCAGGGGGGATCGACGCGGCTCGCGCGCGACCCGCTTAAGGGTCACATCAACGACTTCGCCGAATACGAGGAAGACCTCAACCATTTCATGAAAGCGGTCGTGCTGCCGGATTGTCCCGCGCCCTATTACGCGCTCGGGCACTCGATGGCCGCCATGGTGCTGTTCAGGGCCTCGACCAAGCGCGGCTGCTGGTTCACCCGCATGGTCATGACCTCGCCCATGGTCAGGATCGCGACGCTGCCGCTGTCGCACGCGATGTGCGACCGGCTCACCGACGGGCTCACCATGCTCGGCTTCGGCAAGCGGGCCGTGCCGGGCGACGCAATGAAGCACCGTCAGGACCCGCCCTTCGAAGGCAACCGCCTCACCTCGGACCGCGAGCGCTTCCTTCGCAATGTGTCGGTGCTCGAGGCCGCGCCGGGGCTTGCCGTGCATTCGCCGACCATCGGCTGGCTCAAGGCTGCGCTCGACACGATCGAGATTGTCGACAGCGAAAAGTTCGCCCCGCGCATCCGCGTCCCGGTTCTCATGCTCGCCGCCGGCGACGATCAAGTTGTGTCGAGCAAGGCGGTGGAGGCGCTTGCCTATCGCCTCAGGGCCGGCGCCCAGATCGTGCTCAGAGGTTCGCGCCACGAGATTCTTCAGGAGCGTGACAGCATTCGTGAGCAGTTCTGGGCGGCGTTCGACGCCTTCGTCCGCGACGCGGCCTTGAGCAAAGCGAGCTAGCCCGAGAGCAGCTTGACCGCCAACGCATGAAGGTGAGGATCGCCCGCGGCGAGGATGCGCCCGCCCTCTCTCGGATCGCCGCCCTCCCAGGTGGAGACGACGCCGCCCGCGCGTTCGACGATCGGGATCAGCGGGACGATGTCGAATGACTGAAGGCCGGCCTCTGCCACGAGGTCGATCTGTCCCATGGCGAGCAGGCAGTAATTGTAGCAGTCGCCGCCGAAGCGCCTGAGGCGCACGGCCTCAGTGAGCGCATCGAAGTGCTGCTGGTCGTTGCCGCTGAAATGATCGGTGCTGGTGGTGGCAAGCAGCGCCTGGCTGAGATCGGCGCAGGCGCGCGTGCGCATGGTCCTCGTCGTGCCGTTATGCCGGAAGAAGGATTCGGTTTCGCCGCTCCAGAAGCGCTCGCCGGTGAAGGGCTGATCCATAAGCCCCAGCAAAGGCATGCCGCCGCGCGTCAAACCGATGAGCGTGCCCCAGAGCGGGAAGCCGATGATGAAGGATCGTGTTCCGTCGATCGGATCGATGACCCAGCAATAGTCGGATCCGCTCGCCTTCGCGCCGAACTCCTCGCCGAGGATGCCGTGCGAGGGGTAGGCCTCGGCGATCTTCTCCCTGATCGCGGCCTCGGCGTTGCGGTCGGCGGCCGTGACCGGATCGAAGAGGCCGCCGCCTTTATGGTCAACGGTCTGCTGTGTCCTGAAATGCGGCAATATGACCGCGCCTGCCCGGTCGGCGAGCGCATGCGCCGTGGCAAGCAGGGACTGAAACTCGGGCTGATCGATCGCTGACACGGGAGAGGGTTGAGGCCGTTTTGCCTTGTGAGTCAAGGCTTCCAGGTTCGTTTCCTTGAGTTCGACGGCGAGAACCGGCCCTCGTGGCCAAGATGCATCACTGTCTCAGAAATGTCGCTTAAGACGGCAAGAGAACCTTGAACTTTGTGCGGCGCAATGACATATTGTTGCAATGCGGTATGGCTCTCCAGGCCGTGCCGCTGCCCTCCTTGGGCGTTTCCTCCCTAGACTTGGGCCGTTCGTTCATTCGGGCGGCCCCTTTTTTATGTCGTGCAGGCTTTATTCGGCCGCGGCGCGCGGAACGGCGAGGCTGGGGATGCCGGTGATGAGCGCGGCCACCATGGCTTCAAGGTCATGGCGCAGCCGGTCGAAGCCAGCCGTTTTCTCGAAGCTCGTCTCGTCCATGTAGAGGGCGCGGTTGATCTCGATCTGGAGCACGTGCTGGGACTTGTGCGGCCGGCCGTAATGTTCGGTGATGTAGCCCCCGGCATAGGGTTTGTTGAGGGTCACGGCGTAGCCCAGCGCCTTCAGTTGGTTCCCGGCAAGCCGGGTCAACTCCCCGTTGCAGGACGTGCCGAAACGGTCGCCGAGGACGAAATCCGGGCGGACCCCTCCCTGCTCGGTGATGGGCGTGGACGGCATTGAGTGGCAGTCGATGAGGAGAGCGCAGCCGAAGGCTTGATGGGCGTCGGCGAGCAGGCTGCTCAACGTCTCGTGGTAGGGGGTGTAGAGGCGGTTGATGCGCTCGAGCGCCGCGCCGACGGACAGCGGCTCGCGGTAGATCTCGTCCGATTCCGAAACGATCCGCGCGATCGTGCCGAGGCCGCCGATCACCCGTACCGATTGCGTATTGGCGTAATGGGGGAGCCCGTCGCGGAACAGGACGGGGTCGAGCTCGTAGGGCTCGCGGTTCACGTCGAGATAGGCGCGCGGGAAATGGGCGTGGAGAAGCGGCGCGCCGAGCGCGGTCACGAAGCCGAACAGCTCCTCGACATAGCAATCCTCCGAGCGCCTGAGCGCCAGCGAATCAAGGCGGGAAGATGCGAGGAAGGCGCGGGGATAGACGCGGCCGCTATGGGGCGAGTTGAAGACGAGGGGGAGCATCAAGGTTTCGGGCCGCGCCACCGTGAAGGGCGGCGAAAGCTCTCTCTCGATCGCTTCAACTTCGCTTCGGCTCATTGGCCGTTCCTTGGACTTTCGCCCTTCGGACGCGGGAATCGCCCGTAAACTCTGCCAATCAGAGTTGAGCCTGGCAAGGCGTGTTCTGCCTTATGCCGACAGCGAATCAATGTTGTCCCCATGGCATTTGGCGGCCGTCCTCATGCTTGAGATTCGTGAGCACGGGCGAACGAGGCACGTCTTTGCTGACTCCATGGGGAGCTATACGGCATACCCGCGGCTTTCAAGGTCCTCGCCCAGACGGGCAGACAGGGCCTTGTTCTGAGGGGCCCAGTTCTCCTTCACAAGCGCACGTAGGCGTTGATCGTTGTCCTCAACCATTCCGTCCAATTTGAAGAGGCGCCTTATCACATAGGCGACACTCATGACCTTTTTTCCCGACTTTCGTCGGAAATGCCGGGTTATGCCTGCGCCGGTGGGCGACACGTTTGTAAAGTTTCCCGTTGCGGCCAACACGGGCTCGACGGGAATGCGGATGAATTCGGCGAGCTCCCTGGCAAAGCGGCCCCTATCCGAGACGAGATCCTCGAAAAAGAGGACTTTCACATTTTCCGCGCCCAGCGTGTCCGCGTAGCTTGAATACAAATCCGCGTAGTTGAGCATGCTGAACCAGCAGTGGTCCTGGAACGCCGCTCCAATTTTGATCCAGTCCTCGAATCTGGGCATGGGAAGCTGCTTGTGAAGCCGCTCACTCTCGCTATGGACGATGTCGTCGGCGGCGAACTTTTGCGTGGGCCCAACCAGACCGATTGCGTTCCAAAGCTTGGCTTTGCTCATCTGCGTGTAACGCGATCTCAGGAGCGTTTCTTGGCGACGAAGGGTGAGGATGACGCGCGCTGAGGGATGCAAGGCCTTCATGCGCTCGGCATAGCGCTGCTGCACGGCCAAGATGTTCCTGGTCGACGTGATTCCCTCATTGGAAAAAACGAGCCGCCGCGAGCTTCCGAGCTGGCTGCGGAGATCTTCGACGATTTGCTTCACGGTCCGAATGTCGATTTGGGAATCCGGCAGTGGCGCGCCGATGCCGGCCTTATTCCAAAAGCGCTGTTCGTAACCTGTGCAAAACAGCGAGGGATCGGAGAATAGATGTCTCTGGAGCGTCGTCGTGCCCGTCCTCGGAAGGCCAATGTGAAAAACGGGAGCTGCTTGTCCGTTAGGTTCGTCGGTCACTCCGTCACCCCGGGTGGTTCGCTTGCAAATGTTAGTTTAGCCGCAGTCTCGGCGCCAGCAGGAGCGTGGCCGAGGCTCTCGGATGGGCACGTCCGGGCGGGAAAGCCCTTGAGAGCGCCGAATCGCCTGTAATCTCGGCCCATCAGAGTTGAACCTGGCAAGGCGTGTTCTGCCTTGTATCCAGGGCAAATAGACGCGATGATTTGGGGTTGAGAGCGGCGAGGCACGGGCGGGCTCTGGAGGAAGAGCCGGCGCCGCTTACCAAGTCATTTACCAAGTTTGTGTACGCCGTATGGCGGGAGTTCAAGGGGGAAGAGGGATGGAGGCGAAAGACACACGGGCGCGCAGCGTGCAGCGCATTCTCCTCGCCGAGGACGACGAGGACATGCGGCGCTTCCTGGTGAAGGCGCTCGAGAAGGCCGGTTACGACGTCATATCGTTCGGCAACGGGCTCGAGGCTTATGAACGGCTGAAGGAGGAACCCTTCACGCTTCTCCTCACCGACATCGTCATGCCCGAGATGGACGGCATCGAGCTGGCGCGGAAAGCAAGCGAACTCGACCCCGACCTCAAGATCATGTTCATCACCGGCTTCGCCGCGGTCGCCCTCAACCCCGACAGCCAGGCGCCGAAGGATGCGAAGATCCTGTCGAAGCCGTTCCACTTGCGCGACCTGGTCGATCAGGTGGAGCGGATGCTCGCGGCCTAGGGGGGGCGCGGGTGCCTTGACGGGAGCCCGCCCGGTGCAGGCGCGGGTTGCCTTGACGGCGGCCTACCCGATATAGAAGCCTGACTTGGAGAAGGCCGATCGTTTCTTCGGTTGAGTGGGCGCGTAGCTCAGCGGTATGAGCACTGCGTTGACATCGCAGGGGTCCCCAGTTCGATCCTGGGCGCGCCCACCATTTCTTCTCGATCCGTCACTTCCGAGCCGTCGGAACGACATTTTCGAGGTGTTGCGTCATGGCTCTGCGCGCGCCGATAGAGTCTTGTCATAGGCCAAGATCGAGCTGAGCAGGATATCGCATCCGGCCCGGCAATGATCGGGTTCGGTCCATTCCGCTTCGTTGTGGCTCAAACCCTCGCGGCAGGGCACGAAGATCATCGCCGTGGGTGCCACGCGTGCGAGGTACACCGCGTCGTGGCCTGCGCCGGAGACTATTTCGCGGCAGGAGTAGCCGTGCTGTTCCGCACTCGCGCGGATCATCTCGAGGCACGTTGCATCAAAATTTACGGCGGGTGTCGAGATGACTTGCTCAAGTTCCGCTTCGACGCCGAACGCCCCGGGTAAGGCGCGCGCCGCTTCCCGCAGCTTCGCGTCCATGTCCGCGAGAGCGCTATCGTCGGGATGACGCAAGTCGATGCACAGAAACACGGAGCCGGAGATCACATTGCGGCCGTTCGGGGCGGCCTCGATGAACCCGACCGTGCCGCGGCCCGCTTCGCCAGCCTCGCGCGCGATTGCGTCAACCGCCTGGATGATGCTCGCCGCGGCTAGGAGAGCATCGCGGCGCATATGCATGGGTGTTGTCCCCGCATGGGCCTCGCGGCCCCTCACGCTAAGCTCGTACCATCTCAGCGCTTGCACCGCGGTGACCGCGCCAATGACGGTGGAAGTGGCCTCGAGGATCGGACCTTGTTCGATATGCAGCTCGAAGAACGCCGAAACCGGATGCGCGCCGGTTTGCTCCGGTCCCACATACCCGATGCGTTGCAGCTCATCGCCCAAGATCAGCCCGTCTTTGTCCGCTCTGGCCTTGGCATGTTCGATCGGGATGACGCCGGCGAAGACACCTGACGCCACCATCGCTGGCGAGAAGCGCGAGCCTTCCTCGTTCGTCCAAACGGCAACTTCGATCGGCGCATATGTTTGATAGTTGAGGTCGTGCAACGTTCGCAGCACTTCGAGCCCGGCAAGAACCCCGAGCGCCCCATCGAATTTCCCGCCGGTCGGCACGGTGTCGAGATGGCTCCCCGTCATAATCGGCGGGACGGCGTCGCTCAATCCAGCCCGACGGGCGAAGATGTTGCCCATCGTATCCACGCGCACCTCGCAACCAATCTCTTCGCACCAGCGCTTGAATAGATCACGCCCGGCCTTGTCTTCATCACTCAACGCCAGGCGCCGGACGCCACCTGAAGGTGTTGCGCCGATTTCGGCCATGGCCATCAGCGATTGCCACAGGCGGTTGCCATCGATCCTGAGATTCCCAGGTGCGCGATCGCTGTTCATCACAGTGGGTCACGCTTCAGCGCTTGGCATAGGCAGTGCGGGCCACCGCCGCCAAGCGTGAACATCGATAAGTCGGGCGCGTACACCTCGATGCCAAGCGCGCGCATTCGGGCGTTGAGATCGGTGTTGCCGGCGGTCGAAAGCACCCGGTCGTTGCCGAGGCTGACAATGTTGGTTCCGAGTTGCGTCGCGTCACGATAACTGACCGGCAGAATCTCGTAACCCTTCGACTTCAAGAGTCTCAGGAATGCCGGCTGGTGCGCGTCTTCGGCCACCGCGACGAGGTTTTTGTTGATGAAACCAACGGATACATCGAGATGCACGAAGTGAGGTGGAAACGGCACCGCGTGCGCTTCCCACCCTTGCGCCTCAAACCAAGCGCACATCTGCTCCGCGCCCTCTTGTTCGGAGCGCTCGCCACCATAGCCGCAGAGTACGAAGCCGGGTTCGACGATCATGAAATCGCCGCCTTCGAAATGACCGGCTGTGATCATGTTCCAAATCGGAATTCCGGCCTCCTGATAGAACTTGAGCACGAGGGCGTAATCGCCGCGGCGGTAGCGGGTTTGCAGCATCGTGATGACCGCGCCGAACGGCGTCATGACACTCGAATCGCGCGCGAACACGCCGTACTTTAGCTCGGGCCGTGCATCGAGCCAGTGACAGACGACACCCGCCTGCTCGTAGGCATCGACCATTTCGCGATGCTGCGCCATTGCGGTCTGAGCATCAAACTTCAAACCGAGCGACAGCGTGTGGCGCGCGACGGCACTCACCGGCCGCCATTCAAAGAAATCAGGCCGCCCGAGCAGAACGTGGCGCAACACGCCCGTTTCGGAATCAAGACCCCAGGGGACGCTCTTCGCGTGCAGGGTCACGGCAGCACCTCATAGTGGACTTCGACCGGGCGGCCCGCGTTTATGCGCACGATGTCTTGCGGGCAGGCCGACATCGCAACGATGCAATTCATCTCGGCGCGAAACACGACGTAGTCGCCAGCTTTGGATACCGGCTCCAACCAATCAATTGAGCCGTCGGCCGCGATCGGAATGTTCATCCATAGATTGAGCGGTGAAGGAACGTCGAACGGCCTCAAACCGAGTGCGGCCATACCGGCAAAAAGATTGTCGGCGCAGTTGTCGTGGTAATCTTTGCAGCCCAGTCCTTGATAGCGGTAGATATCGCAGGCGGCGATGAACGTGTCGTGGATACCGGGTGAAGTATCTTCGACAAGGGTCAGAATAGCCCGACGTCTGTTGGTGACGAGCTTATCGCCGGGCCTTGGCCGAATGCGGCTGATCGCCGCCCGCATGTGCTCCATCGACAGGAACTCGTTGAGATCGTCGGCATTGAAGGCCCACATGTCTACAACTTGATGACCATGCGTGTTGATGATGCGGAGGGACTGCCCTTGCTTCAACGCAATGGCCTTGCCGCCGCGCGCGGGAACTTCATAGCGAACGCTCATCGCGCGCTCTCCTGCGATCGTTTGACGATGTTGCTCCATTCAAGATTGAATTGACGCTCAGCCAACATCGCGACTTCCCCCCAAATGAACGGGTTTGTCGTAGTAGGGCAGCGTCTCAATGCGGGGTTTGTAGGCACCGCTTTGCGTCAGCGACTTCACGTAAGCTGCAATCTCTTCAAGCGGCGCAAACCAGACTTTCTTGTTTGCGGAGATCTCGAACAAGAAGCGCTCCATCAAGCGCCACCGCGCGAGGCGGCCGGTGAGGAATGGATGCAAGACCGGCAACCACAAACCGCCGGCTTCGTAGTGCGCTTCGAACTCTTCAAACATCGCCCGCAAGCCATCGGACGGCGCGCGCACCGGCATCATGTACCCAATTTCGGCATAGTGGGCGAAGGGGGGCCAATCATCCGTGCCCCAGTGAACCGGGATCTCCCAAAGCTCGCCATTCGCCGTCTTCATGAGATAGGGAACGTCGTCAGCCATCAACGAACTCTCGTAGAGAAAGTCGTTGGCGATCAGCCGGTCGATGACGCCTTGCGTGACGTTGTAGACGGGCGCGCGATATCCGCGCGGTGCGCGGCCGGTCAGCTTACGATGAACTTCCATGGCGCGATCGAACCAATATCCCTGTTCATCGTCGCCGTGACAGGTTGGGTCTTCGTGGAGATAGCTGTGGTGACCGATCTCGTGGCCGTCTTTCAGGATGGCATCGACCGCGGCCGGGTAGCGCTCCATGCACCAGGCCGGAATGAAGAACGTCTGTTTGATGCCGAGCTTTCGATACGTC
>CAYMJW010000004.1:0-5039 GCA_964390455.1 uncultured Methyloceanibacter sp. | reverse complement strand
ATGAAGCTCGCATCGGGGCTTGCGAGAAACGCGATCACCGCGGCGATCTCTTCCGGCCGTCCGATGCGGTGAAGCGGGTTGTTGGTCTCAAGCGCTTGTTGAGCCGGCGTCATTTTGTCGAAGGCCAAGAGAGCGGTATCGACCGGTCCGGGCGCGACTGCGTTGACCAGAATGTCCGGCGCCAACTCGCGGGCGAGGGAGCGCGTCAATGATAGAATTGCGCCCTTCGTCGCGGCATACGCAGCGGCGTTCTGGCGACCCAGATAAGCCAGCTCCGATGCAACATTGATAACGCGGCCGCCGTGACGGATGTGCGGGAGCGCCGCTTGGGTGGTCAGAAAAGGGCCGCGGATGTTGACGGAGATCAGCTTGTCGAGGTCCTCGATGCTGAACTTGAGAAGCGGACCCTCGATCAGGATACCGGCTGCATTCACCAGAACATCGACATGGCCTGCCCGAGCCACAACATCGGCAATCGCCGCGCACACGGACGCTTTAGACGTCACATCGCAAGCAATGAGGGCCTCGGTTGCTTGACCGGCCGCTATGTCGAGGCCAATCGCGTGAAACCCGTCAGCCTGGAGGCGCATGAGGGTTGCACGCCCGATGCCATGGGCGGCGCCGGTGACAACGGCGACACGTGAGGATGCGGTCGCGGTCACCATGGGAATTCTCCCCGATCAACGCCAAGGGACTGGCCGGTGACGTTGGCGGACCAGTCAGAAGCGAGGAATAGATAGGCCCCGGCGATGTCCGCGGGTTCCATAAGGCCACCCGACAACGCTTGCGCCGCAACGGCGCTTTCAATGACCGAAGCTTCAGTCCTGCCATGTCGAGCGGCGATGATCGATGCCGATCTGAGAGACGATTCCGTGCGCACCCAGCCAGGGCACACGGCGTTGACGCGAATGCCTCGCGGCCCCAACTCGCGTGCCCACGTTTTCGTCAGGCCTATGATGGCGTGTTTTGAGCAAACATAAGCGCCAAACATCGGCTCGGCACTGCGACCCCAAATGGATGACGTGTTGATTATCGAGCCGCCGCTCGTGAGCCTTTCCAAGGCCGCTTGCGTAACAATCGTCGTGCCGACGATGTTGACGTCGACAATCCGGCGGAAGAGAGCAAGGGTCGTCTGATCTCGATCTTCGAGCGGCGTCATCCGCTCTAGGCCTGCGTTGTTGATCAGCACGTCGAGAGGCGGCAAGCTGGAGAAGACGCGTCCGACCATCTTTTCATCTGTGATGTCGGCGATATGGCCCGTCGCGCCAAGGCGTGAGGCCACGCGCAAGACCGCCTCGTCTTCGGCCAGGACGTGAAGGCGTGCTCCCGCGGCGGCAAAAGCCGCTGCCAACCCTTCGCCGATGCCCCGGCTGGCGCCTGTGATGAGGACGGTCTTGTTCGCAACACCCGTCATGCCACCACATCCTCATCGGCCGTTGAGCGCACCAGTGCCAACAGTTCGTTGCGGAGTCGAAAGAATGTCTCACCGTCCCTTAACGTCAGGGTTCGCACGGGGCCTAACCGTGCGACCACGTCTATCACTGACAGAATGCGCGCCGGGCGGCGGGTAAAGACGATGACGCGATCGGCGAGGAACGCTGCTTCCTCAACGTCGTGTGTCACGAAAATGATTGTCTTCTTCTCGCGGTCCAAAATGCTGCGCAACTCGATCTGCAAAGCCTCGCGCCGCTGGGCGTCGAGCGCGCCGAACGGTTCGTCCATCAGCAAAATTTCAGAGCCGGCCGCGAGCGTGCGCGCGATCGCAACGCGCTGGCGCATGCCGCCCGAAATGCGACTGGGAAAACTGGCCGCAAACTCACTGAGCCCAACGACCCCTAAGTAGTGACGCGTGCGCTCGACCTTTTGCGCAGGTGACATGTCCGTCCGATAGCGCATACCAAAGGCGACGTTACCGGCGACCGTAAGCCACGGAAATGACGAGTAAGATTGGAACACCATCCCGCGGCGCCGGTCGGGTGTGCCGAGCTGTTCACCATTGAGCCGTATCGATCCGGAGGAGGGCGTTTCAAGCCCGCCGACCATGCGCATCAGGGTCGTCTTCCCGCATCCTGATGGCCCAAGAAAAACGGCGATTTCTCCCTTTGCCATGGTGAAGTTGAACGGGGCGACGACCTCGATCGGTCCAGAGGGGCCCGGATAGCTCTTGGCGACATTTTCGAACGTCAAGTAGCCCACGACCGCTCTACCTCCGCAGATAAGAAAACCAGCGCCGGTGCAGCAAGCGCAGAGCCTGATCGGTCGCCAAACCGATGATGCCAATGGCGATCACGCCTGCCATAACCTCCGGTGTTTTGAAGAAGCGCCGGGCCTGCCAGATGACGAAGCCGACGCCACTGTCAGCGGCCACGATCTCGGCAATGATGACGTAGCTCCAGCACCATCCGAGCGTAATGCGCAGATTGTCCACGAGCGTCGGCAGCATCGCCGGCAACGACACATCGAGCAGCGAACGTCCGCGCTTCGCCCCGAGGGTGGCGGCAATCTCTTGGTACTCGTGCGGGATGCGGCGTGTATCATCGGCGATGAGCAGAACGAGCTGAAAGAACGTGCCAAGCCATAGCAGGAAGATCTTGGTCACTTCGCCGACACCGAACCAGATAATCGAGAGTGGCACGAGCGCCGGTACGGGTAGATAGCGTATGAAATCGATGTTCGGCTCAAGCGCGCGCCCTACGATCGGGATGCTTCCCATCAAGATCCCGATGGGGATCGCCATGGCGGCAGCGACGAGAAATGCGCCCCACACGCGAAGGGTTGAAACGCCGGCATGCCACAGCAGATCCCGCGCCGTTGCCATTTCGAACAGGGTCGCAACGACAGTTGACGGAGCGGGCAGAAAAGCTGGCGTGACCCAATGGAGCCTGGAGACGGTCTCCCAAACTAAGAGCAGTGCGAGGCCCGTGACCCACCCGGCCCAGTTCGGTTCTCGCACGGCGAGCTTAGCCTTTCAGGCCGCAAGCCGCTTAGCGCTTGGCGCCATCAAAAAGACCCGTCACCACGGAGTTGTCGATTTGCGTTGCCGCGTCGAGCTTGCTGTCGGCGGCGCCAAAATCGAGATTAAGCTGCATGACCTGGTCGAAGATGGGATTCAGCTTGCCCGGCTTGCCGTCGGTTCCAAGAAAATCAACGGCGTCTTCGTACGACGTATACGCAAGCGATGTGTTGATGATATCCGTCACCTCTTCCGGTTTCAGCCCGTAGAGCGGTGCGGCGATTTCAGCAAATTTTGCCGGCTCTTTTTTGTAGTAGTCAACGGCGCGATAGATGCCGCGCAGAAACTTCTTGTACTTGTCCGGGTTCGCTTTGAGGTCGTCTTGGCGGGCGGTGATGATATCAAGGATCAGGCCCGGGGCATCTTTTGACGACGAGATCAACTTCGGCTTGCGAGCTTCAACGACTTTCAGCGCTTGCGACAGGAACGGCTCGTAGGTGCCGACGGCGGCGACGCTGGTATCCTGAAAAACAGCGATCGTATCCGCCGTGGCAATCTCCTTCAGTTTAACGTCATTGAGAGACAAGCCTGATTTGGCGAGCTCCATCTGTAGCAGCAAGCGAGCTGGAATGTTGGGCTCGACCGCGACGGTCTTGCCCTTCAAGTCAGCGACGCCGCCGATTGAACCGTCAGCGACGACGCCGTCACCGCCGACCGAAAGGTCAATCGTCCCGATGATGACGCCCGGTGTGTTGGCGTCGCGAGGGCGGCCCTGGTGTTCGCCGACCGTGCGCATGTCGGCCTCGATATCGCCGCGCGCCATGGCCGCAAGCACGTTGCTGCGATCGTCGTCAAACTTGAATTCGACGGTGATGCCTTCGTCTTTATAGTAACCGAGCTTATCGGCGACGAGGGCTGGCGCGAATCCGACCCAGGTCGGCGCCATGACGCGAATTTTCTCTTCGGCCCGCAGCGTGGCCGATGTGGCGGATGTGAGCAGGGCAGCGGCGACAACGAGGGCGGATAAGCGCTTCATGGCGGGGGTCACTCCGGTCAACGGGTTGTCGGGCGATCTCTTCGAGAAATTTGGATGCTAGCACCCCACCGAAGGGCCCTTGAATTACGAACATTCCCGTATTTATATCGAAAATTATCGATGTAACTCGCCCGTCGGCGACCTGCGGTGGAGGCTGGCGTGCGCCGCCTGAGCACCATAGACCTTCGGCTTTTGCGGATTTTCTCGACCGTTGTCGATTGCAACGGATTCCAGAAGGCGCAGCTCGCCCTCAACATCTCGCAACCGACGCTCAGCACGCATGTCGCCAGCCTCGAAGCCAAGCTCGGCTCGAAACTGTGCGAGCGCGGCCGGGGCGGTTTCAAGCTGACGCAAACCGGCAAGGATACTTATGATGCGATCCAGCAGCTGTTCCTGTCGATTGATGCGTTCGAAGCCCACATGGGCCGCCTTCATGGCAACCGCTCAGAGGTTTTGCGGATCGCAATCATCGACACCGTTGTTAGCTGGCGCGACGTCGGCATCGAAAAAGCGATCGCCGCCTTCCACGTTGCGTACCCAGATGTCGCGATCGATTTGGAGGTCGTCAGCCCGCAATTGCTTGAGCAGAGCGTCACGGACGGGCGGCGCGACATTGTCATCGGCCCTCTGACGCAAGCGCTTCCAGGCTTAGAGTATCGCGCGCTTGCAACGGAAACACACAGCCTTTACTGCGGGTGCGCGCATCCTTGGTTTCAGCGCGACGACACAAAAATCACGGAGGCGGATTTTTTGACGGCGTCGTTTTCGGTCCGCGCGTATCGGTACTTCGACGATGTATATCGGTTTGGACGCAGCACGCCGAATGCCAGCGTCTCAAGCATGGAGGGACAGGAGATCCTAATCTTGTCGGGACAATACATTGGGTTTCTGCCTGACCATGCCGCCGATCGCTGGGTGCGTTCTGGTGATATGCGCGCTGTGAAGCCAGACCAATGGTCGATCAAGTCACCCTTTTCACTCGGGTTCCGGCCGGGCGGCGCGTTGAAGGACATCAAGCAGGCATTCGTGCAAAGGCTCGTGTTCAAGACA
>CAYMJW010000003.1:17515-51426 GCA_964390455.1 uncultured Methyloceanibacter sp. | reverse complement strand
GAAGTCGTAGTAGTCGGCCGTCATGCCGTCGGTCGAGGTCACGGCGCGGAGCGCGCACACATAGTCGTAGGTTCGCGCGTCACCCATCACCCCGACCGTCCGCACCGGGAGCAGCACGGCGAAAGCCTGCCAGATCGTGTCGTAAAGCCCGTGCCGCCTGATCTCGTCGAGATAGACGGCGTCGGCCTTGCGCAGGATCGCGAGCTTCTCCTCGGTCACTTCGCCCGGCACGCGAATGGCAAGCCCCGGCCCCGGGAACGGATGACGATTGACGAACGCGGGCGGAAGCCCGAGCTCGCGCCCGAGCGTGCGGACCTCGTCCTTGAACAGCTCGCGCAACGGCTCGATCAGCTTGAGCCGCATGCGCTCAGGCAAACCGCCGACATTGTGATGCGACTTGATGGTGGCGGACGGGCCGCCGGTCGCCGACACGCTCTCGATCACATCGGGATAGAGCGTGCCTTGTGCCAGGAACTCGACCGCGCCGATCCTGTCGGCTTCCGCCTCGAACACATCGACGAACACTCTGCCGATCGTCTTGCGCTTCGCCTCGGGATCGGTGATGCCTTCGAGCGCCTCGAGAAAGCGCGCGCGCGCATCGACCGCGACGAGCGGGATGTTGTAGTGGCCGCGGAACAGCGCGACGACCTCCTCGGCCTCGCCCTCCCGCAACAGGCCGTGATCGACAAAGATGCAGGTGAGCTGGTCGCCGACCGCCTCGTGGATCAGGAGCGCCGCGACCGACGAGTCGACCCCGCCCGAGAGCCCGCAGATGACGTTGCCGTCGCCCACTTGCGCGCGGATGCGTTCGACCTCGCGGGCGCGGAACTGCGCCATGGTCCAATCGCCGGCGCAGCCCGCGATGGCATGAACAAAATTGGCAAGAAGTGCCGCGCCTTTCGGCGTGTGCACCACTTCGGGGTGGAACTGGACGCCGTAGAGCCTGCGGGAGTCGTCGGCGACCGCCGCGAACGGCGCGCCGGTCGAGATGCCGACGGCGCGGAAGCCGGGCGGCAAGCGCGTCACGCGGTCGCCATGGCTCATCCACACCGGCGCCCGCTCGCCGACCTGAAACACGCCGTCGAACAGCGGCGTGTCGTCGATGATCTGAAGCTCGGCGCGGCCGAACTCGCGCTCATGTCCGCCTTCGACCGAACCGCCGAGGGCCGCCACCATCGCCTGCTCGCCATAGCAGATGCCGAGCACGGGCACCCCGGCGGAGAAGAGCGCCTGCGGGGCTTGCGGCGTACCCGCCTCATGCACGCTTGCGGGACCCCCCGAAAGGATGATGGCTTTCGGCAGGACGGGTCCGAGCGCCGCTTCCGCCTTGTCGTAGGGAACGATCTCCGAATAGACGCCCGCCTCGCGCACGCGCCTGGCGATGAGCTGGGTGTATTGCGCCCCGAAATCGACGATCAGAACGCGCTCGTCCTCGGGCTCCGGCCGGATCGTCTCGACGGTCACCCCTAGCGAAGACGGAGCCGGCCCTCCCGGGCTTTCGGCTTCCGCCTTTGTCTCGTCTTGCTCTTGGTCTGACGTTTCGCTCGTCATGGCAGGTGGTTATAGCAGCGTGTTTGACCAGGCAATGATTCTCCATTTCGCCTCAAGATCGGGGAGATCGGCGGCGCCTCGGGCGCGGGGTTGCGCGCGCAGGGATCGATCCTGGTACAATCAGCATTCGTTGCCTGACCTCACCCCGGCCCTCCCCCTTCAGGCGGGGGATAGAACTCCCAAACCGCGCCAATGACACGAAGCCGCCTCGCCCTCATCCTTGGTCTGCTCGTGCTAGCCGCGCCAATGGCGGCGCGGGCTGAGCCAGCTCCTGGAAACGGCGACTTCTCCGGGACCGTCGAGGTCGACGGGCGGAAACTCTATCTCGAATGCAAGGGGACCGGCGCACCACCCGTGATCCTCGTCTCGGGGTATCGCAACAATGCCGCGATCTGGACGACGCCGCCCTCTGCCGGTGTCGCCCCCGTGTTCGATTCCGTGGCGAAATTCACCCGCGTCTGCGCCTATGACCGCCCGGGCACCATCCTCGACGCGACCCATCTCAGCCGCAGCACCCCCGTTGCCATGCCCCGCACCGCCGATGCGGTGGTATCGGAGCTGCACGATCTGCTCGATGCGGCGAAAATCGAGGGCCCTTATGTACTCGTCGCCCACTCGCTCGGAGGCCTGTTCGCGCGGCTCTATGCCGCCACCTATCCGGGCAGCGTCGCCGGCCTCGTGCTGATCGATGCCTGGCCCGAAGCCATGCCGAAGCTGCTCGGCCCTAAGCAATGGCAGGCCTATGAGGCGCTGTCGGCGCTGCCGCCACCGGGGCTCGAAGCCTATCGCGATCTCGAGACCATCGATTTCGGCGCGGCGTCGGAGCGCATGGCCGAGGCCGCATCCGATCAGCCGCTCTCCGGAATCCCGCTGTTCGTGCTCTCGCGTGCCAAGCCCGTGGCGCTGCCGCCAAACGTGCCGGCCGACTTCTCGCCCAGCGCATTCGAGGCGGCATGGCGCAAAGGACAAGACGCGCTCGCGGCGCTCGAGCCGGATGCCAAGCATGTCGTCGCCACCGAGAGCGACCACTACGTCCAGATCGAGCAGCCCGATCTCGTCGTCGATGCCGTGCGGCAGGTGGTCGAGGCCGTGCGCGACAAGGCCTCCTGGGGGTCCGACGCCGAATGAGCGCGAGCCCAGAAGATCAAGCCGCGTTCGAGGAGCGGCTCGGCGCCAAGATCGCGGCCTATCACGAATCGGGCCTCCTCTATGCCGCGGTGACGCTCGGTCTGCCCGAGAGGTTGGATGAGCGGGCCTGGACGGCGGATGCGCTCGCGGCCGAGCTCGGCCTGTCGCCGCCGCATCTCCTCCGTCTCCTGCGCGGCCTTGCGAGCCTCGGCATTTGCGCCGAGCGTCCCGATGGGACCTTCGCGCTCACCCCTAAAGGCGAATGCCTCCTTCCGGGCGCGGGGGTTCGGGAAAAGGTGCAGATCATCGTCGCGCAATATTGGTGGCCTTGGGCCAATCTCGCCCCGGCCATCAAAACGGGCAAACCCGCTTTCGAGCAGCTCTTCGGCGCGAACGTTTCCGATTGGCGCCGCAATCATGCGGAAGCCGGCGCGTTGTTCGACTCTTATGTGGCAAAAGAGACGCTCGCCCAGGCGCCCGCGATCATTGCGGCTCTCGACGTGTCGGGTGTGCGGACCATAGCCGACATCGGTGGCGGCTATGGCGGGCTCCTCGCCGCGCTCCTGCAAGCCCACCCCGATCTCGACGGCATCCTGTTTGATCGCCCGCACCGGATCGAGGCGGCGCTGCCGTTCTTGCAATCGCAGGGCGTCGCCGCCCGCGTCAAACGCATCGGCGGCGAACTCGTTGCTGCTATTCCTATCGAAGCCGACCTCTATTTGCTGAACGGCGTGCTCCAGCAATCGGACGACGCGAACGCGCGTGCGATCCTCGCGCACTGCCGCAAAGCGATGCCGGAGGGAGCAAGGCTTGCCATCATCGAACGGCTGCTGCCGGAGCAGGCGGCAGATGACCCGGCCGCCATCATGCTCGACCTGCACATGATGACCATCACCGGCGGCCGTGCGCGGGGCCCTGCCGAGCTCGGCGCGCTCTTGTCTGAAGTGGGCCTTGCGCCCGTGAAAACGACGCGGACGCCATCAGGCCTCTCCGTGATCCACGCCAGACCGGCCTAATTCGCGTCACTTTGCTGCGAATGGACAAAGCCGTTCTTGGTCCCAGCAAGTCTTTCGTGTAATTGTTGTGCAGCAGTCGGGCGTGCGAATTGAGCACTGGCGACAATGGCAGCAAGCGGCACGACGAAGACTCTTGCCGGTCAGCCACGAACGGCGCGGGCGACATGCGGCGCTGTTCCCGTGCCAATCGAGCTCGTTGACTACCCTTCAGGTGAAGCAATCGACCTGCCTGGGGAGCATTTCGTCTTGTGCTTCATCCTCCGAGGGAGCGGCGAGATCTGCTTCAAACTTGATTGCGGCGCACCGCACCAGCAGTTCTTCCGATCCGGCATGTTCCTGCCGCTGACTCCGCCTCAGACCAGGGCAGAGTTCCGCATGTCGGCCCCCATGCGACATCTCGTGCTGATGCTGCCGCCCAGATTGTTTGACCAATGGCAAATCGATGGCGGTCCCCGTTTTCAGGGGGACCTCATGCGGCTTCACGGCTGTGGCTTCGAGGACCCGCTATTGGCGTCCATCGTGCGATCCGTCTGGGATGAAACCAGAAACGGAAACCCCAACGGCCCGATGTTTGCCGATGCGTTGGGCGTTGCGATGACCGGCGCCATCATGCGCGCATGCAACGACACTCCCGAGATGAAGCGACCGGGGCGTCGATTGTCAAAGTCGCAGCTCGCGTCAGTCAAGGGCTACATCGCGGATCGAATGCGGGAGTCACTGTCTCTGACCGAAGTTGCCGCAGTCGTTGGCATGCCGGAGCGCACATTCTCGAGCGCATTCCTGCGGTCGATGGGGCAAAGTCCCTACCAGTACTATCTGTCTCTAAGAATTGAACATGCGAAAGTCATGCTTTCCAAGACCTCAATGACGATCTCCGAGATCGCCGCCGAGTTGGGCTTCGCCGACCAGTCCCACCTGACCTCCGTTTTCTGCCGGCGCGTCGGCGTTCCGCCGGCGCGCTATCGTCGCGAGAGCAAGAACTAGGGGTTCCGCGGTCAAATCTTGCCGTAGTTCACAAAATTTCCTGAATCCACAAGACGGCCCGTGACGCCGTCCGACATGATTGTCCCCATAATCTGATGCTGAGCAGTCTCGGCCTGGGGGAAACATCATGAAGCTGCAACGCAAACTCTCGCGATTTGAAACGCTCGCGCTCTCCATGGCCGTCATCGCCATGATGGTCGGGGTTTCACTGAACACGCCGTTTGTCGCGCGGTTCGCCGGAACCTCGGTGCCGTTGGTTTTCATTATTTCGACTATTGGGGTGCTCTGTATCGCACAGTCCTTCATAAGATTGTCGCGCCTTGTTGGCCACGCCGGCTCGGTCTACGGCCTGATCCGCTATGCCGAGGGACCAACCGCTGGTTTCTTCGCGGGCTGGGCGCTTCTGTTGACCTATGGCATCTTCGTCAGCACGGCCTTGTTCGGCTTTGGGTATTTCGCCGGAGTTTTGGTCGAGCCGATCGCCCACATCCCGTGGTGGGTGTTCAGCCTCGCCTGCGGCGCCGTCGTCTGGTACTTCGTGTATTGCGACATCAAGCTGTCGGCGCGCATCATGCTGGCGATCGAAATCTGCGCGTTGCTGCTGCTCTTGCTGGTCGCCGTTATCATCCTGTCTTCGCGGCCGATCAGCCTAGTGCCGTTCACGACCGGCGAGACCGGGTGGGCCGGCATCAGTCAAGCGCTCGTCTTTGGCGTGCTGACATTTATCGGATTCGAGGCGGCGGCCTCGCTTGGCGAGGAAAGCCGCAAACCGTCGACTGACATCCCGTTCGCGATCACGGCAACGGTGTTGCTTGCCGGGTTGTTCTTCACATTCGTGTCCTACGCGCAGACCATCGGGTATGGGCTCGACCACGTCTCGGACTTTCAAGCCTCGTCCTCTCCCACCTACGATTTATCGCTGCGCTACGGGGGTCACGTGTTGACGCTCCTCGTTGTCACCGGCGCCCTTATCAGCACATTCGCAATGGCGATTGGATCGGGTGCGGCGGCCGTAAGACTGCTGATGACGCTCAGCCGCGATGGCTACCTTGCGGCGCCGCTCGCAAGCATTAATGACTACGGCTCGCCCAAAACCGCGACGCATCTGATCATGGGCCTCAATTTCATCCTGATGATCGCATGCGCGGCGTTGGTCGACTACGGACCATTTGACCTTTATGGCTTCACCGGCGTCATCGCGACGCTCACCGTTCTCATAACCTACGGGATGATGAGTTTCGGAGAATTGCGCTTCTTCGCCCGCAACGACATCGCACAGGGCAGATTTTATCGCGTGGCCGCGCCAGTTATCGGAATGGCGCTGGCGCTCTACGCCTTGATCGCCAATATCTATCCCGCTCCGCCTTCGCCCTTTAACTATTTCCCCTACCTCGTACTGGCGTACATGGCCGCAGGAGTCCTGATCTGGCTGCCGTCCAGGCGACAAGACTCTCGAGTCATCGACGCCTACGTTCTGACGAGTGACAGCACAAAAAACGAGTGAGGAGGGTCGAGATGACGGCTCATTTGGGACTCTTCAAGACCATTCACGGCGGCCCGCACTGTTCGAGCCTGCATACGCACTGGGACCGCGATGAGCCTCCGGCCTTGACGGTCCCCTCGGGCGCGACGGTCGTGCTTACCAGTCCCGATGCCGCGAACGGACAACTGTCGCTCCAATCGACACCGGAAGAAATGGCGGCGATCGATTTCAGGAAGCTGGACCCTCTCTGCGGCCCGGTCTACGTGGAGGGCGCCGAACCGGGCGATACGCTCAAGGTCGAAGTGCTCGATTTGGAGCTCGCGTCGTGGGGTTGGACCGGCCTGCTCACGGGTTTCGGGTTGCTGCATGAAGAGATTCAAGAGCCCTACTTCCGTACATTCGACCTGACCAAGGGCGCGATCGAAATTTGCGGCGAGCGCTTCGACATAAAGCCGATGCTGGGCGTCTTGGGAACCGCTCCCGCCAAGCCCGGCAAATACGCATCGATCACGCCGACGGACGCCGGCGGCAATATCGACGTTCGCTACCTGCAAGCTGGAGCGACCCTGTACTTGCCTGTTTTCAACAAAGGTGCCTTGCTTTCCGGAGGAGACGGGCACGCCCTGCAGGGCGAAGGCGAGATCTCGGGCACGGCGATCGAGGCGCCGATGCGGTCGACGTTGCGTCTTGAGGTCATCAAAGGTCGAACGATCCGCGCGCCGATCCTGGATATGTCAACCAAGCCCTACCCCGAAACCGAGTATCGCGACTTCCTGGGGGTCGGTCCCGATTTGATGATCGCCGCCAAGGACGCCGTTCGCTTCGCCGTAGATGAGCTGGCGGCATCCCTTCGCATCGCGCCGCACGAAGCTTATGCAGTTTTCGGAATGATTGCCGAACTCAGGATCCATGAGATTGTCGACCAACCGAATTGGGTCGTTGGCTGCATGATCCCGAAGCGGCTGTTCCGCGCCGGGAAGTGAGTCTCCCGGCAACGCTCACTTCGCCGGGCCGTCCATCACCACCATGCTCTTGTCGGTGCGGGTGTCGGGCGTCGCCGGGAGATCGGTCGTGACCAGCACCGTGCCGGGCTTGAGCCGCTTCTTGATGGCGTCCATCACCTCGTCTGAGCCTTCGATCCGCTCGAGCACAGCGGCGTTCGGCGCTACCGCCCCTTCATCGTCGGCATGGAACCCCATCCCGTCCCAGGTCGAGCCGTTCTTGTCGCCCCCCTGCCAGATGAAGACGTTGGACCCGATTTGCTTCGAGGCGTCTTTGATGTTCGCCTCGCCCTCGGCAACGATCGCGCCGCCCTGCAACACGTAGATGCGATTGTCGGCGCGCGACACCAGGATCGAGGTGACGGCGCTTGCGCCGCCTGCCGCCTTCTTGCCGAGCTTGGCGTCGATCTCCGCTTTGGCGCTCGAACCGAGAATAGGCCCGGGGTCCTTCACCGCTTCGGGATCGGTATGGTCGCCCGCGATGATCACCGGGGTTCCGACCTTCGTCACCTCGTAGAGGGCCGTGGCGAATTTGGGCGGCAGTCGCACGCAGCCGTGGCTGGCCGGATAGCCCGGCAGCTTGCCCGCGTGCAGCGCCACGCCCTGCCAGGTCAGGCGCTCCATGTGCGGCATCGGCGCGTCGTCGAACTCGCTCGAATAATGCTCCTCGGCCTTTTCCAGAACGGTGAACACGCCCGTCGGCGTCTCGAAGCCCTTCTTGCCGGTCGAGCAGGTCGAGACCCCGATCAGAATCCCGTTGCGATAGACATAGACGCGCTGTTTCGGCACCGAGACGATGATGGCGACGGGGCCGCTCGGGGCGCGCTCGGGATGCCAGGTGAATTGGCCGGGCTTGAGGTTCTTGCCTTCTTCAGCCGGTGTCGCGGGCGCGCTCCCTTTCGCTTTCTTGCGGGCGCCCAACGCCGTGGCAAGGGAAAGGTAATTGCTGCCGCCGAGCAAGGCCGCACCGAGAAGCAATTGGGTGATGACCGTCCGCCGGCTCGAACCCCGCTTCGCCATGGCGATTCCTCCTCGGCACGCGATGATCGATGTGTAAGTCGGCGTTGGCTCACGCGCAAGATTGCGAGATCCCTATTGCGGGACTTTCGGCGCCGCTTGGTTATTCTCGCGCTTACCTTGCGCCCGGCTCCCGGCCGTCGAGGTCCTTCACATAGACGATCTTGCCGTCGCCCGGCCCGTAGAAATCGGGAAGCCGCGCCCCCACGCCGAAGCCCATGCGCTGGTAGAAATCGCGGGTGCCGGAATAACGATCCGACGAGGAGGTGTCGGCATAGATCCGCGCGGCCCCCGCTTCCGCCATCGCGGTCTCGGCGCGGGAATAAAGCTCGGCGCCGAGCCCCCGCCTCTGCTCTTCCGGCGCAACGGCGATCCAGAACAGCTCGAACGAGCCTTGCGTCCCGTAGATCGGGCCGTAACAGGCAAAGCCCACGAGGCCCCCGCCGCACTCGGCGAGGACGAAATGATAGCCGGAGCGGACGCCTTTGCTCAGGCGCTCGGTGACGAGATCGGCGGCAAGCTCCACTTCGGCCGCGTTGAAGACTCCGGTGCTCGCCACGAGCGCGCGGACCCGCTCGGCATCGCCGGCTGCCACGGCGCTGCGCCAAGCGAGCCCGTTGCGAGCGAGGTCCCGGCCTATAAGTTGGATGCGGAGCACGTCAGGCCGTGGCCTGCAAGCGCCCGAGCGAAGCCTCGATGATCCGCCCGATCATCGCGTCGTAGAAGATGCCGGCCTCGGCTGCGGACGCGGCGAAGCCTGCGTCATCGCTAATGCACGGGTTCATATTGACTTCGAGGATGAAGGGCCTGCCTGCCCGATCGACGCGGAAATCGACCCGCGCATAACCGTCGAGCGCGAACACGCGCCAGCAGGCGAGCGACAACCGTGTGAGTTCGGCGGCGAGCTCGGGCTCCTCCGTCTCGACACCGAAGCGGCGCGGCGTGCCGAGAAAAGGCTGACTCCCGGGCGTCCATTTCGCGTCATAGTCGGTGATCAGCGGGGCGCCTTCGTCGAAGCCGTGGAACACCGTCTCGCGGATCGGGAGCACCTCGACGCCGTCGGGTCCCTCCATCATCGCAACGGCGAGTTCGCGCCCGTCGATATAGCCTTCCGCAAAATGCTCCGTGCGCCAGCGCAAGCTTCGCTCGACGATTGCTCGCGGCGCTTCGGCGGCTTGCATCACTGAGGCGGGACCGAGGCCGAGTGAGCCATGTTCGTAAACGGGTTTGACGATTACGCGCAGGTTGGGGTCGAGCCCCGTCCCGTCTTGCGACCACACTGGCGTTGGCAGTCCGGCATGCGCGAGCCTCAACTTGGTGCCGATCTTGGAGAGCGTGTCGAGCCAGGGGCCGGTTCGGGCACCGGTATAGGGAAGCCCGAGTGCGTCGAGCCGGGCCGGCACCATCGGCGCCAGCCGGCAGTCGCCGCCCACGGCATCGGCCAGGTTGAACACGAGCAGCGGGCGGCGCGGGACGAGCGCCTCGAGCCCCGCAAGGTCGGGGGTGAGCGCGATGACCTCGGTGGCATAGCCCAGCCGCGCGACCGCTCCCGCCACGGCCCGAGCCGCCGCGATCGAGTCGAGTTCGTCAGGGCGGCTTTCGGTTGCCGCATGCACGACCGGGATGAACCCCGCGGACCCTGGCATCAGGCGCGCTTCCGCCGAGGCTGCTGTGTTTTGCGGCTCAGCCCGTAACGGGCAAGGCCCGCGTCGAGAATGATGCCGATCAGGACCGTGAATTCGATCCCGTTCTGCGCGGCAAGGATCGGCAGGTCGGAGTGCCAAGGGTTGAGACCGGCGAGCGGATTGGCCTCCAGGAAATACGGGTCGCCCTTGGCGTCGGAGCGGAAATCGATCCGCGCCGCATCGCGGCATTGGAGCGCCCGGTAAGCCTCGAGCGCGCGCACCCCGGCAAGCCCCGCCTCGGCGTCAGTGGCCGCCGCATAGGTCACGAGCTCCTCGCACAGCTCCTTGTTCTGGAGCGAATAGACGTTCGCCTCGGCATTGGGCTTCAGCAAGATCTCGCAGACGCCCAGCACGCGGGCCTCATCGCCGTTGCCGGCGATCCCAACGGTGAACTCGCGGCCGGGCAGATATTGTTCGACCAGGGCCGGCTGCCTGTAGCGCGCGATGATGCGATCCGCAGCGGCCCGAAGCGCGCTCGGCGAATCGACGAGCGACGCCGCCTCGCAACCCTTGCCGGTGCCTTCGGCGAGAGGCTTGACGAAGGCCGGGAAGTCGACCCAGTCAACAAGCTCCTGCGCGCTGCGCTCGGCGACGGCAAAAGATGGCGTCAGCACGCCCGCGTCGCGCACGAGGCGCTTGGCAACGGCCTTGTCGAGGGCCACCGCGGCCGTCAGCGGGTCGGAGAAGAGATAAGGCTGATCGAACAGCTCGCAGAGCGCGGGCACCTGCGCCTCGCGCGAGCGGCCCCATACGCCTTCGGCGATGGAGAAGACGATATCGTAGCGCTCGCCCGCGACGAGGCGCGCGGCAAGCGCCTGCCCCCGCCCGACCCGCACCGGCTCGCAGCCGAGCGCTTCAAGCGCGTTCGAAAGCGCATCGATGGTTTCGACCGAGTCGAACTCGGCCACCTCCTCTTCGGAGAGGCCGAGCGCGCGATAGTCGTCGCGAAGGTCGTAAACGAGGGCAACACGCATCGGACTTATCTTGCGTCAGGAGCGCGGCCGAGGCCGACCGTGCCTGTGGGGTCGGTATAGCGATAGATATCGCCCTCGAAGTTCCGCAACAGGAGGTCATCGCCCTCGCGGCCGACGACATAGTCGGGCAGGAGCGGGATCTTGCCGCCGCCGCCCGGCGCATCGACCACGTAGGTCGGCACGGCGTAGCCCGTGGTGTGACCGCGCAGGCCCTGGATCAGCTCGAGCCCCTTATCGACGCTCGTGCGGAAATGGGCCGAGCCCGAGATCGGGTCGCACTGATAGAGGTAGTAGGGCCTGACCCGGCGCATCAGGAGGCCGTGGAACAGACCTTTCAGCGTCTCGACCTCGTCGTTGATGCCCTTGAGCAGCACGGTCTGGCTGCCGAGCGGGATGCCGGCATCGGCAAGCCGCGCCGTCGCTTCGGTGACTTCCGGCGTCAACTCGGTCGGATGGGTAAAGTGGAGGCTCATCCACAAGGGATGATGCTTCTTGAGCACGCGGATGAGCGCGCGTGTCACCCGCATCGGCAAGACCACCGGCACCTTGGTGCCGAGCCTGACGAACTCGACATGCTTAATGGCCCTGAGCCGCCCGAGCAGATAGTCGAGCCGCTCGTCCGAGAGCGTCAGCGGGTCGCCGCCGGAGATCAGCACGTCCCGGATCTCGGGATGCGCCGCGATATAGCTGAGCGCCTCCTCCCATTGCGGCCGGCTGAAGGTGTAGTCGCCGCCGGCCTCGCCGACCATGCGCGAGCGGGTGCAGTAGCGGCAATAGGTCGAACAGAAGCCGGTCGCCAGGAACAGCACGCGGTCGGGATAGCGGTGCACGAGCCCCGGAACGGCCGTGTGCCCGTCTTCGCCGAGCGGATCGTCGGCCTCGCCCGGCGTCTTGAGATACTCGCCGCCGACCGGGATATGGGTGCGGCGGAGCGGTTCGGCCGCATCCTCCCGCGCCATCAGGCTCGCATAGTAGGGCGTGATGCCGAGCGGGAGCGAACCCTGATGGCGGATCACGGCGTCGCGCTCGTCTTCCGACAGGACGAAGATGCGCTCGAGCTCGGCGAGCGTGCGGATGCGCGAGCGCGTCTGCCAGCGCCAATCGTTCCATTGGGCGGCATCCACCTCGGGGTAATAGCGCTTGCGGAAGGCGCGCGAGAGCGGCCCGATGGGGAAGCGCTCCATGCGCACGACGACCGCGTCGAGCCGCGGCTGCGTTCCGCCTGCCGTCGGCGCGGGCGCAAGAGCATTGATCGGGGACTGTGGGTTGATGAGAAGTCGGGATGTCGCCTTGGGGCGACTGGGCGGCTCTTCGGCCTCGACCTTAAGCAACTTCATGGGATGTCTTTCCCCCTCTCGCTTCGCGACGGATCGGCCTTGGCGCCAACCGCCCGCTCTGGTCCGTCAAAAGCGCGAGTCATTTCAGCGAGCCTGTTACGAATTTCAAGTCATAACGTGCTCGCGCCCCCAATTTTTTGAAGCGCGTCCAGCGCGATACATGAGCGCGCTGCGACGGTCACGCCGATCGCTGCATCACCGCGACGAAGAAGCCGTCGGTGCCGTGATCGCATGGCGTCATGACCAGCGTCTCGCCCGATCCGTCGGCGGACGGCACCGGCGTCTGCCCTGGCAGCGATTGCTGCCACAGCAAGGGCCATGGGATGAGCTTGAAATCGGGATGGCTGGCGAGAAAGAAGTCCACCCGGTCGCGATTCTCGGACGGCAAGACCGAGCAGGTGATGTAGGCGAGGCGGCCGCCTTGCTTGACGAGGGAAGCGCCCTCTTCCAGCACCGCCTTCTGCTCCGCGCGCCGCGCCTCGAGCATCTGAGGCTGAAGCCGCCATTTGGCGTCGGGACGCCGCCGCCACACGCCGGAGCCCGAGCACGGCGCATCGATCAGAACGAGGTCCATTCTGCCTTCGAGCTTCGCCAGCGCCTCCCGGTCGCCCGCCGGCAGCACCTGGACGTTCCGCACCCCTGCCCGCTTCAGCCGCTCGAAGATCGGCCGGAGCCTGAGCGCGTCGGCATCGTAGGCATAGAGTTGACCCGTATTCTCCATCAGCGCCGCCAGCCCCAAGGTCTTGCCGCCCGCTCCGGCGCAAAGATCGATGACCTGCTGGCGCGGGCCCGCCCCCGAAAGAAGGGTGGCGAGCTGCGAACCCTCGTCCTGCACCTCGTACCAGCCTTTGCCGTGACCCGGCTCGGCCTCAAGATGCGGACTGCGGGAGGGCCCCGGCGCGTGCGCGACACGAATGCCAAAGGGCGAGTGTGGCGTGGACTTCGGCTCGAATCGGCGGAGCGCCTTCAGCACCTTGTCGCGATCGGCCTTGAGCGTGTTCACCCTGAGATCGACCGGCGCGCGGCGGGAGAGCGCAGCCCCTTGTTCGGCCGCGCTTGCGCCGAAGGCCCTCGCGAACTCAGGTTCGAGCCACTCGGGATAGTCGCCCCTCACATGCGGCGGGGCCGTGGCGGGAAGCTCCGCTTTGAGCCCGGCGAGCTCGGCCGCCGATAGGGGCTCCGGCGCGTAGCGGCTGCCATCGGCAAGGGCCGCGACCTGATCCGGCGTCATCTGCCATTGGCTGACAAGGGTCCTGAGCACGAGCGCGCGCGGGCTCCCCTCGCCCATGGCAAAGGCCGCGGAGGCGCGAGTGCGCAAGCAATCGAACACGAGATTGCCGATCGCCGCCCTGTCGCCGGAGCCTGCGAAGCGGTGCGAAACGCCCCAATCCTTCAAGGCCTCGGCCGCGGGCCGCTTGCGCGCCTCCATATCGGCGAGAATTTCGATCGCCGCGCTCGCCCGCGCCGCTGGCGTCATCAGGCCCCAGTGAATAGGATGATGCGGGCGATGACGATCACCCACATGAGCAGGAGCGCGATGGCGCCCACGCTGAACACGCCCGTCCGGCGGTCGAGCCGGTTCGAGGTCACATGGACATAAGCGTGGGCGAGCCGCGACAGCACGAACAGCCAGCTCAAGACGAGAAGCGTCCCGTCGAGCGTCTTGCTCGCGAACGCGAGCAGCACCACGACGTAGAATAGGACCGGCAGCTCGAGCTGGTTGTGGTAGGCATTGGCGATCTGGAGCACGCGCGGCGGCCAATGGGGCTCGCGCAGCCTGACTTTCTCCGCATCGACTTGGCCGGCGCGGAGTGCCTGGAAGCGGAGCACTCCCATCCAGAACAGAAGGACAAAGGTGAGCCCGACCTGGACGAACATCGGCATGAGAATCGCGTGTATCGACATGAGCCCCTCTCCTTCTCTATCGCTAGACGCGATCGGCGCACGCCCTGGGAGCTAGAGCAATGTCCACGCCGTTAGGCAAGTCCATCGTGACCTTCGGGCTCGCTTTTGTCGCGGGCCTTGCCGGCGCCGTGCTCGGCTGGCTCGCCCTCGGCCTCGTCGCCGATACCATCTTGGGGCTCCATGGAGTGTCGAACATGGAAGGCGGCCGCGCCATGGTCGCGCTCATGGTCATCGGCCCCCTCGGCGCCCTTGCCGGGCTTGTTCTCGGCGTCTGGCTCGTGCTCCGCTTCTTTGCCGGAAGCGCCGGCGCCCGCCGCGTGGCCGGTTATTCCGGGGGCGTGGTCCTTCTCATCGCTCTCCTCGGCGTCGCCTATATCGAGTATCTCAGCCTTTCCGACGACGTGCTCGTCCGCAACGCTCTGCCCGCCGAGGCGGTGTTCGAGATCCGCTTTCCGGAACAGGCCCGCCTGCCCGATGAGCTTCAGGGCGTTAGGATCGACCTCGACACCGACAAGAACAGCGCCGAGGCCTTCATTCGCGCCGCCCCGCCCGACGGCGGCCGGCCGGTGATTGCGGGCAGCGTCGATCTCTATTTTCGCACGGGGAACCGCTTCCTCGTGCTCAAGATGCCGGGCGAACCCGACCGCCTGTTCCAGCTCAAACTCGCCGCGAATCCGCCGGCCTCGCCCGAGCTCGGCCCCTGGCAGCCTCTCGACTACGTCGCCGATCGGCCCGACGGGCAGTTGCGCAAGGCTGACGCGCGCGAGGATTACGCGATCAGGTATCGGGTCGAGCGCCACGATTGAGCCGCGGTAATCATGGACGGAAGTTCAATTGACGCCGCCCCCGAGCCGCCTCTAAACCTACCGCCAAAGACCGAAACCTCGCCGCTTCAGGAGGATTTCCATGCGCCTTCGCGCTTCTCACGCCTTTTTCTGCGCCGCCCTTGCTGGCGCGCTCGCCCTTGCCGCGTTGCCTCGCGCCGGACATGCCGAGGAGAGCCCCTGCTTCACCGGCGACGGCACCGTCAAAGAAGTCCTCGATGCTTGCGCCGCCTTCATCGCCTCGGGCTCGACCGACAAGGATCAACTCATCAGGGCCCACGCCGTGCGCGCCATGGCCTTCTCCGCCATCCGCGACCTCGATTCGGCGATGGCTGAGCTCGACGCGGCAATCAAGGTCGATCCGACCAAGCCCAACCCCTACTTCATGCGGGCCGCGGCGCACGAGGCCAAGAAGGACTACGACAAGGCGCTGGCCGATCTCGACGAGGCCATCCGCCTCGACGCCAAGCACGGCGACTACTACCTGCTGCGCGGCATCGTTTACCGCGACAAGGGCGATCTCGACCGGGCACTTGTCGAGTTCAACGAGAAGGTCAAGCTCGAGCCGGAGGCCTCGATCGGCTACTCCAAGCGCGGCGACCTCTACCGGCAGCGCAGGGAATACGACCTCGCCATCGCCGACTTCGATCAGGTCATCAAGATCGATAAGGAAGCCGCCCAGGGCTACATCGATCGCGGCTGGGTCTTCGTGCTCAAAAACGACTTGGACAAGGCCGGGGCCGATTTCGACACAGCGCTGAAGCTTAAAGAGAACGAGCCTGCCGCGCTTGTCGGCCGCGGCGTGGTGAAGAGCCGCAAAGGTCAGCCCACCGACGGCAGCGCCGACCTGGCGCTCGCCCAGAGGTTAGAGCCCGGCATCTTCGACCAGATCAAGAAGCTCGGCATCCAGTAACGGCTGGGACATACCTCCCCCTTGCGGGGAGGTCCGGCGTCGCTCTTGCGACGCTGGGGTGGGGCGCTTCTTCACCCCACCCGGCCACGCGGTCTCGAACGGTGCCGCATTTCTGTCCCGCTCTCCCCTTGGGGGAGAGCACACGCGCCTCTTGGCGCGTGGTGAGGGGGACCCACGGGTGTCTGCCGAGTACAAAGAAAGTTCCCCCTCACCCTTCCCGCCATGCGACTTGCGCAGAGCTACGCTCGCGCAAGATCGCGGCGGAAAGCCCTCTCCCTCAAGGGAGAGGGGAAAGGCCGGGGTTGTCCGGGCATGACGAGCGTTGATTGACCGGTGGCCGCGAAAGCCCCTACCCCTCGCGGGGATAGTTGGGCGATTCGCGCGTGATGGTCACGTCGTGGACGTGGCTCTCGCGGAAACTCGCCGCCGAGATGCGGATGAACTCGGCGCGGGCCTGGAACTCGGCAAGCGTCCGCGCACCGGTATAGCCCATCGAGGCGCGCAAGCCGCCGATCAGCTGGTGCAACACGCTCGACACCGGCCCCTTGTAAGGCACCTGCCCCTCGATGCCTTCCGGCACGAGCTTGAGCGCGTCCTTGATCTCCTGTTGGAAGTAGCGGTCGGCCGAGCCGCGCGCCATGGCGCCGATCGAGCCCATGCCGCGATAGGCCTTGTAGGAACGGCCCTGGTACAGAAACACCTCGCCCGGACTCTCGTCGGTGCCGGCGAGAAGAGAGCCGAGCATCACGCAGTCGGCGCCGGCGGCAAGCGCCTTGGCGAGATCGCCGGAATAGCGGATGCCGCCGTCGGAGATCACCGGGACATCGCTCTTCTTCGCCACCGCGACCGCTTCGAGCAGCGCGGTGAATTGCGGCACGCCGACGCCAGCGACCACGCGGGTGGTGCAGATCGAGCCCGGGCCGATGCCGACCTTGACCCCATCGGCACCGGCATCGATCAGCGCCTTGGTGCCGTCCGCCGTCGCCACGTTGCCGGCGACCACCTGCACCGCGTTGGAATGCCGCTTGATGCGGCCGACCTGGTCGAGCACGAGCCGGGAGTGACCGTGGGCGGTGTCCACCACGATCAGATCGGCGCCGGCATCGATCAGAAGCTCGGCGCGGGCAAACCCTGAATCGCCGACGCTGGTCGCGGCCGCGACCCGCAAGCGTCCCTGCTCGTCCTTGCAGGCATTGGGATGCGCTTTCGCCTTCTCGATGTCCTTGACCGTAATCAGCCCGATGCAGCGATAGTCGTCGTCCACCACGACAAGCTTCTCGATGCGGTGCTGGTGGAGCAGCCGCTTCGCCTCTTCCATCCCGACATTTTCTCTGACCGTGACGAGCTTGTCCTTGGTCATCAGCTCGGCGATGCGCTGGTTCGGATTGGTGGCGAAGCGCACGTCGCGATTGGTGAGGATGCCGACGAGCCTCCCCTCGCGCCCGCCGTTGTCGCCGGGCTCGACCACGGGGATGCCCGAGATCTGATAGTCGGCCATGAGCTTAAGCGCGTCGGCGAGGGTAGCCCCCGGGTGAATCGTCACCGGGTTCACCACCATGCCGGACTCGAATTTCTTGACCTGCGCGACCTGGGCCGCCTGCACCTCGGGATCGAGATTGCGGTGGATCACGCCGATGCCCCCGGCCTGCGCCATGGCGATGGCGAGCCGGGCTTCGGTCACCGTGTCCATGGCCGAGGAGATGACCGGGATATGCAGGGAAATCGAGCGGGTCACCCGGGACGAGACGTTGGCCTCGTTCGGCAGCACGTTGGAGGCCGCGGGCCTGATGAGAACGTCGTCGAAGGTGAGCGCAATGGCGCCGTCGGAAAATTGCTTCGAATTATCAGGGGTCTGCCCGTCGGGCATCGGCCAACCTCATTCTCGCGGGCCCTCGCAGCGTGTGCGCTGCAACAAGCCACGGTTGGCGGCCTCCTTTAGCACTTCGGACCGGGTTTGGAAAGGCAATGGCGGAACGGGCTCTCGCTTTACCCGCCCCCGCCCGATCTCAGCAGCTGGCGGAGCCTCGGCGCAGCGTAGGCGATGAAGCTCTGGACCTTGGATTGGGGCAGCCGGTCCTCACGGTGGATGAGGTTGACCGGCATCGCCTCGGGCTCGAAATCCTCGAGAATGCGCCGCAACGAGCCGTCGGCAAGCGAGGCCTCCGCCTGATAGGACAGCACCCTCACGACCCCGAGCCCGGCTTTGGCGGCATCGATTGCCGCGTCCGCCGCGTTGACGACAAGCCTTGGGCTGACCGTGACCCGATGCTCCTTCTTGCCACCCTCCCCGAAGACCCAGCGCTCAGGGTGGGTGAAGGTGTAGAAGCTGATGCATTGGTGGCCGGCAAGCTCGGCCGGCGTCGCCGGCACGCCATGCCGCGCAAGATAGGACGGGCTCGCACAGGCGATCAGGCGAACTGCGCCGACCCGCGTCGCCCGGAGCGTCGAGTCCGGGAGCGTGCCGATACGCACGCCGACATCGAGACCCTCCTCCACCAGATCGACAACGCGATCGACGAGAAGCATGCGCGCCGCAACGCGCGGGAACGCGTTCAAGAACGCGGCGACAATCGGCAGCACATGCAGCCTGCCGAACACGACCGGCGCGGTCAGCGCAAGCTCGCCGCGCGGCTCGGCCTGCTCCCCTGCCAGGCGGCGTCCGGCGTCATCGAGCTCATCGAGCACTTCACGGCAGGTCGCGGCGTAAGAGCGGCCGGACTCTGTCAGCGAAAGCCGCCGCGTCGTCCGCGTGATGAGCCGCATGCCGAGATCGTCTTCGAGCGCTTTCAAATGACGACTGACGGTCGAGAGCGGCATGCCGAGCTTGCGCCCTGCCGCTGACAGGCTGCCGGCCTCGGCGACGGCGACGAACACGCGGAGAGCAGCGAAGCGGTCCAAGCAATTATTCCAAAAAGCGGAAGAATAAGTTGCAAGAATAGACGATTTTCTTCCTCGCCGGAACACGCCATCTATAGAGGAGCCGCAGGAAGAGAAAGAGGAAGCGCCATGGCCCAGTTGAAGCTCCACGACCTCGAACTCTCGGGAAATTGCTACAAGGTGCGGCTGTTCTGCTCGCTCCTCGGGCTCCCGCTCGACATCGCCCCTGTCGACTTTATGGCCGGAGCGCACAAGAAGAGCCCTCTGATCGAGCAGAACCCTTTCGGCGAAATCCCAATCCTCGAAGACGGCGCGGTGACTTTGCGCGACTCCCAGGCGATCCTGGTCTATCTCGCGCGGAAATATGGCGGGGAGGCGTGGCTGCCGACCGATCCGGTTTCCATGGCGCGCGTCGTCGATTGGCTCATGGTCGCCGAGAACGAGATCGCGCGCGGGCCCAATGACGCAAGGCTGCACGACAAGTTCGGCTTCCCTATCGACGCGCCCGCGGCGCGCGAGAAGGCCAAGCGCGTTTTCGGCCTGATGGAAGCCCATCTCGCCAAGAACGACTGGCTCGCGCTCGACCGCCCGACCATCGCCGATATCGCCTGCATGCCTTACGTGGCGCTCAGCCACGAAGGCGGGCTGTCGCTTGAGCCTTATCCGGCGATCCGCGCCTGGATCGGGCGCATCAAGGCTCTGCCCGGCTTCATCACCATGCCGGCGCTCTGACCGCGCGATGCCCCACCCGTCAAGCGATGTGGCTTTCACGCCTTCGGTGAAAGCGGTGCAGGAACGGCGCGGCTCGCGCGCCGCCTATGCCCGCAAGGAAGAGAAAGGCGGCTTCGCCACGGCGATTGACGATGGCGTTGCCGCCTTCATCGCCAACACGCGGTCCTTCTACTTTGCGACCGCCAACGGCGAGGGTCAGCCTTACATTCAGCATCGCGGCGGGCCTAAGGGGTTCTTACGCGTTCTCGATCCGCAGACCCTCGCCTTCGCCGATTTCAGCGGCAACCGGCAATACATCACGACCGGTAACCTCGCCGACAATCCGCGCGCGATGCTCTTCCTCATGGATTACACTCATCGCCGGCGGGTGAAGATCTGGGGAACGGCGCGCGTGGTCGAGGACGACCCGGAGCTGATCGCGAGGCTCTTCCCCGGCAACTACCAAGCCCGTGCCGAGCAGGCCATCGTCTTCCAGGTGACGGCCATCGACATCAATTGCCCGCAGCACATCCCGCAAATGTTTTTTGCCGAGGACGTGGCCGAGGCGATTGCCGAGCGCGACGAGCGCATCAGCGCGCTCGAAGCCGAGATCGCCCGCCTTCGCGCCGCGCCTACTGGGGTGGCTGCTCCTTAGCTTTTGCCGCAGGCTCAGCGAACAGCCAGGCGAAGAGATACGACGCGGCGACGGCGCCGAGAAGCTGCGCCACGATGAAGCCCGGCGCGTCGGAAGGCGCGATGCCCGCGAACGTGTCGCTGAACGCGCGCACGATGGTCACAGCCGGATTCGCGAACGAGGTGGACGACGTGAACCAGTAGGCCGAGCCGATATAGAGGCCGACGGCCGCAGGCAACGCGCCCGGGCTGTACCGGAGACAGCCGAGAATGGTCGCGATCAGCCCGAACGTGGCGATGAATTCGCCAAGCCATTGGCCGAAGCCGGTCCGCGCCGTGTCTGAGACCTGCACCGGATCGAGACCGAACATCAGATGCGCCGCCACGACCCCGAGGCACCCGCCACCGATCTGCGCCGCGACATAGGCGAGCGCTTTCCGGGAGTCGATCTCGCCGCGAAGCAACATAACGAGCGTCACGGCCGGATTGAACTGCGCGCCGGACACCGAACCGAAGATGGTGATGAGGACGACGAGGATCGCGGCGGTGGCGAGCGAATTGCAGAGGAGGGCAAGCGCCACGTCTCCCTCGGCGAGCGTCTCGCCCATGATGCCGGAGCCCACCGCCGCCATGACGAGAAAGAACGTACCGAGCGCCTCAGCCGCCAGACGCCGCGTCAGATCGTATTGCATCGGGCTCCCTACTCCCCTTCCATTGTCATTGCCCGGCTTGACCGGGCAATCCAGTACTCCGGCGCTCACATTCCATTGTCATTGCCCGGCTTGTCCGGGCAATCCAGTACTCCGGCGGAGTTAGCGGTTACTAGATTCCCGCCTTCGCGGGAATGACAGCCCCGGAATCGTGGGAATGATAGCGGCGGACTTGCGTCCCCTAACAACAGCCGCCGCTCGCCTTGGCGGGCGCGGCCGCGCTCGTCGCGAATGGAAGCGCAGTCCCGCAGCCGGGGAAGATGCCGTAATGGGTGGCGAAGTCGCCGATGAAATCGAAATGCGGGGCAAAGCGCGTATCGGCCAACATGCGCCAGCTGTTGCCGCAGACCGGAAACACCTTGCCGCGCTCGATCAGATGATGCCCGTCGAGTTCGAAGGCCTCGGGCTGTTCCGGCACTGTGCCCTTATAGACCACGGCCTGGCCGTAATCCTCGCACGCCGCCTCGAGCGCATCGAGCTTGAACAGACGGTAGGTCGCCGAGAAGAACTGCGCTTGGCCGAGCTTGGCGCGCATCGCCGCGTTTTCAACCGCGATCGGGCGGCTCGTCACCAGCCGCGGGTCGAGGAACCCCGCCTGCTTGGCCATGGGCAGAAAGTCGTTCCAATAGAGCGCGCCGCCCAGGCACTCGCCATAGAGCAAGGGATCGGCCCTGACATGATCGGGAAGCCGCCGGTCGCAATAGACGTCGGCGAAGTAGAGCTCCCCGCCGGGCTTGAGCAGGTCGTAAGCCCCGCGCAGCACCGCGAGCTTGTCGATCGAGAGATTGATGACGCAGTTCGACACGACCACATCGAAGCTCTCTTGCGGCAAGCCGAGCGCGCCGAGCTTCTCGATATAGCCTTTGAGGAATCTGACATTGCTGCGCCCATAACCGAACCGCCGCATGTGCCAGTCGATATGCGTGTTCGCGGTTGCGAGCTGCTCGTCGGTCATGTCGACGCCGACGACTTCGCCCTGCTCGCCAACCAACTGCGCGATGAGATAGGCGTCGCGGCCCGAGCCCGAGCCGAGATCGAGCACGCGGGCGCCCGACAGCGCGGCCGGCACGACGATGCCGCAACCGTAATATTTGCCGCGCACCTCCTCATGCACGTTGGCGAGCAGCGACTCCAGATGCGAAGGCATCCCGCCTTCGACGCAACAGGCGGAGGTCTTCAGATCCTCAGAGCTCTTGAGAACCTTGCCGTAGTAGTCCTTCACCACTTCGAGATTCATGACGAGGCTCCCCAGGCGTCAGAGCAGAAATCGCCGGACCATAGCAGCGCGCGTGAGGCGACGCAGCACTCGTCAAATGCACAGTTGCGTGAACGCGTTATGGCGCGGTGTCCGCGCCGCGAAAGCCCGTGGCGAGCACATACATCTCGGCGGATTCGGCGCGTGACGCTTTCGGCTTCACGTGGCGAACCTTGGCGAAAGAGCGGTTGAGCCGGGCGACGAGCTCCCTGCTCGCCCCGCCCTGAAGCACTTTGCAGAGGAATGTGCCGCCGGGGGCGAGAATGTCCTCGGCGAGATCGAGCGCGACCTCGACCAGCCCCATGATGCGGATATGGTCGGTGGCCTTATGCCCCGTGGCCGGCGCATGCATGTCCGACAGCACCACATCGGCCTTCGCACCGCCCAAAGCGTCGTGGATCGTCTTCGGAGCATCCGGATCGGTGAGATCGAGCGCGAGCTGGATCACGCCCGAAACGGGCTCCATCGCGACGAGGTCCACGGCGACCACCCGCCCCTTGCCAGCCATCAGCCCGACCCTCTGCGCGGCGATCTGGCTCCATCCTCCGGGTGCCGCGCCCAGATCGACCACAATCATGCCCGGCCGGAGCAGACGGTGCTTGTCGTCGATCTCGGCGAGCTTGAAGGCGGCGCGGCTGCGATAGCCCCTGCGCTTCGCCTCCTCGACGTAAGGGTCGTTGAGCTGGCGCTGGAGCCAGCGGGTCGAGGCGATCTTGCGCCCCTTGGCGGTGCGGACCCTGACCGCGAGCTTGCGCTGCCCGCCCCGCGGCTCGCCGCCCTGCCCTTTTCCCGGCCTTGCCATCTGCTAATGCCCGCTCCTGCCGCCCGGCCTTGACGCTTCCGGGCCGCCATGCCCCAACTCCGCATCGTAGCCCGCCCACACCTGCCACATGCCACGCTATTTCGTCACCCTTATCGTCGCCGTCGCCCTCTTTATGGAGACGATGGATTCGACGGTGATTGCAACGTCGCTGCCGGCGATCGCGGCCGATCTCGGCGAGGACCCGGTCGCGCTCAAGCTCGCGCTTACGTCTTATCTCCTGTCGCTTGCCGTGTTCATCCCGTTGAGCGGCTGGGTCGCCGACCGCTTCGGCGCCCGCACCGTGTTCGGCGCGGCAATCGCCGTCTTTACCCTCGGCTCGGCGGCGTGCGGCTTCGCCCAAGGGCTTCCGGATTTCGTCGCCTACCGCATCCTTCAGGGCATCGGCGGCGCCATGATGGTGCCTGTCGGCCGCCTCGTCATCTTGCGGACCGTGCCGAAGTCCGAGCTGATCTCCGCGCTCGCCTGGCTCACCATCCCCGCCCTCATGGGCCCGGTGATCGGTCCCCCGCTCGGCGGCTTCATTTCCACCTTCGCCTCCTGGCGCTGGATCTTTTGGATCAACATCCCCATCGGCATCGTCGGCATCATCCTCGCCACGCGCTACATCGCCAATATTCGCGAGGAGACGCTGCCGCCGCTCGACGTCAAGGGCTTCATTCTCTCGAGCATCGGTTTGGCGGGCCTCGCCTTCGGCATCACCAATATCGGCCAGGGGCTGTTCCCGCCGGCAATCGTGCTGGCGCTGCTCGCGGTCGGCGCCATGGGCTGCTTTCTCTACGTGCGCCACGCGCGGGTGACGAAAGCCCCTTTGCTCGATCTCAACCTGCTCAAGATCGACACGTTTTATGCGAGCGTCGTCGGCGGCTTCGTCTTCCGCGTCGGCATGGGGGCGCTGCCGTTCCTGTTGCCCCTGCTGTTCCAGCTCGGTTTCGGTCTGAGCCCCTTTGAATCGGGACTCTTGACCTTCGCCAGCGCCGTCGGCGCCGTCGCCATGAAGACGACTGCCGGGCCGATCATTCGCCGCTTCGGCTTCAAGCCGATCCTGGTCGGAAACGCGATCGTGAGCGGAGTTTTCATCGCCGCGGTCGCGCTGTTCACGGCCGGCACGCCCCATGCGATCGTGCTTGCGGTGCTGCTCACCGGCGGCTTCTTCAAGTCGCTGCAATTCACCGCCATCAATTCCATCGCCTATGCCGACATCGACAGCCCGGCGATGAGCCGCGCCACGAGCTTCGCGAGCGTGGCGCAGCAGCTGTCGCTGTCGGCGGGCGTGGCGGTCGGCGCGCTCGTGCTCGAACTCCAGCGCATGGGCCGCGCGGACGCGCGCGTGCTGGCGGAAGATTTCCCGCTCGCGTTTCTCATCGTGGGCGTGGTCGCGATGAGCTCGGCGCTCATTTTCATGCGGCTGCCCAAGGGCGCGGGCGCCAGCCTCTCGGCCCGAGCCGAGCCCGTGGGCGCCGATCATAAGACCGCGCCGGAACCCGCCCCTTATTCTTGAGCTCTCTCTTTTAACCTCCCCCTCGTGGGGAGGTCGGCGCGCGCTTTAGCGCGCCGGGTGGGGGGATGGAGTTTCAGCCCGCGATCCCGTCACCGCTCGAGCGCAACGCCCCACCCCGGCGTCGCCTTGCGCTCAAGCAGCGGAGCGGTAGCGCAAAAATAGAAGGCGACGCCGGACCTCCCCACGAGGGGGAGGTTAAGTAAACGCAGCGCGCGCGGGTTAGCGGCGGCGGTGCTTCGCCTGCTCGGAGCCGCGCCGGTCATGACCGTCCTCGGCCATGAGCGTGGCGAGGATGCCCTCGCGCAAGCCCCGGTCGGCCACGCGCAAGCGCTGGCACGGCCACACCCTGAGCAACGCTTCGAGGATGGCGCAGCCCGCAAGCACGAGATCGGCGCGCTCGTGCCCGATGCAGGGTTGCGCCACGCGCTCGGCATAGGTCATGGCGATGAGGTCGCTCGACACTCTGCGCACGTCGCCCACGGTCAGCCAGCTTCCATCGACGCGTGCCCGCTCATAGAAGGGAAGCTTGAGGTGAATCCCCGAGATCGTGGTGACCGTGCCCGAGGTGCCGAGAAAATGCGCGCGGTCGCCGCCGATCCTCTCGCCGAAGCGGTGCTCCTTCTCGAATGCGCCCATGCCCGCCATCACCTCTTCCACCATGGCCTCGTAGCTCTCGGGCGTGACGTCGCGGCCGCCATGGCGCTCGGCGAGATTGACCACCCCGATCGGCAGCGACGTCCAGGCGGCGATGCAGCTCTGCACGTCGATGCGGTCATGCAGCGTGCGCCGCCAGGGCCGGCCCAATCGCGAAAGATCGAGCCAGATCAACTCGGAGCTGCCGCCGCCGATATCGAACACGAGCGTGAAGTCGGCGTTGCGGTCGATCAGCGAGGCGCAGCCCGACACCGCGAGCTTAGCCTCCGTCTCCTGGGTGACGATCTCGATGCCAAGCCCGGTCTCGGCGCGCACCCGCGCGATGAACTCCGCGCCATTCGCGGCGATACGGCAGGCTTCGGTCGCAATCAGACGCGAGCGGGACACGCCGCGGCGCCGCATCTTGTCGGCGCAGACCTTGAGCGCCTCGATGGTCCGGCCCATGGCGGCTTCGGAGAGATGTCCGGATTTCAGTACACCTTCGCCGAGTCGGATGATGCGCGAGAACGCGTCGATGACGAGGAAGCCCCGGCGCGAAGGCTTGGCGACCAGCAGCCGGCAATTGTTGGTGCCGAGATCGAGCGCGGCGTAAATGGAAGGGGATTGCGCCCGCGCCTGCGCGCCCGCATTTGTCTTGGCCTCGGCGGCCGCTTTGAGACCGTCAACCGGCGGCGACGGACGCGCACCGGATGCGCCTTGCGCCGGCGCCTCTCCGCCCGCGCAATCGCCGGTCTCGCTTCGCCGCGCCTGAAGGCCTGGCGAAGCCATGGCAACCGGGCCGGCATCGCCGCGCGGCCCATTCACAGTTCAAACCCCTGACCTGGACGCGGCCCGCCTCCTTGGCCCGGCCGGCGTCCGATGCGTTGGTCCTATGCGACCAGTCTATCAAGCCGCCGTTCGAGGTAAAGCGGGTTGTGCCCCTCGCGCCCGGCGTTCTTGCCTTGAGCGGCCGGGGCCAGCCGTAGAATATTCGGCAATCGATTTCGCCCCCGTGCTAAGCCCCGGGGCAGCCGCGCCCGTAGCTCAACGGATAGAGCACCAGACTTCGAATCTGGGGGTTGCACGTTCGAGCCGTGCCGGGCGCACCATCCCGCAGCACGCCCTAGGTCACGAAGATCGGAAGGCCGGTGTCTTTGCTCAGCGCGGCCAATGCCCGGCTAGGGACCAAGAGCGTCCTCTTGAAATAGTCGATTGTTCTCGTGAGACCCTCTTTCAGCTCCACCGTGGGCCTCCAGTTCAAAACGCGCTCGGCCTCGGCGATGTCAGGCCGGCGCCGAACGGGATCGTCCGTCGGCACGGGGAGATACGTAATCCTCGAACGCGAGCCGGTCAGTGCGAGGATAGTTTCGGCGAGATCGCGAACACTGACTTCATGCGGGTTGCCGATGTTGATCGGCCCCGTCACCTCCGGGCCTGTTTTCGCGAGCCTGCGCACACCCTCGATCAGATCGTCCACGTAGCAGAAGGACCGCGTCTGGGTGCCGTCGCCATACACGCCAATGTCTTGGTTGGTGAGCGCTTGCACGATGAAGCTGGAGACGACGCGACCGTCGTCGGGAAGCACTCTTGGGCCGTACGTATTGAAGATACGGCCAACCTTGATCCGCGTCTTGTGCTGACGGTGGTAATCGAAAAACAGCGTCTCGGCGCAGCGCTTCCCCTCGTCATAGCAAGAGCGCGGTCCAATCGGATTGACGTTGCCCCAGTAGAGTTCGTCTTGAGGGTGCACCGAAGCGCTTCCGTAAACCTCACTCGTTGAGGCTTGAAAAATTACGACGTTCCTGCGCGTCGCGAGCTCCAACATGTTGAGGGCGCCCATGACGCTTGTCTTCGTCGTAGCAACCGGATCTCTCTGATAGTGAATCGGCGACGCCGGACAGGCCAGGTTGTATATTTCGTCGATGTCCAAACGAAGCGGGACGCAAACGTCGTGCTCCAAGAACTGGAACCTTGGATGACCCGCAAGGTGCTCGATGTTGCGCTTGGTGCCGGTGTACAGATTGTCGACGCAGATCACCTTGTGCCCCTCGGCGAGGAGCCGATCGACAAGATGCGACCCGAGAAATCCAGCGCCTCCCGTCACGAGGATTCGTTTAGCACTGTCTCTCGCGGCAGCCACCGGCTAGACCTCCGTCTTGCGCCAATGTCTCTCCTTGAACTGAGTATCTCTTGTCGAACCAAACAATGGCTCTTTGGCGGCAATATGATGAAGTGATTCTATCGAGGGTGAAACGCCATGGATGCGTGGGCCAAGTGGTTTGCGGACAAGGACTTCACGTCCGACTGGGTGTCGGGCCATTTGCCGATTTGGACCGATTTGGCCGCAAGAATCCAATCGCCGCGTCCCAATGTCCTTGAGATCGGCTCGTGGGAGGGCCGGTCGGCGATAGCGTGGCTCAATCTCCTGCCTGAGAGCCGCATCACCTGCATCGACGCTTGGGCTCAGATGACATTTCATGAGGCAAGGTTTGATCGCAATACGGCGCCGTACGCCGCGCGCGTTCGAAAGATTATCGGCAGTTCCGGCGATGCTCTCGGTAGGTTGATCGCCGAGCGACGCTCGTTCGACCTGATCTATATCGATGGCGAACACACACGGGAAGGGACGGTGCGAGACAGCGTTCTTGCCTGGCCGCTCCTCAAGCGTGGCGGAATCCTATTGTGGGACGACTACCTTTGGGAAACACACCTCCCGCTAAAGGACCGTCCTCAAGAGGCGATCGACTGGTTCGTTGCGAACCACCAACACGATCTCGCAATCATTCACCATGGCTACCAAGTCGCCGGAATGCGACTCTCTGACGGCGCGGGACGACGCCGTGGCCGCAAGCCCCGTCGAAGTTCGATGATTCATTTTCTAGGTCGAATCAAGCGTGCCATTTTCCGCTGAAATTCCATGCGCCAGAATCGCACCCAGAACGCTGGCCCGGTTTTCTTGAGGCCGCGCTTAAAAATGCGGCGCGTCGCCCAGACGCCGTATCGAGTTCGAAGATTGTCGAAGGTGCTCCGCTCGCCAAAGAACGCGCACAACGCATTGACGTATTTGGTGAAAATCCTCTCGACATCACGATGCCTATAATAGCTTTGATATCCGGTCACGCGGTCTGCCTGAAGCACGGCCATCCAATACCGATTATCCCCCAGTTGCCAACCAAAGCCCTCCACGTCGCGCAAGAGAAGCTCTAGCGTCTGGTAAGTATCCGCGCGTGATTTTTTGTCATACTCTTTTGTGCCTTGCCGCACCCCGGCAATGGATTCTGCGCGCGAGAAAAAATTGGCGCCGTGGTGCCTGTAGGCGGAGAGAGGCACATCAATGAGCGCGGTGCCTCCTAAGAGGTGGCACACATTGTTGAAATGCCAGTCTGCCGCCCGCATCAGCTTTCCGTCCGGCACCTCAATGATCGCGCGGTTCATGATCGACCGCCGGAACACATTCGAGCTGCCGGGCGCCCACAGCCAACCGACGCGGGATGGGCCGGGTGTCGCCGTGTGCTGGTGAAGACGGAGGTACTGTTCTTCAGAAATTGTCTGGAGCCTTGGTACGCTTTCGGCGTCGCGAAGCCCTTTGATGGCCTTGGGGAGCGTCGCGCTTTCGTGGAATTTCGAGTAGCCCCCGGTCAGCATGGCGCCGGCCTCGGAGATCTCAATGACATTACTTGATGTCATCGCAACGCTGCGGGGAAGGGCTAAATGAACCTGAATGTGGCATGAGGCAAAATTCGGGAACAGATAGTCGTCCGAGTCGACGATGCAGACAAAGTTGCCATTGGCGCGCTTGAGAGCCCTCACGGCTGCCCCGAGCTGCCCTAAATTCTCCGGCAAAGATTCGATCGAAAATCTGACGTCGTCACCCACGTGCTTGACGATCGTCTCCATGCTGTCGTCCGTGGATGCATTGTCGACGACCAGACACTCGAAATGGGGGTAGTCCTGGCCACGAACCGAGTCGATCGTCTGGCCGACAAATCGTCCGTAATTCCAATTCACAATGATGAACGTCATCAACGGGGGCTTCAACAAGCCCCCCGAGATCGCGCTTATAGGTTGTTGGTCGATGCAAAAGGCCGGTTGGCCGGGAAAGCCAACGCCTTTTGTTCCCTTGCTCATCGACATCTCCCAAGTTGCGCGACCGAGGATGGCACGTCGCTATTCACGGCTGCAACTGTCCCTGCGTACTATGGTGGGTCCGGACGATCTGAAGGCGGCGCCCATAGCCAAACGGATAGAGCACCAGACTTCGAATCTGGGGGTTGCACGTTCGCGCCGTGCCGGACGCACCATCACAAGCCCCCCACCCCGGCGTCGCAAAGCGACGCCGGACCTCCCCACGAGGGGGAGGTTATAAGGAGAAGCAACCCGGTGCGGTTAGTGTCCGGGCATCTCATCCCGCCATCGCGTCGGGCTCGCCGCAATTCTGAAGGATCTCGGCGCGAACCTCATCGCGCAGCCGGAGCGCCGCGGCGAAGTCGTCGCCATCAGCCGAGACCAATGATCCCACATGGATCGAGACGGCGCCACGCCGCGGCAGCCAATGGCCCGCGCGCAAGATCGAGCGCGTGCCTTTGAGCGTCACCGGCAAGACCTTGAGACTCTCGCGCGCCGCGATGACGAACGCCCCGAGACGGAACGGAAGCAGGCCCGGCGCCCGCGTGAAGGTCCCTTCGGGAAGGAACACGAGCCTCCTGCCCGCGTGCGCGGCTTGAAGCGCCTTGTTCGTGTCCTCGACGCCGCCTTCCGCATCCGTGCGCTCCACGAACAGCGTCCCCAATTGCCGCAAATACGTGCCGGCGAAGAATTGCGTCTCAAGCTCTTTCTTGGCGACGAAGGCGGGCTCGCCGGGGACGACCGCGGCGAGGACGAGTCCGTCGAGATAGCTCGCGTGATTGGCAACGATGACGACGTTCTTCTCGTGCGGCCACGCGCCGGTCATTTCGAGCCTGATGCCCGTCAGCCAAAGCACCACCTGTGACGTCTTGCGCACGACAGCCCAACGCCGCGCCGGGCTCGGAACGAGCAGCGTCGCGACGAAGAGAAAGGCGCCTGCGAGCGCGACCACGCTCCACCACCAGGCCGCATAGAGATATTCGCTCGTCGTGCGCAGCGCGCCGCGCAATTGCTGCGCCACGCCGGCAGCGCCAAAGCGCAGCATTTGCAGCCAGAGCGGCTGCGGCCGCGTCAGCAAGCGCCCCCGCTCGAACAGCTCGCGGGCGGCGTTCCGGCGCAGCTTGCCGCTGGACGTCTTCGGGATCGTGTTGGGCGGAACGAGAACGACTTGGTCAGGCGCGGCATCGAGCATCGGCGTGACCGCGTCCTCGACCCGCGCGCGCAACGTGTTCAAGCTGGCGGCATCGGTCTCGCGCGTCTCTGCGAGCAGGATCACGCGTTCCGTTCCGCGCGCGGGGTCCTGGCTGCCGAAGGCGACGACGCAGCCCTTGCGGATGCCGGGAACCTCGCCCGCCGCTTCCTCGATCCCGGCGGGATAGACGTTCCGCCCCGCACGGATGATGATGTCCTTGGAGCGGCCGGTGATGTAAACGTCGCCGCCAGCGATATAGGCGCGGTCGCCGCTGTTCAGCCAGTCGCCGTCGAACAGCTCGCGCGTCTTCGCCGGATTGTCGAAATAGCCCTTCGTGGCGGAGGGACCGCGCCACTGAAGCCGCCCCTCCTCCCGCTCGGCGAGCTCGCCCGTTGCGCCCACGATCCTGATCTCATGTCCGGGAAGCGGGCTGCCGCAGGCGACGATCTCGAGCGCGTGGCCGTCGCCGGGCGCGGCGGGCACGGCGCGGGCGCGCTCCGCAAGCGCCGTGCGATCCACGCGATCGATCACGGGGGCGCGAACGCGCGCCGGGAATGCGAGCCCCACCGCATTCTCGGCCAGGCCATAGACGGGGACGAGCGCTTCTGGCTTGAAGCCATATTTGGCGAAGCGCGCCGTGAACTGGCGGATGATATCCGGCGAGACCGCTTCGGCGCCGTTGAACACCATGCGGAGCGAGCCGAGATCGAGACCGGCGAGAGCTTCGTCGCCGATCTTGTTGAGGCAAAGCCCGTAGCCGAAATTCGGCGAGGCCGAGAGCGTCGCCCGGTGATGGTGCATGGCCCACAGCCACTGCTCGGGCCGCACGAGGAACGTGAGCGGCGACATGACGATCAGCCGCGCCGCGTAATAGAGGCTGCCGAGCCAGGCGCCGATCAATCCCATGTCGTGATAGAGCGGCAGCCAGCTCACGAACACATCCGCCGGACTCGCATCCATCGCCCTTCCCATGGCGCGGATATTCGCGAGCACATTCGCGTGGCTTAAGACCACGCCTTTCGGGTCGCCGGTGCTGCCGGAGGTATATTGAATGAGCGCCGTTGCTGCGGGCGGCACACCGGGACCCTCACCTGCCGCGCCCCGGCTCAGCGCCTCAGGGCTGATGACATCGCGCAGGCTCTCGACCTGGAGCTTGACCAACCGCGCGATCGCCGAGGCGGCGGGCGGGGCGATCAGCAGACTCGCGCCCGCGTTGCGCAAAATGCCGGCCTGCCGGTTGAGATGCTCCTCGAGTTGCGATGGACGCGCCGGCGGATAGATCGGCACGGGTACGCCGCCGGCATAGAGCACGCCGAAAAACGCTGCGAAAAACTCGAAGCCCGTCGGCAGCATGATCGCGACCCGCTCGCCGGGGTTAAGTCCCGCTCGCACCAAGCCCTGTGCGGCCACGCGCGCGCGGTCTTGGAGCTCGCGATAGGTGAGCTTCGTCTCAGCCTCGACATCATGCCAGAGCACGACATGAACCCGCTCGCCATGCTCGGTCACATGCCAGTCGAGCACTTCGGTAAGGGTCTTGAGGTGGGGAGGCGCCGGCGCGACCGTGGCGTCTTTCACCGTCTCGCGGCCCGTCACTTCGAGCGAGGGCAGCGACGGCGCGTCTGCGAGCGCCGCCAGCAAATCCCCAAGCGTCTCCGCCTCGCCCAACAGGCGATCGGGCACCCGAATGGAAAAGGCGCGCTCGACCCGAAGCAGGAGTTCGGCGCGGCTGAGGCTGTCGAACCCCCAATCGCGTTCGAGCGAGCCGTTCAATCCCGCAATGCGCGGGCGGTCCGGGTTCATCTCGCGCGCAAGCTCGCTTGCGATCGCGACAAGCGAGCGGCCCACCTGTTCCAGAGTTTTTGTGTCCGAAGCCTCTTGCATCGACGGCTCAGTCCTAACATTCGAGCCCCCGCCCGGCGCGGCATTATAGACCACGGGGGCCGAGCCGGGGCTGATCGCGGACGCCGCTCCCCGTGCTAAACTTGGCCCATGCGAAAATTCGGCGGCTGGACGCGCATCTTCATCGTGATTTCCGTCATCTGGATCGTGATCGGCGGCAGCTTCGGCTGGAACCACGCCTATGACGGGGTCGATGCGGAGTTCAAACAATGCGTCACGGCCATGAAATCGGCCACCGATTTGCAGGCCTGCCGCGATGCCCGCAACAGCCGGCTTGCCGTGCCGAGAGGCGTGAGCGCGGGCATCGTCGCTTTCGGCCCCCTCCTCGTCGTGTGGCTCGCCATTTACGTGCTCGCACTGCTCATCCGCTGGGTCCGCCGCGGGTTCCGCCCCTCGCGCGCGCCTGGCGAGCCGGCCTAGCGCCGGTCAAAGCGGCCCATGCTATGCTTGGCGTCCGACAGTTCAGGGCGCGCGGGAGGGTGGCGATGGCAGACAAGGTCCATACGGAAGAGCCGCACGGGTTTTCGGCGAAGCTGCATGATGCGGCCGGCGCCGCGCGCGATATCGGCGGCGCCGCATTGCGCGAGACGCTTTCGTGGAGCGCCTATCAGTGGACCGTGCTCGCGCTGCTGACGGCGATCTTCCTGCTCATCGCGCTCTCTTACGGCGGCATCCGCGCGGAGCTTGCCGCGCTGAAGCAGAACCCGGGCGGTGGGGGAGACGACCGCGCGGCCATCGAAGCGGAACTCGGGCGGCAAGTGTCGGATGTGAAGGCGGGCTTAGACCAAGCGCTGGCCGACATGAAGTCGGCGCTCGCTTCCGATCTCGCCGCCATCGGCGCCAAGCTCGACGCGCTGAGCCAGGCGCCGAAACAAGCTTCACCCGCGCAGAAACCCCAAGCGAAGCCGCGGGCGCAATAGGGCCGCTGCCTCAGTCAGCCTTCAGGATCGCGGCGACGCGGCGGAACATCTGGTCGGCAGGGTGGCCCTTAGGCACGGCCTGGGCCTCGTTCATGAACACGACCACGGAGGCGCCGGTGCTGTCGTTATGGAACATTGCGGGGGGTTTCGGGCAGAGGCGCACTCTTACTGAGCCGTGCAACTCGGCGGTGTCAGGGGCTCGAGGGTCATTGTGCCATCCGGCAGGTCGGTCTTCTCCAGGTACGTCCGTTTGAAGGTGACGAAGATGGTCTGCGGATCGAGAATGCCGATCTCGGCATAGACCTTGACGGGGATCGGCTGCGGCGTGGGCGGCGCCGATGCGGCGCAGGACGGGATCGTCGAGAAAACGATGTCGGAGTCTCCCACCTGATCGGGCGGAAGCTTGCTCTTGATGCAGGTCTCGATGCCTGCCTTGTCGGGGACAATCAGTGGCACCTCTCCGGACGCCCAGATCTCGGTGGCTGTCACCTTGTCTCCATCCGTGTTCACGCCCTCGCGCTGCTTCTTTGCCGCCGGCAAACTCATCTCGCCGAACGAACCGCCGACTGTCATCGACCCGCTGTCCTCGCCTTCATAGACGAGGGTGATCTCGTAAGGTTTGCCGAATTCCTGTCCGGCGCATTTGACGGTGACGGTTTCCGCGGCAGCAGCCGAGGCGGAGATCGTCAGCAATGCGATCCAAAGAAAAGCGCGGCCCTGCACGGCATCACTCACTGAAAGTCACGGTAGTGGCAGCAACATTCGAGGTACAGGGGGTCATCGCTTTTGTGGCACTCCGGACTCCCGTGGGAGTACT
>CAYMJW010000003.1:1258-17415 GCA_964390455.1 uncultured Methyloceanibacter sp. | reverse complement strand
CCGTCGGGGCTGCGGCACATCGTGCTCGCCGATGCGCGGCAGATGTTGCCATAGCCGATATCGCTGATGGCGCCTCAGGGCGCCTTCAGGATCGCGGCGATGCGGCGGAACATCTGGTCGGCGGGGTGGCCCTCAGGCACGGCCTGGGCCTCGTTCATGAACACGACCACGGTGGCGCCGGTGCTGTCGTTGCGGAACATTGCGGCGGTGAAGCCGAAGCCCTCGCCGTTGTGGCCCCACCAGCCGCCGGTCTCGCCGATGCCGAGAGCATACTGGTCGTAAGGCGGCCCCTCATCGAGCGGCCCCCCCTTCAGCCGCTCGCCCTGCGTGGCTGGCGCAAGCAGGCGCCCTGTGGCGAGCGCCTCGGCCCACACAAACGCATCGTCCAGGGTCGAGACCATCGAGCCCGCGGGCCCATAGATCGAGAGGTTTAAGGGCTCGGGCGTGAGCACGCCGTCGACGGGCTCGTAGCCGACCGCGTGAGGCTCGGGCCACTGCCTCGCATCGACGAGGTAATACGTGCTCTTCAGCCCGAGAGGTTTCAGGATCCTCATCCCCAAGACGTCCTTGAAGGACTGTCCGGTCACCTTCTCGATCACCGCGCCGAGCAAGTTGGTGTTCGAGTTCGTGTAGATGCGCCTCGTGCCGGGAGCGAAGTTCGCAGGCTTACCGAGCGCGTAGCTGTTGAGCTCATCGAGGGTGAAGATCTTGTTCGGGTCGGCCTGGAAGTCCTTGATGAACGCCTCGCCGACGTAATCGGCGTTGCCGCTCGACATGCCGGCGAGTTGGCGCAAGGTGATCGACGCGCCGCCGGTGACGCCGCTCACGTATTTGTCGATCGTGTCGTCGAGGCTAAGCTTGCCCGCGTCGGCGAGCTGAAGGATCAACGTCACGGTGAAGGACTTCGTGATGCTGCGGAGCGGCCAGGTCATGTCCTTGGTCACGGGCGCGTTCGTTTCACGGTCGGCCATTCCGGCCGCTTTGATCCATGCGCCCTTCCCCGGGACCCACACGCCAACGGCCGCGCCGGGCACGCCGTAGGTCGCCATCGTCTGGTCGAGGGCTTGCTGAAGGCTGGCCTGGAGTGCGTCCGGCAGCTCGCCCTGCTGCACAGGGCTCACGGTCACGCCGCCGGTGGTCGAGGTGGAGGTGCCGGCAATCGCGCTGGCAGGCGTCGCGACCGCAAGCGCTATCGCGACAACCCCGAGGCACTGCGCCAGCAATCGTTCCATTGGCTAAAGCTCCTTGCTGGCGGCTGAATTCAACGGCGCGGCGTGGGCAGCGGCGTTGAGCGGGCTCCGCGGCACGGTCGCATAGACGCGACGGCACCGCCAAGGGCCCTGTTCTGAACGGGGCACCGAGGTGCGCTCTCCCCGCGAGCCTTGCCAATCCGGCGCCGCAACGGCTAGAACGGCGAACCTCGAGCGCGCCTGCCTCGCATGGCTTGCACGGCCAGGGCCTTGAAGCCACATCACGCGCTGGTGGGGGATCGTCTAACGGTAGGACAGCGGACTCTGACTCCGCCAGTCTTGGTTCGAATCCAAGTCCCCCAGCCAACCTCGATGAGTGCATGTTGACCATCAAATCAAGCGGCGAACATAATGAAAGTCGCCCGGATCGCCGGTGGATCACGTTACGCGAGGTAGATACTGAGGGCGGGTAAGTGGCTCGAGACGGCAGTGAAGAACATCGCTCGGCGGCGTGCATCACCTGCGGGGCGAATTGGTCGCTCGGACACTTTAGCCCGGCGTGTCCAGAATGCGCCGGCGGCGCGCTCGAGATCGATTGCCCGCGCTGCGGTGGCCGTTGTCGCGCAAAGTGGCGGCGCGCAGTTGTCGATTCCAACGATGCGAGACTCGGGCATTGGACCGGCAGGTGCACGCTATCCTCGGTCCCTCCTTCGTGTGTGCCGTGAGCCTCTTACTCTCTCCAGATATAAAGCCAAGGCCGAGCCGGCAGACTCACGGGGCATTTGAGCTGACACTTCGCGAACTGGGACGGAGTTGTTAGAAATTTTGGCTTAACCTGGTCGGGCGAGGTTGCCGCATAGCCGATATTTGTCATGTCGAGCTGCCGCTGCTTGAGCTCGCCTTCGGCAAACATACTGCGCAACCCGACCGCGCCCCTCGCATCGCTTAATGGGAAGTCGCATAACTTGTTGATCAGGCCCCACATGACGTAGTTCACGACCTGCGCGTGCTGACACGTTCCCATGAACTGCACGGTCGCGGCGCAGGCATCGTCTGGACGTGGGATTGCGCAGGACTGACTTACGCCGGTCAGCCAAGGATTGAAGGTGCCGCCGTCGGCTTTTCGCTTCCATCCGCAGCCCTGCGGATCCCACTCCGCTTCGTCACCGGGCGACGTTCCCGGGCCGAGGCCCACGATGTCCCATGCATTTTCGTGCGTTTTGACACCGTAAAGAGCGCTACAGAGTCCACCCGTCAAGTTCTTGGCCTTGTTGGCACTGAAGTCGCGCCTGATTTTGTCCAGCGTGGCAAACACCTTTTCGGTGATGTCCGGTCCGCACACTTCCCTGGGAGCCGGCGGCGTTTCGCCCCCGGTAGATTTTGGCCTGCAGGCCAGGGTCTTCTCGGGGGTCATGGTAATCTCTACCGTCTCGTCGAATACGATCCCGGTTCGCTGTTCATCGTTGTTGCACCCCACACCGGGTGAACCGCATTCCCTGTGAAAGATGACGTCGTCGTCCTTTTTGAGCTGAAATCCATAAACGTAGCCCTGTGGTCCGTTTTCCAACTGGAATCGGATCTTGTTCGGGCCGGGCTTGAGAAGCTCGGTTATCTCTCTCAAGCCGCTATCTTCATTGTAGGCTGAACTGGTGTAGAACAATTTCTCCGCAACCCAAATCCGCGCAGTGTCGTCTGTTTGAAACGCCCGAACATAGTACCTTGGGCTCGTGCGCTTGGGGGGTTCGGGGGGTTGGTTCGCCGCTGCATGAGCCTCTTCGAGGCCCTTTGCACGGGCCTCTTCCGCCGCGGCGCGCGCCTTCTTTTGCGCGGCGCTCTCCTCCAAGGCGGCAGCATCCTTGTCGTTTTTCTCAGCCTCTTCCAAATCGGATTTCACATCCTTCGGATCCTTGGCTCGTCTTGCGAGCTCACGCCAGCGGGCCGCCGCATCTCGATATGCCTTGGCTTGTCTCAACTCCGCATCGGCGTCTGCACGCAACTTGGCGGCGTTCTCACGCAAGCCTTTGATAATTTCCGGCGTTGCGGAGGTAATGGGCTCATCCGCGGCCCCTTGCCCGCCTCCGAGCGGGGTTGGCTCGCTCGCGATCGGCGTCGGCAACAACAGAAGCGTTACCACCGCAAGAAATCGGGCCGAGCGTCGCGCACGGCTGGACACGGCTCTCTTCAGCATCGCACGAAGCCTCCACAAGCGTGGGGGGGCGCGCCATCTTTCATTTCAATCACCCCGGCCGTTGGATGGGCGGTTGCAGGCTAGCACGTGGTGTCCCTTCCGACCTTGGATGCATGGGCCTCTTAGTTTCGGCGCCAGAAGGCCCACGATGGCGATTTTCGACCCTCTGGTTCCGCTGGTTGATCGTCGAAGCGAAAAATTGGATCGGCGCCGACCAAGTTTGAAGCTTTGCTCCCTCGAGATAGGGCCTTATTGACGGCGTCAAATTCGGCGCTACGCGTTCCGACAATCCGCATTGCATCCCGCCCCAGCGCTTGACGTGTACCCAGCCATCGTTCGATTGCGATCCAGTCCGTGTCTGAGGCAAGAGGGATTGGTTCTCCGATGCTTCCATCTGCGTCCATGCGCCTGAACTTGGCTGAAAAAGCGATCCCATGATCGGCGAGCAAGGCCCTTCCGCATGCCAAAGGGAGAAAGCACACCAATTTCTCGGCTTTGGCTTCCGGGCAACCCATGGCGGTCAGTTGAGTAATGACCCCCTGCTCGCCCAAGTCTTGCTGTAGCAAGTCGAATGCAGGCCTAATCCAGTCTCGCATTCTGGCATCTCCTCGTTGAGGAGGAACTGTTTTGCTCGTGCGAAGGCGCCATCGTCCCGATGGCCCCAAAGGTTGCGGTAATGAGCTTGCCACGAATCCTTTCGCTGTTCTTGCCGAATCTCAAATCGCAAAAGGCTTTGCATCGTGTCTGCCGATGGGGGCAGCGCGTGGGGGGCGCGGCTCGCCGAGGGGGCCATGACGCTTGCAGGCCTGGATGTGTCGAAGCCGGTTTTGACCGCAGCCGCTACGGGGCTGCCCGGCGTGGCCGCAATGTGCCCACAGCTGGCACTCGCGGCGGATACGGTGCTCGGTTCTGATCTGCGCGACGGGCAAGCTCCAAGCCTTGACTCAATTCTACGCCAGGAGCAGTGGTTGTTTGGGTTCTCATAAAAAGGAGAAAAATCGGATGGGAATGAAGAGTCTTGCCATTAGCGTCGCAGTATTGGCGCTGTCGATATTTTGTTTATCGAGCGGCGCCTCCGCCTTCTGCGGCACGGTTCAGGCCTCGGCGACAGGAAAAAACGAAAGTGAAGCGCTTTCGAACGCCAACAATATCGGACTTAGGGAAACCAGAGACCTGGACGCCAAGTACGGCAACAAAGTTAAATATCAACAAGCAAAAACCAACTGCACGCTGACCAACTCCGGCACCGTGTCTTGCAAAATCACCCAGGCATTCTGCGTCAACGAAGCCAGTGCCGGTGGCAGCCAGGTTGATCCGAATTCCGTGCAATGCCAGAAGTGGCAACAGAAGTGCAACAGTGGCAATCAGGCCGCTTGCGTAAAATACGAGGGCAACTGTCAGAACGACTAACATCGGTTCGCGTTGCTGCACCCTTGCCCGGCCGTGACTGACTTCGCCAAGTTGCGCGGTTGATCGACCTCGCGGCGGTCCGCTTTTCGTTGCCGTGCAGCACGCGGTGGAAGACGCCGTCGCTGGGCGCGCGCGGTTGGGATGGCTTCGCGAGCATGGCCCAGGCGGGAGCGCCGCGCCCAAGGCCGCTGTTTATCAAAACTAAACACAGTGTTCCCCGAAGCCCGAATTGTTCGGGTTCGGCGGCTCACCTAGCCTTGCCCCTGGCGCCGTGTTTTGAGCGCCTCGGGCTTTGCAACAGAGGACCGCCACCATGACCGAAGGGGGATGTTTTTGCGGCGCCGTGCGCTACGCGGCCGAAGGCTTTCCGCTGCGCGTCATGCATTGCCATTGCACCATCTGCCGGCGAACGTCTGGCGCGCCGGTCGTGACCTGGATCACCTTCCCCGTCGCCGGCTTCAGGTGGACCAAGGGCACGCCCACGGGGCTCAAATCGACGGCGAACGCGACGCGCAATTTCTGCTCCAAATGCGGGAGCCACATGGCCTTCACCATCGACGGCGCCAAGGAGCTCGACATCACCGTGGGCACGTTGGACAACCCGGTGACGGCCGCGCCGATGTATCACATCTTCAACGACACGCGGCTCGCGTGGTTCAAGCTCGAGGACGGCTTGCCCGCCTATGACGATTGGGGTCCGAGCGTCTAGCGGCGGAACGCCGCGCAGCGCAGATCCCGCTTCTGGCGCATACGCTATGGCTCCTGCGCCTCCGGCCCGAACGCCGCTTTGAACTCGACCTTGGCAAAGGCGAGGAACAGCCGCGAGCGCGGCGGCAATTGCGGATTGGGAAACACGGCCGAGATGCTGCTCGACGGCAGTCGCCATTTCGGCAGCACGCGCAACAACGACCCGCTCTTGAGTTCCTCGGCAATGGCATAGTCGGGAAGAATGCCGATCCCCTCGCCCATGCGGATCAGCGCCTGTGCGGCAAGCCCCGAATTGGTAGTGATGCTGGGATAGATCTTGACCGTCTTGCTCGATCCGTTCGCCTGAATGAGCGTGAGCCTGTGGCCGATCGATTGCCGCGGGACTTCGACCCAGGGAACGCCGACGAGATCGGCCGGCTCCTTAGGCAAGCGATCGCGCGGGAAGGTTTTCCCCGCACAGACGATGAGCTGGTAGCTGCACAGCCTGACGAAGTGATGCCGCGAGTCGCGCAAAGGGCCGACGCGGATGGCGATATCGACCTGCTCGGCGATGAGATTCACGACCGCGTCATCGAGCGCGAGGTCGATCTCGATGTCGGGATGACGGGCGCGAAAGCGATGAATGAGGCCGACGACGAAGCTAAGCCCGAGATTGTGCGGGGCCGCGATCCGCAACAGCCCGCGCACAGGCGTCTGCTTCGTGTTGATGGTGTTGAGCGCCGCCTCCGCCGTCTCCAGCATGTGAACGCAGTGCTGGAAGAACCGGTCGCCGTCGTCGGTCAGGCTGAAGGACCGTGTGTTGCGATTGATGAGCCGGACCCCGAGGCCGTCTTCGAGCGAGCGGATGTGCTGGCTGACCACCGACCGGCCGAGCCCGAGTTTCTTGGCCGCGGCCGAGAAGGAGCGGTTCTCGACCACTTTGGCGTAGACGGCCATTCGGTACAGCTCTTTGTACATGGGCGCGCTCGCGGGGCCGCTTGCGGACACGATTCGATCAGTGTCCGGCCAAACCGGACACTGTGTGCTACTCGACCTCCATCGTCCGCAAAACTAATACCATATATGGTGCGCGCAGGATCAGAAATTCCGCGCGGCCCCTCTTCCGCCGGCCAGGGTGACACCGAATGAACGACGCCGCGCATAAGCCCGACGCCACGGCGATGTGGCAGCAAGCCGATCGGAAGCATCACCTCCACCCCTTCACCAATCACGCGGCGCTCGCGGAGAAAGGCGTTCGCGTCATCACCCATGCCGACGGCGCCTATATCTGGGACTCGGCCGGCAATCGCTATCTCGACGGGATGGCGGGGCTTTGGTGCGTGGCCGTCGGTTACGGCCGCGAGGCGCTCGTGCGCGCCGCCGAGACCCAGCTCCGCAAGCTGCCCTATTACAATTCCTTCTTCCAAACGGCGCATCCGCCGGTCATCGAGCTCGCGCAAACGCTCGCCAGGCTCACCCCTACCCCGCTCGACTACGCGTTCTTCGCCAATTCAGGTTCCGAGGCCAACGACACCGCCGTCAAGATGGCGCGGTACTACTGGGACGTCTGCGGCAAGTCCGAGAAGAAGACCATCATCAGCCGCAAATACGCCTTCCACGGCAGCACGCTCGGGGCAAGCAGCCTGTCGGGGCTGCCCTCGATGTATGCCAGGGTCAATCTTCCGCTGCCGCTGTTCGAGCACGTCGAGGCCCCGTATTGGTACGATTCGGACGGCGCGCTGTCTCCGGCCGAATTTGGTGTCGAGGCGGCGAAATCGCTCGAGCGAAAGATCCTCGAGCTTGGCCCCGACAAGGTTGCGGCGTTCATCGGCGAGCCGATCCAGGGCGCGGGCGGCGTCATCGTCCCTCCGGATTCGTACTGGCCGAAAATTCAGCGCATCTGCGCCAAGTACGACGTTCTTCTCATCGCCGACGAGGTCATCTGCGGGTTCGGGCGAACCGGCAGCTGGTTTGGGTCCGATCGCTACGGGATCAAGCCCGATCTCATGACCTTGGCGAAGGGTCTGTCGTCCGGCTACATCCCCATCGCCGCCGTCATGGTGGGCGGCCGCGTCGCCAACGTGCTGACCTCGATGAGCGACGATTTCGCTCACGGCTATACCTATGGCGGCCACCCCGTGGCTTGCGCCGTCGCTCTCGAGAATATCCGCATCATCGAGGGCGAGGGCCTGGTCGATAAGGTTGGCGACGTAACCGGGCCCTATCTCCAGGCGCGGCTCGCCGAGCTCGCGTCGCACCCGCTTGTCGGCGAGGTGCGCGGCGCGGGGCTGATCGCGGGGATCGAGCTCGTCGAGGACAAGGGCTTGCGCAAGCGCTTCGATCCCGAACGCAGAGTTGGGACGATGTGCCGCGACTTCTGCATGGAAAATGGCCTCGTCATGCGCGCCATTCGCGACATTATGGTGCTGTCCCCGCCCCTCATCGTCAGCGCGAGCCAGATCGATTTTATCGTCGAGACCGCGCGCCGCGCGCTCGACCGGACCGCTGACGCGCTCGCGAAAGGCGATCCGAGATGACAGGACCGCTCGCAGGCGTTCGCATCATCGACCTGACCACCGTGATCTCGGGACCATGGGCCACGATGATTCTCGGCGATCAGGGCGCCGACGTCATCAAGGTCGAACCGCCCGGCAAGGGCGACCACATTCGCTCCCTGGGCAATCGCCGCAATGGTCTCTCGGCCATGTTCCTCAACGTGAACCGGAGCAAGCGCTCGATCACCATCGACCTCAAGACCGCGGAGGGCGTGCGGCTGCTCGAGGACCTCGCCGCGGCCGCCGACGTGCTCGTCCAGAATTTCCGCCCGGGCGTCGCCGACCGGCTCGGTATCGGCGAGGCGAAGCTGCGGTCAGCCAATCCGCGGCTGATCTATGTCTCCATCAGCGGGTTCGGCGAGACCGGACCTTACGCCCAGAAGCCGACCTACGATCCGGTGGTCCAAGCCTTGTCGGGCGTGACCAGCATCCAGGCGGGGTCCGACGCGGCGCATCCGCGGCTGATCCGCACCATCCTGCCCGACAAGCTCGCCGGCGTGACGGCGGCGCAGGCCATTGCAGCCGCGCTCTATGCGCGCGAGAGGACGGGCGAGGGCCAGCATGTGAGGCTCTCGATGCTCGACGCGATGATGTCGTTCCTGTGGGCCTCCGACATGGGCGCCCACACCTTCGCCACGGAAAGCGCAACGGCGGACACAGCCGCGAGCTTCATCGACCTCATCTACGAAACCAAGAACGGTCACATGACCGTTGCGGTGATGAGCGACAAGGAGTGGGCCGCGCTCACCGAGGCGCTGGCAAAGCCCGAATGGCTTCAAGACCCGCGCTTCGCCACGCCCGCCTCGAGAGACCGGCATGTCAACGAGCGCCTGGCGATGACGCAAGCCGAGCTGCGCCTCAAGACCACGGAAGAATGGATGGAGCGGTTCGAGCGAGCGGGCGTGCCGTGCGCGCCGGCGCTGACCCGGCGCGATGCCATCGCGCATCCGCAAGTGCGGGCGAGCGGCACAATCGTCGAGCTCTCGCATCCGACCGCGGGTCCGCTGCGGCAGGCGCGGCCGGCGGCGCAGTTCAGCGCCACGCCCGCGACGCTTCGGCGCGGCGCGCCGAAACTCGGCGAGCACAACACGGAGGTCTTGGTGGAGCTGGGCCGCTCGAAGGACGAGATTGCCGCGTTGAGGGCCGCCATGGTCATTGGCGCGGAGCAGAAGGAGGACGAAGGTGTCCCCGCCTTCTGACGCTTCGCGACCGGCCGCATTCGATGATTCGGTCACGCGCGTCCTGCGCTTCGCGGGGCGCTGCCCGGCGGCGGAAAACCCGCTCCGACCCCCTATGACCATCGACGGCGCCGAAGTAGCGGCTCACGCGACGGTCGCTGTCGTGAACCCCGCGACCGAAGAAGTGATCGCCCAGGCTCCGGAATGCACGCGCGAGCAGCTCGACGCCGCTGTCGCCAGCGCCGAACGCGCCTTTCCGGCTTGGTCAGCTCTTCGCCACGAGAGGCGCCAGCGCGCCGTTCTCGACTATGCCCACGCCGTCGAACGGCAGCGGGACGCGCTCGCCGATCTCCTGGTTCTGGAACAGGGCAAGCCGCGCGAGCGAGCGACCGGCGAAATCAACGCGGGCCTCGCTTATGCCCGTGCCTTCAGCCAAATGACGCTCGACGTCGAGATTCTCGAGGATTCATCCGAGCGGCGCGTCGAGCTGCGCCGGCGTCCTCTCGGGCCTGTTGGCGCGATCTTCCCTTGGAACTATCCGGTCCTTCTCGCCTTCTGGAAGCTCGCCCCGGCGCTGCTGGCGGGCAACACCGTCGTCCTCAAGCCCTCGCCCTTGGCGCCGCTCACGGGGCTCAAGCTCGGCGAAATCGCGCGCGGCATGTTTCCCGAAGGCGTGTTCAATGTGGTGAGCGGCGCCGCGGCGGGCGCCTGGCTCTCCTCGCACCCGGGCATCCACAAGATCGCCTTCACCGGCTCGATTGCGACCGGCAAGAAGGTGATGACGGCGGCCGGCCCGACGCTAAAGCATTTGACGCTCGAACTCGGCGGGAACGACGCCGGCATTGTGCTTGCCGATTTCGACCTCGCGCAATTGGCGGAAGATCTCTTCTGGGCCGCTTTCAGCAATTGCGGCCAGGTCTGCGCCGGTCTCAAGCGCCTCTATGTCCCGGACTCTCTCTACGATGATGTCTGCGGCGCGCTGGCCGCCATCGCCGGCAAAGTCGTCATCGGCGACGGCCGCTGCCCCGGCGTTCAGATGGGGCCATTGCAGAACCGCGCCCAGTTCGAAAAGATCGCCACACTCGTCGATGAGGCCAGGGCCGGCGGCGCCAAGGTCATCTGCGGCGGCGCCCCGATCGAGGGCAAAGGCTACTTCTACCCGCCGACCCTCGTCCGCGACATCGGCGACGATGCAAGGCTCGTTGCCGAGGAGCAGTTCGGGCCGGCGCTGCCGATCCTCCGCTATCGCGACGTTGAGGATGCGCTCGCCCGGGCCAACGCGTCGCGTTACGGTCTCGGCGGCTCGGTGTGGAGCCGCAATATCGGCAACGCCGCCGCGATCGCGAGCCGGCTCGAGGCCGGCTCCGCCTGGGTCAACCAGCATCCATCCATGGCGGCGCATGTCCCCTTCGGCGGCATCAAGGAGTCGGGGCTCGGCGTCGAGCTGTCGCATTACGGGCTTGAGGCCTACACCGACATGTTCGTGCTCAATATCAAAAAGTCGGACTGAACGGCCGGCAGACAATGATCGACGTCTATTCCTGGCCGACCCCCAACGGGCACAAGGTTCATATCCTGCTCGAGGAGATCGGCTGCGACTACTCCGTGTTCCCGGTCAACATCCGCGCGGGAGACCAGTTCAAGCCGGAATTCATGGCGATCAGTCCCAACGGCAAGATCCCCGCCATCGTCGATCGCGACGGCCCGGGCGGCGCGCCGATGGCGATCTTCGAGTCGGGTGCAATCCTGATGTATCTCGCCGAGAAGAGCGGGCTGTTCATGCCAAGCTCGCGGCGCGAACGGTACGGCGTGATCCAGTGGCTGATGTTCCAGATGGGGTCGGTCGGGCCCATGCTCGGGCAGGCGCTTCATTTCAACAACTACACGCCGGACCCCGTGCCTTACGGCATCGCGCGCTATACCCGCGAGGCCGAGCGCATCTACCACGTGTTGGACACGCGGCTCGCCGAGTCGGCGTACCTGGCCGGCGACGATTACACCATCGCCGATATCTCGGTGTTCCCGTGGGTCACATTCTACAAGCGGCTGGGGGTCAACCCGGAGCATCTCGGCCATTTCATGCGCTGGCTCGCGGCGATCAAGGCGCGCCCCGCGGTAAAGCGCGGGTTAGAGGTCATGAAGGAGCACCGGCTACGACCCGAGCAACTCGACGAAAACGCCAAGAAGCTCCTGTTCGGCAACGCGGCGAGTTGAACCGCTAGGCCGCGAGAAAGCCGTCGAGGAAGGCGGCGAGAGCACTCCAGTCGGTGAACTCGCGGTCGTCGTGTCCCACGGCTTGAGGGCCGCCGCCCTTCATGACGATGAACCGCACGATCTGCTCCTGGAAGTAGTCGTATTCGGTCAGGCGCAGAGCGCCGCCGAGAAGCAGCATTCTCGCGGGATGCCAGCCGGTCGCCGCGAGAAAGGTCTCGGCATATTTTTTCGCCTCGGGCTGTGCCCCCTCCAGCACCGCCGACAGGCTGACGGAGATGAACGCCGAAGGCTTGGCCTCCAGCGCCTGGCGGTGGGCCGTGACGAAATCTCTGACGGTCGCCTGGTGATATTCGTGGTGGACCGACGCGGCGACGATGAAGGCATCGAAGCGCTCCAAGTTCAGGCCGGATGCCACATCGGCGCTGTCGCGGAGCTCTGCTTCATGTCCGCGTTCGCGGATATGCCGGGCCGCCCATTCGGCGATCTTGCGGGTCTGCCCTTCGGTCGTTCCATAGACGATGAGGATTTTCACGAGAGCCCCCTCGGCGACGGCGTGCTTGCCTTCGCGCGCCTTGTCTTCATAACGTCGCTCGCCGCTAGCGGACGCACTCCCACAGGCGCTCGTCCTCGTCCAGCCGGTCGATCTCCATCCCCTTGAAGTCGTTCCGTGAGACGACGCCCACGACGCACCCGCCATCGACCACCGGAAGATGACGAAAGCCGCGATTGTTCATCTCGCGCAAGGCATCGACCGCGCGGCAATCCGGAGCGATGGTGACGGGATTGGGCGTCATGACTTCGCTGAGCATCGTCGTCTCCGCGGTCCTGCCTTCGGCCAGAGCCCGCACCGCGTCGCGGCCGGTAAAGATCCCGGTCAGACGCTGTTGGTCATCGGCCACCAGCACCGAGCCTTTTCTCGACTCCCACATGCACCGGCAGGCCTCCCGCACCGTCGCCTGTTCCGGCAGAACGAGCTGCTTCTGATCCTTGACGATGTCCGCAAGCTTCCGGTTGACCATAAGGCCTCGTCCAGCAGGCGCTCTTTGGCGTTTGGACCGTTGCTACCAGGACGCGGGCTTGCGGGCCTTGACCCGTGTCAATTTCCCGGCCCCGCTCCTATCTCTCCGCTTGGGGCCTTGCCGGGCGTTCGCTACAGTCCCGCGCCGGAGAGTTGTCGTTTGGGAGGGACCACATGCCGCGTCTCGTTGTTGTCGTCGCCCTGTTCGCTTGCGCGACTCATAGCGGCGTCATCATCGGCGGAAGCGCGCTCGCAGCGGCGGGCGAGCTATCGCGCTGCCTCGATGCCTCGACCATCCTTGGCGCGGGCGGCGATGTGTCGGATCAGGAGTTGAAGGCCGCTCAAGCCGCGTGTGCGCGACTCAAGCAATCGCCGCCGGACAGGGACACGCTCGCGCGGGTCAAGGCGGCAGCCGAGAACATCGATGAGGAAGTCGCGCGCCGAGGCGGCCGCTGATCGCTGACCGCGTTCCGGCGACACCTAAGGGAAGATCGTCCCTACACCGACCACGGCCCGAGCCGGTCGGCCGGGTTCCATGGCATTTCGTGCAGCGCCCTGTGCGCGGCGCGCCATCGCGCCGGAAGCCAGCGGCGAAACGACAGCTCGATACGGCGGAATGGCGATGCTTGTGCCTGATGGCCCTCGCCTTGCACCACGAGCGGCCCGGACTGGCCGGCATGCTTCTCGAGCCATTTCGGCCCAGGCCCGCGCATATAATGCAGCTCAGGCCGGTAACGATCCATCAGATGTCTCATTTTTCGACCCTCGAAACCCCCCGCGCCGGCTCGCTCTAGCCGGCGCTTACCGAGAGTGATCCAAGGTCGTTGCCAACGGGTTTATTCCCGCGACGGACGCCCGTTTCTCTGCCCAAGGTTAATCAACCGTGGCAGGCGCTCAGGCAGCAGGCGCGCGAAGCGCCAAAGCCGCAAAGTGCGACCGTTTGCGCGAAGGCCCCGTTATCGGTTAGGCAGGACCGCCTCAAACCGGGATCCAAAGACGATGGTTCTGAACACGCGCCGCCGCGCCCTCGGCCTTCTTGTCGGTGTCACGGCCGCCTTGCGCTTCCCGCATCTGCCGCGCGCGCTGGCCGCCGAGACAAAGGACTGTTTCGACTCGAAAGCGTTCGGCCCTTGGAAGGCGCAAGTGACCGACACCAAGGCAGGCGCCCGCATCAACGCCGTGCAATTCACCAGCGACGCGTGCGATCTCCGCATCGAAGTCCAGGTCGCGACCAGCTTCGAGGGCAAGCTCGTCGTCTATGGCGATCCGGACAAGACGCGGCTGCCGAAGAAATTCCTGGTCAATCCCGACAACCGCCTGATCGCCTGGGGCGAGGACGGCAAGGAGGCTGTGAACGAACCGCTCTGCGGCAACTGCACCGACATCTTCGACGACAAGGTCAGCATCGTGCTGCCGCTCGCTTGCGCGCCGCTCTTTCGCGAGAGCAAGTCGATCGACATGGCGGTCAGGCTTGCCGGCAAGGAGGAGTGCCGGTTCAAGCTCGACGGCGAAAGCTTGCGCGCTGGCCTGACATGGGCATCGGAGCGCCAGGCTGCGCTGGCGGAAGCCCGCGCCGCGGAGACATGCACCCCGCCTGAAGGCTGCTTCATCACCAGCGCCTGTTGCGAGGCTGTCGGGCTCGCCGACGATTGCTTCGAGCTTAGGGCTCTGCGGCGCTATCGCGACGAGGTGCTTGCCAAGCGGCCGGGAGGCGCAGCCGAGATCGGCGTCTATTACGCGCTTGCGCCGCTGATCTTGGCGCGGCTCCCGCGCGAGGGGCGGAAGCACGTGCTTCTCTCCCTCTACGCCCGCTACATCCTCCCCTGCGCGCTCGCGGCCGCGCTTGGCCTCAACACTCTCGCCTATCGCCTCTATGCAAGGATGCTGCACGAGCTGACGAGCGCATTCGCGCCAGAAGAACTGACGGCCTAGCGGTGAAACAAGTCTCCCGCTCTCCCCTTGGGGGAGAGCACGCGAGCGCCCTTCGCGCTCGCGGTGAGGGGTAAGCCGCGAAGCGGCGTCGAAGAAAAGAACCCCCCTCACCCTTCCCGCCATGCGACTTGCGAGCTTCGCCGCAAGATCGCGGCGTGAAGCCCTCTCCCACGAGGGGAGAGGGGAATGCGCATTGCAGTGGGATAACGCGGCGCGAGGCCCCCTCTTCGCCGCATTGGGGCCGACTTGGCGCCGCACTCGAAGGTTAACCTTAGCCCCAGCAAGAAGAATCCGCGTTCTGCCCCTGATTTCGGGGGCCCCCTCGCGTTTGGCATCGGGAACTATTGTCCCGCGGCGCGCGTAGTAATGAGTCTTACGGGGGTGTGTGTTGCGTTCGGTTTGCGTTATTGGCCTTGCGCTCGCCGGTCTCGTTGCGAGCGGGGCCGTCCAAGCTGCGGATGAGTTGGCCGCCAAGCGCGCGGCAGAACCCGCTTTTCTTGCCTTGATCGCCGGCACCGCCGCGGGTTCGGAAACCTTGCTCGCGGCCGATCTGGCGAGCCTCTTCCCGCAAGATGCCCTAACCATCCTTCCCATCCTGGGTGACGCCGGAGCGGCCAATCTCGCGCGTCTCGATGCGCTCAAGGCCGACATCGCCTTTGTCTCGACCGACGTCCTGGCCGAAGCCTCGGCCAAGGACAAGAACTTGCACGAGCGCCTCGAGCTCGTGACGAGGCTCGCGCCGCAGGAAGTTCACGTCCTCGCCCGCGCCGATATCGGCAAGCTCGCGGACCTCGCAGGCCGCAAGGTGAGTTTCGGCCCGCCGGGATCGGCATCGGCGATCACGGCAGCCGCGCTGTTCAAGGCGCTTCAGATCGAGGTCGAGGTTTCGAACCTCGACATCACGGCGGCCATCGAACGCATGAAGGAAGGCACGATCGCCGCAATGGTCGTAGTCGGCGGCAAGCCATCGCCGGTCATCGGCGCCATCGCGCCCAACTCCGGCATCCATCTCGTTCCCGTCTCGTTCGGCGTTCCGTTGGAAGCGGCGTATCTGCCGACCAGGCTCGGGTCCGACGACTATCCCAATCTCATCGAGCCCGGCGCCGAGGTCCCGGCGGTCGCAACCGGCCTCGTGCTGCTCGCGGTGACGTCGGAGGATGGGTCCGAGGCTGCGGCGCGCGTCGCTCGTTTCGTCGAAACCGTCTTCCCGCGCTTCGCCGAGCTCCAGGCGCAAGGGCATCATCCCAAATGGCGCGAGGTCAATCTCGCCGCGTCCCTGCCGGGCTTCAAGCGGAACGCCGCCGCCGCGTCATGGCTTCTCGAAAAGCAGGACCGCCCGGAAGCGCCCGTGACAGCGACCATCAACCCGCGCCCGAAGAAGGCACCCGTGACGGCAACTGCCGATGCGAGCGAGGGCTCTTGGCTTTCGCGGAACCTATCCATGAGCAAAGAGCAAAGGGAGTCGCTGTTCCAGCGTTTCATCGACTGGCAGCGCGGTGACGAACGCTGATGGTAGGGGAACGGAAGAGAGGGAACGAAACGCGGCATTTCGCAGTTCAAGTGACCGGCGCGCGCGAAGGATTGAGCGCGTCTTGATGGGGGAATTCGGGGCGTGGCCCGCGCGGTGAGCAGTCGCGCGGAGAAGACAGGAGTAAAGCGTATGACAATTTCCACGCCGCCCCTATCGGATGGACTCGAATGGCATCCGGTCCATCGCGCCAATGCACTTCTGCGCGAGGCGTTGCAGAACACGACCCAGTCCTTCGAAGCGCTGGAAGCGCGCTA
>CAYMJW010000003.1:0-1158 GCA_964390455.1 uncultured Methyloceanibacter sp. | reverse complement strand
GCCCCTGCCCCTGCCCGCGCCGCAAGGCGCGGCCCCGTCATCGGCGCCGCAGACCATTCTTGCCGCGAGCGGGCGAAACATCGCACTAGGCTCTCTCTTGCCGCCGGCCCACGCGCGCTACTTTATGATCCGCGGACTGCCAGCCGAGGCCACGCTGTCGGCCGGCCGCCAGAGCGGCGGCGGCGCATGGATGGTGAAGGGCGAATATGTGCCCGACCTGACCCTGACCCTCGGCCAGACCGCTTCCGGCGATTACCCGGTCGAAGTCTATATGCTCGAGTCGGGCGACGGGCCTCAGGCGCGGCGAAGCTTCGTGCTGCGGGTCGCCTCACCCAATCCCGCCGTCGCGGCGGGTCCGACTCTCACCCCTGCCGCCGCAATCCCTTCTGCTGTCGAAGACACCACGGTTCCGCCCGAAGCCGCCGTGCTGCGGGCGCGGACCACGCGGCTTCTCGGCGAAGGCGACATCGCCGCGGCGCGGATGTTGCTGCTGCATCTCGCCGAGCGCGGCGACGGCGAGGCGGCCTACGACCTCGCACGCACATTCGATCGCGAGATGTTGGCCGAGCTTGGCGCCAAGGGCGTCGACGGCGATCCGGCCAAAGCCCGTGACTGGTATGAGCGGGCGTCACAGGGCGGAAACGCGAAAGCGGCCGAACGTCTGAAAATCCTCGCTAGTCTTTCGGGAACGCCGTCCGACTAGTGCAAGGAAGGGCCGCAGCCGCTCAGCCGAGTAAGACCCATCGGGGGGAGTAGGGTGGCTGCGGCCCGCTCGTCTTATCCTGAGCCATCGCACGTGGTGACGTAGAGCTGCGGATCACGCGTCAAGCCGCAACTCCGTCATTCCGGCGCAAGCCGGAATCCAGAGGCGGCATGCACTGCGTTTGTGAGTCTGGATACCGGCTTGCGCCGGTATGACGAAAATCACAGACGAAGATCAGATGAGATCGCGGCGCCTGAGCTCGGCGAGCACCGTCTCGGCAAGCGCCTCGGGCGTGGCCTTGCTGGTATCGAGCTTGAGCTCCGCCTGCTCGGGCGGCTCGTAGACGGAATCGATCCCGGTGAAATTGGCGATCAGCCCCGCGCGTGCCTTGACGTAAAGACCCTTGGGGTCGCGCGCCTCGCACACCGCGAGCGGCGTATCGACGTAAACCTCGA
>CAYMJW010000002.1:0-59705 GCA_964390455.1 uncultured Methyloceanibacter sp. | reverse complement strand
GCTTCCACCATACGACCGGCAAATACCGCCGCCTGCCGGAGGAGCGGCTCGCGGGCTTGCGCGGCGGACTTGCGGCGCTCGCCTGCACCCTGCCCGTCCTGTTCGGCTTTCTCCTCCCCGCGGGCGTGCTTATCCATGATTCCGTCGCCCATCTGTCGGCGGGCCTCTCGCCCGCGTTTTGGCGCGCCGCGCTGAACAGTCTCCTGCTCGCGAGCGCGGCGGCTCTCATTGCCGTCTTCTTCGCCGTGGTGCTCGCCTATGCAAGACGGCAGACGCGCTCGAAACTGGTTCAGGGCGCAAGCACGATCCCCGCCATCAGCTACGCCGTGCCCGGCACCGTGCTCGCGATCGGCCTCCTGATCCCGCTTGCGGGCCTGGACAATTCCGTCGACTCCGTGGCGCGGTCGCTGTTCGGCGTCTCCACCGGATTGCTGCTGTCGGGGACCGCGTTCGCCATCGTGCTCGCCTATACCATCCGCTTCCTCGCCGCCTCGCTTGGGGCGGTCGAAGCGGGCTTGAGCCGGGTGTCCCGCAACATCGATGCGGCGGCACGCTCGCTCGGCGCCACGCTCGGCGAGATGCTTCTCAAGGTGCATCTGCCGTTGCTCAGGCCTGCGCTCGGCGCGGCAGCCCTCCTCGTCTTCGTCGACTCGATGAAAGAGCTGCCGGCCACGCTCCTGCTCAGGCCCTTCAACTTCGACACGCTCGCCACGCAGGTGTTCACGCTCGCCTCGCTCTACCGCTACGAGGAGGCGGGGCTGTCAGCCCTCACCATCGTGCTCGTGAGCCTCGCCCCCGTTCTCCTCCTGCACGGGATCGTGGCGGGAAGCCGCCCCGGTGGCTCGGCCGCGGGCGCGCCCGAGAGGGCCTGAGCCGCGTTTCCGCCGACCGCCTGATCCCACAACAAAAAGCCGCCTTGGTCTCGCTATCCGGGCGCGTTCGGGCTAGAAAGGCGGGGCCTCAATTACGGCCAAAAAACGTGAGAACCCCGGCTTCCGGGGCAGGCACCGGGAACGGGTGGGTCGGGACAGCATGAAGCTTCGCGGAATTGCTTGGAAATGGATTCTTCTGGGCGTGTTCGCGCTGTTCTTGTCCGGCCTTGTGCTCCTGCCGAGGCTCTTCGGCGCCCCATCGTCTCTTGTTGATCGGGCCGCGGGCGCTCTCGCGGCATGGACGGGCGGCGAGGTCAAGCTGACCGGGCCGATCCAGGTGCAATACTTCCCCGACGTCGCGATCCGAAGCGGCTTCGAGCTGACCAACGCCGCGAATCTTCCCTTGGTGAAGTCTATCGTCGCGAAGGAGGCGAGGATCTCGCTCGATCTTGGCGCGCTCGTCTTGGGGCGCATCGATGTCGATGCCGTCCGGGTGATAAAGCCCGAGATTACGCTGAAAGATGCACCGTCCCTCGTCATGGGGCCGGGCCAGACCTTGCAAGCACGCGTCGCCAACGCGCTGACCGGCGCGCCACTGCGGGTGCTTCGCGTGCGCGGCGGCACCATCAGCATTCCGACCGCGTCGGGCCAGGAGACCATCGAGAAATTCACTGCGCGATTCGATCTCAGTTCCGGCACCGGAGCGGTGTCGAGTTCCGGTTCGTTTGTGCTGCGCGGTGAAACCGTCAGCTTTCAACTCGACTCAGGCGTGCCGGCGGAGACGGAAGGAGACCTCTCCGTCCCGGTGACGCTTGCCGTCAACGCCGGGGAGCTGAAGGCCCAGGTTACCGGCGCCGCCTCGTTCGCCAATGGATTCCAGCTCGACGGCGACATCAAAGCCGATTTGGCGAATGCGCGGGCCTTTTTCCGGTGGGCCGGAATCCCCCTGGCTGAGGGACAAAGCTTGAGGGGATTGTCGGCGTCGGGAACGGCGCGTTGGAACGGAACGACGCTCACCTTCGACGAGGGGTCCTTTGCGCTTGACGGGAACGCGGCGGTCGGCGCTCTCGCCATCACGCCGGGAGTGCGCCCGCGCTTCGATGGTACGCTTGCTTTCGACCGGCTCCGGCTCGATCCTTATATCGGCGCTGGCGCGTCGGAAGGCGCAAATGCAGCGCCCCCACGTCCGGATCAATCCGTCCTCCGTCATTTCGACACCGATTTGCGCATCTCGGCGGCGGAGATCACAGCCCCGGGGATCAAGCTCGGGCGCGGCGGATTTACCCTCAGCGCGCGCGAGGGTCTCGTGTCGAGCGAGGTCGGCGAGCTCGAAGTCTGCGGCGGCACGGTCACGGGCCGAATTGGCGTCGATCTTTCGCAAGCCGCGAACAAGGCCTCGCTCGCCGGGAAGCTGTCCGACGTGCCGATCGAGGACTGCCTTGGTGCGTTTGGGCTCCAGCTCCCCTTTGGCGGCATGGGGACCCTCAAGGCGGAGTTCGTGACCGAGGGAGACAACTATGACGCGCTCGCGCAAGGGCTCGCGGGGCCGTTCAGACTAAAAGCCCGCAAGGGCGCAATCGCCATCGATCTCGCACGCTTCTTTGCCGGACGGGGCGCGGCCGAAGGCGACGGCTGGAACGGCGACAACGTCACGGCGTTCGAGGAGCTCCAAGCCGAATGCCGCCTCGGTGCCGGCCATATTTGGTGCGAGAAGTTCAACATGAAGACAGAGCGCGGGTTGATCTCGGGGTCCGGCGACGTCAATCTGGGGCAGCGGACGCTCGATTGGCGCCTGTTCGTCGCCAATCACGCCGCGCCCCTGGAGACGTCGCAGCTCGCCGCCAAAACCCCGCCGCAAATCTCGATCAGCGGGGCGCTCTCGCAACCGGTGATCCGAAGGGTCGAGCCTGCGGCCCTTCACACCGGATCGGTGCCCACGGTGACAACGTCCACACACGTTTCGCCGCGCTGATTGCCCCAGGAGATGTCATTCACTGAGAACGCCAAATTGTCCCACCGGAAACATCGTTCTTTTCGACCGCTCAAGATGATGGGCATGAGCGCGCGAGCCTGCGCCTTTGCGCTCGCCATGGCGGGAAGCCTCGGCGCTGCCGCGGGCGCATCCGCAGAGGACACGCTCAACATCGCCACGTGGGGCGGCGCCTACGCTCAGTCGCAGGAGATCGCCTTCTTCGAGCCTTATGCCAAAGAGACCGGCACGAGGGTCGCGACCGAGATCTATGACGGCACCCTCGCCAAGATCAAAGAGATGATCGGTGGCTCCTCGGCGATCGATGTCGCCGACGTTTCCGCAGGCGCGCTTGACACCTTGTGCAGAGACGGGCTGCTCGAAACGATCGCCGCATCGAGCCTCGGGGCTGCGCCAACGGGCGAGAGCGCCGAACAGGATTTCCTCACGGGCGGTCTTGTCAATTGCGGCGTCGCCAGCGTCGCCTGGTCCACCGCGATCGCCTTCGACCGGCAGGCGTTCAGCAAGGCCCAGCCGTCAGAGATCGCCAGCCTTCTCGATGCCAAGCGTTTTCCCGGCAAGCGGGCGCTGCCGAACAGCCCGCGCCGGACGCTCGAGCTTGTGCTTCTTGCCGACGGCGTCGATCCCGCCAATGTCTATACCGAGCTTGCGACGCAAGCGGGCGCCGACCGCGCCTTCAAGGCGCTCGACAAGATCAAGGGCGAAACCTACTGGTGGGACAACGCCGAGGAGCCGATGACCTGGCTCATGGAGAGAAAGACGGCGATGGCGGCCGGCTATAGCGGCCGCATGTTCCGCGCCATGGTCGGCACAAGGCAGAGATTCGGCGTGATTTGGGACGGCCAGGTCTACGATCTCGATCTCTGGGCCATTCCCAAGAGCGCCGAAAACAAAGAAGGCGCCTTGCGCTTCATTGCGTTTGCCACCGATCCGGCGCGGCTCGCGAAGCAGGCAGAGCTCATCGCCTATGGGCCGATGCGGAAATCGGCGCTTCCCCTCGTCGGCAAGCATCCGGTGGTCGGCGTCGAGATGGCGGCGTTCCTCCCCACGGCGCCCGACAACTTCAAGAAGGCGCTCAGGTTTGACGAGGGCTGGTGGGACACGAACGGCGCGGCACTCGAGTCGCGTTTCGAGGCTTGGCGCGGACCGCTTGCTCCGGGCCAAGGCAAGCCGCCGATCATCGAGGCCAAGCCCAAAGAGGCCGACGCCGCCCCGGAGGCCGCCAAGGCGCTTCCTTAGCGCCCGCTTGTCATCCGCGTCGCGCGCGGCAGCGTGTGTCCGAGGGGCCGCAGGTCAAGTCCGAACCGCGGCCACGGCACGAAAAAGAAAATTCCGGCTTGGACCGAACTCCCGTTTGCCTTCCGTCGTCGTTGTGTCATTCTTTTCGGCGGAGAGAGTCGGCGGAACCTGCGGACATCCCTCCTGCACAGGATGCACGACCTGGAAAGGTGATGCGCCTTGCCAAGCCGGATCGGCTCAAGGCCGAAGCGCAGCCTTTAGGATGACAAGCACTGCCGGAGCGGGGCCGGCAGTGCGATTTCCTTCCCGGCACCCTATCTAATCTGTAGTTTGCAACCCTAAATCCTCGATTCTGAGGCCTATTTCGCCACGCGGCCGCTGAGCAGCGGCATTGCCGGCAGTGCGTTTACAGCCATGATCCCCGAACGGTTCGACAGCTGGCTCACCGTCGATGCGAAGGGTCTCTATTGCCGGCCGGGCGGCTTCCATATCGACCCTTACGGTGGCGCCAAGCGCGCGGTCGTGACCCATGGCCATTCCGACCATGCGCGGCCCGGGCACGAGCACGTGCTTGCCACGCGCGAGACGCTGGCGGTGATGGAGTTGCGGCTCGGCGCGGCCGCGCGCAAGAGCAGCCAGAAGGCGGCCTACGGCGAGCGTGTCACGATCGGCGACGTCGCCGTCACATTGTTTCCCGCCGGCCACGTGCTCGGCAGCGCGCAGGTCCTGATCGAATGGAAGGGCGCGCGGGTCGTCGTCTCCGGCGACTATAAGCGGAGCAGAGACCCGACCTGCCCGGGCTTTGAGGTCGTCCCTTGCGATCTCTTCATCACCGAGGCGACGTTTGCGCTACCGGTGTTCCAGCATGGCGATGCGGGCGATGAGGTGGCGAAGCTGCTTGCCTCGCGCGCGCAGTTTCCGGACCGCGCACATGTGGTCGGGGTCTATGGGCTCGGGAAGTGCCAGCGCCTGATCGCGCTCTTGCGCGAAGCGGGCCACGACCGGCCGATCTACCTTCATGGTGCGCTCTCCGAATGTTGCGCGCTTTACGAGTCCTTCGGCGTACGCCTCGGTGAACTCAGACCCGCGACCGGCGCGCCCCGCGAAGCGCTCAAAGGCGAGATCGTGCTGGCGCCGCCTTCGGCCATCGCCGATCGCTGGTCGCGCCGGCTTCCCGATCCCGTGACGGCCTTCGCCTCGGGGTGGATGCGCGTGCGCGCACGGGCGCGCCAGCAAGGCGTCGAGCTTCCGCTCGTGATCTCGGACCATGCCGATTGGGGCGAGCTTGTCGCGACCATCGCCGAGACCGGAGCGAGCGAAGTCTGGGTCACGCATGGGCGCGAGGACGCGCTCCTGCATCACATCAAGACGAGCGGGCTCAAGGGCCGGGCGCTCGCGCTGATCGGTCGCGAGGACGAGGACCAGTGAAGGCCTTCGCCGCGCTGCTCGACCGGCTCTCTTACACGCCGTCGCGAAACGACAAGCTGCGGCTCCTTGCCGATTATTTCGCGCGCGCGCCAGACCCCGACCGCGGCTTCGCGCTCGCCGCGCTGACCGACGGCCTGTTCTTCAGGCTTCCGCTCCGGCGCATCCTGACTGATCTGATCGGAGCGCGTGTCGATCCGGTGCTGTTCGGCCTGTCGCGCGACTATGTCGGCGACACGGCCGAAACCATCGCGCTGATCTGGCCGGGGGATAGGGCCGCCGCCAAGCCGCCGCGTCTCGCAAGCGTGGTCGAGGCGTTGCAGTCGGCGACGCCTTCGCAGGTGCCTGCCCTCCTCGCCAATTGGCTCGATCAGCTCGACGCGACCGGCCGCTGGGCCTTGCTCAAGCTCATGACCGGGGCGCTCCGCGTCGGTGTTTCGGCGCGGCTCGCCAAGACGGCGCTTTCGGAGTGGTCGAGCGTGCCGCTCGCCGATATCGAGGAGGTTTGGCACGGGCTTCGCCCGCCTTACGGCGAGTTGTTCGCCTGGCTTTCGGGACAAGGCGCCCGGCCGGACATGGAAGGCCGCGCGACGTTCAGGCCGCTGATGCTGTCGCATCAGATCGACGACAAGGAGCTTGAGGCGATCGCGCCCCATGACTTCATCGCCGAGTGGAAATGGGACGGCATCCGCGTGCAGGCCACCCATCAAGCGGGCGAGAAGCGGCTGTTCTCCCGGACCGGCGACGACATCTCGGGCACCTTTCCCGATGTGGTCGAAGCGCTCCCCGAGGGCGTCGTGCTCGACGGCGAGCTCTTGGTTCTGCGCGGGGGCGAGGTCGCTCCGTTCAACGATCTGCAACAGCGGCTCAATCGCAAAGTCGTGAGCGGCGCGCTGCTCAAGTCGCATCCGGCCCATATCCGTCTCTACGACATTCTGTTCGAGGGCGGCGAGGACCTTCGCGCGCTGCCCTTCGTCGCGCGGCGCGCACGGCTCGAAGCTTGGCACAAGGCGCATGCGCCGCGCCGCACGGATCTCTCCGGCCTGATCGCTTTCGCCTCGGTCGACGAGCTCAAGACGCTATGGGAAGGTGCGCGCGAGACCGGCATCGAGGGCCTGATGCTGAAGCGGCGCGACAGCCCTTATCTCGCCGGGCGTCCCAAGGGCCATTGGTACAAATGGAAGCGGGCGCCGCTCACGATCGACGCCGTGCTCATGTACGCGCAAAGGGGAAGCGGCAAGCGCTCGTCCTATTACTCGGACTACACCTTCGGCGCCTGGCGCGACGGCGAGGCGGGAGCGCCTGAGCTCGTGCCGGTCGGAAAATCCTATTTCGGCTTCACCGACGAGGAGTTGCGGGAGCTCGACCGTTGGGTCAGGAACCACACGGTTGACAGTTTCGGTCCGGTCCGCCAGGTCGAGCCCAAGCTCGTGTTCGAGGTGGCGTTCGATTCGGTGCACCGCTCGACCCGGCACAAATCGGGCGTCGCCATGCGCTTCCCGCGCATCGCCCGCATCCGCTGGGACAAGCCCGCCGCGGAAGCCGATCGGCTGGAGACGCTTCAAGCCATGATCGTGGACTGAGCCGATGAAGCAGGCGAAATCGCGGAACAACGTGGCGGACCTCACCTGGGACCGGGTCGCGAGGCGGCTCGCGACCGGCGCCGCTGCGATCCTCCCAATCGGCGCCGGCGCCAAGCAGCACGGCCTGCATATGACCATGGCCACCGACCAATTCTTCGCTGAATATTTCGCCGCAGCGCTCGCCGAGAAGATCGACGCGCTGATCTGGCCGACGCTGACCTATGGCGCCTATCCCGCCTTCGTCGCCTACGCTGGAAGCGCGAGCCTGTCCGATGCGACCTTCCAGGCCGTCGTCACCGAGATTGCTGACGCGCTTTCAGGCTTCGGGGCGCGACGCGTCCTTATTCTCGATACCGGCCTCTCGACCATCGCGCCGGTTGAGGCGGCGATCCGAGCGGCATCCGATCCGTCGCGGCTCCGGCATCTGAAGGTCTTCGCGGGACCTCGGTTCGTGGAGACGGCGCGGGAGCTGCAGCAGCAGCCCTATGGCACGCATGCCGATGAGATCGAGACCTCGCTGATGCTTCTGATCGCGCCAGATTTGGTCGATATGTCGCGGGCAGAACCCTGCCCGTTCTCGCCCACCGGCCCTTCGCGCGGACCGCTCTCGCCAGACGACCCGGCATCGCCCAACTATTCGCCAAGCGGCAGTTTCGGCGACCCGACGCTTGCTTCGGCGGAGAAGGGGCGGAAAGTTCTCGCCGCGATATTGCAGGACTTGATGGAGATGGCGGCTTGAACGATTTTTCCCTCCCCCCTTGAGGGGGAGGGTTAGGGAGGGGGGTTGAACGCAAAGACTCCTCTCCGTTGTTCGATGACTTCTGCGTCACCCCCCTCCACGCGCCACCCGCGCTCAAGCAGCGAAGCGGTAACGCATCGAACATGGCGCGTGTGCTCCCCCTCAAGGGAGGAGCAAAAAGGTAGGGCTCATGGCTTGCGCTTTCGCCGGAGCAGTCGTCCGTCATTCCGGCGAAAGCCGGAATCCAGGGGCGGCGTGCCCGGCGTGTGTGGCCCTCGATACCGGCTTGCGCCGGTATGACGAGGTCTTCGACAGGCCCGGCCATGACATGGTAACGGGGAACATTGAGAAGGCGGTGTATTGGATGAGACGTTTTGCGATCCTCACTTTCGTTGCGGCGATTGTCGCGCTTGGCGCAAGCCCGGCCTACGCCGAAGACGTGGCGATCTGCTTCGCGACAGCCGACCGGGTGGCCGCAGGGGAAGCGGTCGATGACGCGGCCAAGAAAGCGGGGCACGAAGCCTGCCAGCGTGCGCTCGCCGTGACCTCGAGCATCGTGCAGAAATACCATCTGCAAGAGGCGGATTTCGATATCGTCGGACGCCCGCCCAAGGCATCGAATTGAGCGCGTGAGCTTGCGTGCCAGGCTCAGAATGAACGCCTAGCTCGCGCGCGTCGCCGTCGGCTGCACGATGATGGCGCCGTTGTCGCCGCCGATGATCTCCTCGTCGGCGAGCTTGAAATGCTCCATGCGCACGGTGTGATAGCGGTCGAAATAATCGGCGAGTGGCTTCTCGATCGACTTGTCGTAGTCGGGGCGCACGACATGCGTCGCGCCCTGGACCACCTTCACCACCTTGCCGTTCCTGACCACCACTTCGCCACCCTTGAACACGAGCTCGGGCGCAGCGAACATCGCCTCGCGGTCGGGATCGTCGCGATAGACGGTGATGTCGCCCGCGGCGCCCACGCCCAAATGGCCACGGTCCTTCAGCCCCAGGCTCCGCGCCGGCCCGGCCCGCGTCAGAATCGCGATCTCGTCGAGCGTGTATTCGCGGGTGAGCGATTTCAGCAACTCCGCCTGTGCTTGCGCGTCCGGGTTGATCTTCTGCAACATGTCGTCGCGAAAGCCCTTGTCCATGAGCAGACGGATCAGATGCGGGTAGAAATAGAACGGCGCGCCGTTCGGATGATCGGTGGTGAGGAAGATTCGCCACGGATCGTCGAACAGGAGAAACGTCTCGAGCCCGATCACCCACTGCATGGCGTTGACGAAGCTCTTGTCGCGGTAGCGGATCGGCACGACGCCGCAGCCGGCATCGCACTCGATATCCATAATCACCGGCTTCTTCGGGTTCGCGCTCTTGGAGATCGCGTATTGGCGCATGCTGTCGCCGGACGCGGTACAGGTCTGCCCGAACAGGACCTGGCCCACATCGATCGAAACATTTTGGCTCTTGTTCGCGAGCTCCGTCAGGCGGGCCGCGCCCGAGGAGAACTTCCGGTCGCCCTCGATGCCATAGCTCAGGAACTGGGTGTGCGTCATATGAATGCGCAAGCCCTCGGCGGCGCGAATCGTGGCGAGCGTCGTCTCGATATTGCCGGGGATGCCGAGATTGCAGCCATGGATGTGCAGCGGATGGGTGACGCCGAGCTCTTCGATCGCGCGCGCAAGCGTGAGCAGGATCTGCCGCGGGGTCACGTGGTAATAGACGTGCTCCTCGTCGAGATCGAGCTTGCGCTGGTTGAACTTGAAGGCGCTGATGCCGCCGGGATTGACGACCTTCACCGCGAGCGCTTGCGCCGCGTGCAGCGTCCAGGCGACATAGTCCTTGATCGCGCTGAAGTCCTTCTTGGCCGCGAGCTGGCGCAAGAAATAGTCGTCGGAGCCGAGCATGACGAAGGCGCCCTTATCGACCATGGGCGTGTCGCCCATCTCCATATGCGCCTGACGGGCATTGGCGGGCAGCATGGCCGGCTCGAAACAGGCGGTGTAGCCCATCTCGGCGTAGCGGTAGCCGGTGACATGGGTCGAGGGCACGGCGCGGCCCGAGCCCGCGCGGGTCAGCTCCGTGCGGGTGACGGGATCGCCCCTGTGGTCCTCGGGCAGCAGCATGCGGGCGATGGTCATCTTGCCGCCGCCGATATGGGTGTGGGGGTCGATGGCGCCGGCCATGACGATGCGGCCCTTCACGTCGTAGGTGGCGTCGGCCCGGGCGTTCGGTCTGGGCGCGACGATTTTGCCGTCCTCGACATAGATGTCGCGAACCGTGCCGCTCACATCGTTGGCGGGATCATAGATTCTGCCGCCGGTCAGCTTGATGAGCATGGTGAGGGGCTCCCGGCCTAAAGCGCCGCTTCGATGGCCGAAAGCACCTCCGCAGCGGAGGGAAGCTCCGCGCGGCCGAGATCTTTCAGCGGCAACGACATGACATTATCGACGCGAATGAGACGCCCCGCGTGATCGAGCCCCGGCGTGCCGACAGGAATAAAGACCGAGGGCGGCGCGGTTAGCGCGAGGCCCGGCGTCCCGAGCACGATGGTCGGGATTTTGGTCGGAGGCGGCGCGAGGTCGGGCGAAATCGCGGCAACCCACACGAGAAGATCGCCCTCGCCGTCTTCAAGCATGCGGCCGATATCCCAGCGGTATGGATCGTAGTCTGGCGCGCCGCTCGCATAGCTCACGCGGAGCGGATAGCCGCTGATCCAGGTGCAAACGGACGCCGCCGTGGGCATGCCTTCCGCGCCGCCGAGCGAAAGTCCCGCGAAGCGCGTCGTCGGGTTGAGGTCCTTGACCAGCCCGGTGAACTGCTCGACGGTGAGCTCGGCATGGGGAAAATCGAGCGAAGGCGGCGCCCAGACCACGACACCATAGGCTGCCTTGCGGCAGCGCTCGGCGAGCGCGTCGATCTCGGCGAGCGTCACACCGCTCTGTTTCGGCGGCGTGACCCGAAAGCCGCGCAGCCGCGCGCGCAACAGAGCTACCACGTGGCCGGCCTCTTCATCCTTGCAGGCAAGCGTGACGACTTCGCCGATCTGCGTGCCCTTGGCGCCCGAGCGATCGAGCCCCTTGCCGATGAAGACGACGGTGCGCTTCTTTGCGGTCACATCGAACATCGAATCCGGCGGCGAGACGATCCGCTCGAAGAAGCGGGGGTGAAGCTTGTGGATATCGCACCCCGCTATGACGATGAGGTCGGCGCGGTTGCGCGTCTCTGTCAGCGTGGTCGCGATCCAGCCCGACGTCTGGAGGATCCTGAGATTGCGCTCGCCGACCGCGCTCAAGGCATGATCGACAATGCCGCCCGACCGCTCGGCAAGCGCCAAGGTGGCGCGCATGCCTTCGACATCGGTGGCGAGGCCGCCAAAGAGAGGAAGCTTGGCTTTGCCGATGAGGCGCGCCGCTTCCTTGACCGCGGCAGAGAGCGCGACGTCCTTGCCGTTCACGGCAGGGTTGGCCCGTGGCAGCTTGCGCTCGAAGGCCACGCTCGCCTGGCTTGAGCCGTTCTTGACGATTTTGAGCCCGGCCTCGGTGCGTTCGACGACGAGATCGTCGCAAAGCATGCCGCAGAACGGATTGACCACGTTCTCGAACAGTCTTGGGCTGGCGCGCTCGCCTTCAGGCTGGCGCGGGTTCGGCTTCGGCATGCGGGAAGTCTCCCAGGAAAGGCGGGGCAAGAAAGCATGGGATGGGCGGCAATACAACTCGCGAGCGGGAACGCCGTCACCTTTTTTTCCTTAGCAGCCCTCGGTGCGCCGCTCACAATTTGCCGATCTGATCCAGGCGATGATCTTCCAGACGTCGCCGTCGGTCTTGATGATCTCGCCATAGGGCGGCATCGGACCGACGACGTTCTCGGACCCCTTGCGCACGAAACCTTGCTTCTGGAAGGCGCCTGCGGGGCTCAGCTTGCCTGTCCCCAACGTAATCAGCCGGAACAGCGTGTCGTCGTCGTCGCCGTAGATCCAAACCGCATTGGTGAGAGGTGCGGCCATGCCGCCACCGCCACCCCCGCCGTGACAACCTCCGCAGTCGAGCGAGCGGTAGATTTTGAGACCCTCATCGGCGACACGCGTCACATCGGCGTAAGGGCTTTTCAACTGACCTCTGGGCGTGGTCGCCACGCGCTCGAGCGGCGTCGTGGTTTCGGCAGCCGCCACGGGCCAACCGATCAAAGACGCCGAGACAACGGCAATCACAACCCTGTCGGGCACTCCGCGCATCACTTTGTCTCATGGGCTTGAAAGAGCACCCTCAGGCCGCGGACCTGAGGGTCTTTTTCGAAGTGGTGTCATGTTCGTTGTGCCATGATTGATGCTCGGATTATTCGGCTGCCCCGGCTGCGTACATTCTGCCCGTCTCGACGATCGCCAGCTGCTTGGCCGCGCTGCCGCATTCGAGGCCGATCGATCTATTCTGGGCGGTATCGATGCGAACCACCTGACGAGCACTCAGAGTGACCCGGAACCCTGCCGCGGAACCACCACTCTCGTCGCCGCGATCCCACATCACGACATGCATGCTGCAATTGGTGCCCTCGGGCTCGTAGAAGGCGAGAACAGTTTTGCCGCCGACCGTCGTGACGATGGGGTCATTCGGACCGACCGGTCCAAGAACCTCAGTCATCTCACCGGCAAATGCGGAACTGCCGGCAATCGTCAGGGCGAGAGCGCCCGTCGCGACGAGACCTAGACACCGATTTCGAGTGAGCGTTTGCATTGTGAATCTCCCTTTTTCCGACTTTGCCCAAGACCATCTTGAGCTTGAGGAGATTCTCGCACGGCCCTGCAAAGCACGCTGTGGGATTTCCCACACGCAAAAACGCCCACCGGCGGCTATTCTTGCGCCAAGCTAAAGTCGCTTGGCGAGCCCAGGTAGGGCCAGACATGCGGCCTTTTTCGGGATACCCGCTTGGCGGGGACTGGTTTATTCTTCGCCACTTTTTGCAAGAGGCGCAGGGCAACGATGGCGCAGCCTCAAGCCAAGGAGCCACGTACTTCGCTGAAGGGGATCGCCGTCTTCGCGGGACTCTCGCCGGCGTCCATCGAGCAGATCGAACGGCGTTGCGCCTGGAAGCACTATGCGCCAGGTGAGCCAATCCTCAGTTACCTCGACGGTTCAGACGATGTGTTCTTTATCGCGCTCGGCGAGGTTCGCGTGACTATCTACTCGACGGCAGGCAAGGCGGTGAGCTTCCGCGAACTCGGTTCAGGTGAGATTTTCGGCGAGTTCCCAGCCATCGATGGCGGTCCACGGTCGGCAAGCGTGGAAGCGCGCACCAATTGCCTGATCGCCTCGATGCCGGGATCCTCGTTCCGCGAGTTGCTGAACTCCGAGCCCGGCCTCGCTCAGGCCTTGTTGCCGCGTCTGACCAAGACCATTCGGGCGCTGACCACCCGCGTCTACGAGTTCAGCACGCTTGCCGTCAACAACCGCATCCAGGCCGAATTGCTCCGCCTGGCGAGCCTGGGACGCAGGAACGGCAAGAGCGCGCGGATCGTTCCGGCACCCACCCATGTCGAGATCGCAAGCCGGGTCAGCACCCACCGCGAGGCCGTCACCCGCGAGCTCAACCGGCTGTCCCGAATTGGGATTATCGAGCGCCGCGGAGGCACTCTTCTGGTTACGGACGCCGACCGCCTGGCCGCGATGGTGCACGACGCGAGCGGCGAATGAGGACCCTTGCATGATTCGTCATAATGCAACTTCTAGGGTAATTGATGGCCAGCTCTCGCGGTCATCATAACCCTGCGCGGTCGTTCTCCGATTAGGAGGTCACCTCATATGCAGCAAGAATCCAAAGACGAAACCAACGCGCTGCGCCTTCAGACCGGTGCGCTAGAGGCCGAGCGTAAACAGGCAGAGCAGGCGCCCCTGGATGCAAAGCGGTTTCTAGCCTGCCTGATTGAAACGTCCCCCGACGCCATCTTTTCCACCGACAAGCAAGGAAACGTCGTGCTCTTCAGCCAGGGAGCGGAGACTCTATTGGGCTACCGGGCGAAGGACGTGGTCGGTCAAAGCGTGTCGGTGCTGTACGGCGATGAGGCGGGGTCAGCACACCTCGCGCGCGAGATGCGCAAGCGCGGCGGAACGGTCTCCGGCCTTGACAGTGTCATGCTTGCGAAGGATGGCGGCAGTATTCCTGTCCTGATCTCGGCCTCAATGCTCCGTGACGAGACCGGCGAGGAGACAGGGACGGTTTGCCTTGCCAGGGATTTGCGGGAACGCAAACGGGTGGAAGAGACGCTGGAAGCACGCGCCGCGGAATTGAAGGCGGCGCGCGACCGATTTCAGTACCTGCTGACGGTCACGCCCGGGGTCATCTACACGACGCAAGGCTCAGGCGACTACGCGTGCACGTCCGTCAGCGACAACGTCGACGCCATCATGGGATTTTCGCCGTGGGAGATGGTCGAAGAGCCAGGATTCTGGTTTTCGCATCTTCATCCGGACGATGCTCCCCGTGTTGTGCCGGAGATGACTTCGTTGATAAAGCAAGGCGGGGGAACGATCGAGTACCGGATGCGAAACCGGGACAAGAACTATATTTGGATTCGGGACACTTTCAGGGTCATCCATGACGAGAGGGGCCGGCCGCTGGAGCTCGTTGGTTCCTGGGCTGATATCTCCTACCACAAGCAGGCCGAGCAGGCGCTTGGCGAGCGCATGGCCGTCATCAATGACCTCCAAGCCTTCGTGGCTGCGAGTCCGGCAGTCATCTACACGACGACGCAAACCCCTGACGGCTACGCGTGCAGGTTCGTGAGCGAGAGTTTGGAAGCGACCACGGGCTATATGCCGGCGGAGATGCGCGACAATCCGAAATTTTGGGCCAAGCACGTCCACCCCGAGGACGCCCCGCGCGTATTCCCGGAGGTCGAGCGGTTGATCGGCCAAGGGGGAGGCACTCTGGAATATCGTTTCCGGCACAGGCGGGGTGACTATGTCTGGGTCCAGGATACTTTCAGGGTCACGCCGGAAAAGGCAGGCAGACTGAAGGAGATCGTCGGCTCCTGGGCGGACATCTCCGACCGCAAGAATATTGAGGCGGCGCTGCAGCGGCTTTCCACGGAGGTGGAGCGACGCAACAAGTTCATTCGCGAAGCCTTTGGCCGTTATCTGACCGACGAGGTGGTCGCCAACGTGCTCGAATCCCCGACCGGACTGGAGCTGAAAGGCGAAAAGCGTACAATCACGATGATGATGGCGGACCTTAGGGGCTTCACCTCACTTGCTGAGAGGCTAGCGCCGGAACGAGTCGTGGCCATGCTCAATCGCTATCTGAGCACCATGGTTCCGATTATCAAACAGTATCAGGGAACGATCGACGAGTTCATCGGTGACGCAATTTTTGTCCTCTTCGGCGCACCTGCTTGGCGAGAGGACGACGCGCAGCGGGCCGTGGCTTGCGCCGTGGCGATGCAACTCGCCATGGAATCAATCAATGAACAGAATCGGAAGGATGATCTGCCCGAATTGGAAATGGGCATTGGCCTTCACACCGGACCCGTTGTGGTGGGCAATGTCGGCTCGCCCGAACGCATGAAGTATGGGGTCGTCGGGAGCCACGTCAATCTCACCTCTCGCGTGCAGTCCTATACCACTGGAGGCCAAATCCTGATCTCCGACACCACACGGCGAGAGGTGGGATCCATACTCAAGACCGGTGCGCGGGTCGAGGTAAGAGCGAAAGGGTTCGAACACCCCGTCACGCTCTACGAAGTGCTGGGTATTGACCGGCCGCATCGGCTCTATCTGCCTGAAACGCGGGACAGTGTCGTTTCATTGACGGAGGAGATACCGCTCAAATACGAGATCGTGGAGGCGAACTATCTTGGCGGCGAGGAGCACAGCGGGACTTTGATCAAGGTTTCGCCAAAATGGGCTGAAGCTCGGCTGGAAAGCCCGGTTCCTCTGTTGAGCAATCTGAAAATGAACCTCACAAGCAACGCGGGACAGGCGATTGCGGGAACGTGCTACGGCAAGGTCGTGGGCGCGGTTCCGGGGAGCCCTGCGTGTTTCTCGATCCGCTTCACCTCGCTGTCGCCCGAGATCGAGACATTCCTCGGCGGGCTGGCCGCCGGCGCCGGTGCCGCGCCCGAGGCGGTCGGGCTAAAGGGTGGGACGGCGACACCAGCGGTCTCTTAACGCTCGTTCCAGATTGCCGGCGGATTGCCTCCGGCCGCGCCGTAGGCCATACACGGCTCTATGGGATCCAGCTCGACCGGCCCGGTGGCGCGGCTCCGCATCGTTCTCGGAGACAACATCGCCTTGGGTCCGGGCAAGGCCGACTTGCTGGAGGGCATCCGCGAGACGGGATCGATCGCGGCCGCTGGCCGGCGCATGGGCATGAGCTACAAGCAGGCCTGGCTCCTGATCGAGACCATGAATGCCTGCTTCGCGAGGCCCCTGGTGGCCGCGATCAAGGGCGGCACGCGCGGCGGCGGCGCGCGTCTCACGCCCCTTGGCGAAGATGTGCTCGCTCGCTTTCGGCGCATGCAAGCTTCGTCATCGCGCGCGATCGCGCGCGACCTCGCCGCCTTGAAACGCGCGATGCGAAAAGCGCCGCGATAGGCTTGCGCCTACAGCTTCACCATCACATGGCGCACGACGGTGTAGTCCTCGAGCGCGTACATCGACATGTCCTTGCCGTAGCCCGAGAGTTTCAGCCCGCCATGCGGCATCTCGTTCACGATCATGAAATGCGTGTTCACCCAGGTACAGCCGTATTGGAGCCGCGCGGCCGTGGCCATCCCCTTGGCGACATCTGAGGTCCAGACCGACGAGGCGAGCCCATAGTCGCTGTCATTGGCCCAGGAAACGGCCTGATCGACATCGTCGAAGCGCGTGACCGACACGACGGGACCGAACACCTCTTTGCGCACGATCTCATCGTCCTGCTTCGCGCCGGCGACCACGGTCGGCTCGAAGAAAAAGCCCTTGCCGCTGGGGGACTTGCCGCCTGCGGTGATCGAGACATGCTTCACGTTGCCGGCGCGCTCGACGAAGCCCTGCACGCGGGATTTCTGCGCCGCCGAGATCAAGGGACCAATCTCGTTGTCGTCGTCGTTCGGCAGATTGAACTTGATCTCCTTCACCGCGCTCGAAAGGTCGGCGACCAGATTGTCGTAGATCTTCTTGCCGGCATAGATGCGGCACGCCGCCGTGCAGTCCTGGCCCGCATTGTAGTAGCCGAAGGCCTTGATGCCGGAGACGACCGAGGCGATGTCGGCATCGTCGAAGACGATGACCGGCGCCTTGCCGCCGAGCTCGAGATGCGTGCGTTTCACCGTGGGTGCCGCCGCGACAAGCACCTTCTTCCCGGTCTCGATGCTGCCGGTGAGCGACACCATGGCAATCTTCGGGTGATTGATCAGCGCGTTCCCGGTCGTGGCGCCGCGCCCGGTCACGACATTGACCACGCCCTCGGGGAAGATGTCGGCGATGAGCGTGGCAAGCTTCAACGTCGTGAGCGGGGTCTGCTCGGAGGGTTTGATGACGATGGTATTGCCGCCCGCCAAGGCCGGAGCGAGCTTCCAAATGGCCATCATCAACGGATAGTTCCACGGCGTGATCGAGCCGACGACGCCGATCGGATCGCGGCGGATCATCGAGGTGTGGCCGGCCAGGTATTCGCCCGCCACGGCCCCGTGCATATTGCGCACGGCGCCGGCAAAGAAACGGAAGCAATCGGAGGCCGCCGGCATCTCGTCCTGCAACATGCGGATCTTCGGCTTGCCGGTGTTTAGCGCCTCGAGCGTGGCGAAGGCTTCCGCCTCGCGGTCGATGGCGTCGGCAAGTTTCAGGAGCAATCCGGAGCGCTCGCCGGGCGTGGTGCGCGACCAGGTTCGGAACGCCTTCTCGGCCGCATCGACGGCGGCGTCAACTTGGGCGGGAGAGGCATCGGGCAAATCGACGATCTTCGCCTCGGTCTTGGGGTTGAGCACGGGGTCGGGAGCCTCCGTGCCGGCGACGAATTTCGAACCGATCAACATTTTCGTGTCGAGCATGGGATATCCTCCAGACTGAAGCGGGGGTTATTTCGACGATCCGCCTATGTGCTCGCCCTCGCGCGTCAGATAATAGGCGGCGAGAATCGGCAAAAGCGTGACAAAAACGACAAAGACCGCGACGACATTCGTCACCGGGCGCTGGCGCGGGCGGATCAGCTCCGACAACATCCAGATCGGCAAGGTCGATTGCTGGCCGGCCGTGAACGTGGTGACGATGACCTCGTCGAACGACAGGGCAAAAGCGAGCATGCCGCCGGCGAGCAGCGCCGTGCCGATCTGCGGCAGGATCACGTACCAGAAGGTCTGGAAGGCGTTGGCGCCAAGGTCCATCGAAGCCTCGATGAGATTGCCGGAGAGCCGCCGGAATCGCGCAATAGCGTTGTTATACACGACGACGATGCAGAACGTGGCGTGACCGAGCACGATGGTCCAGATCGAGAAGTCGAGGCCCATGATGTCGAAGGCCGAGCGGAGCGAGATGCCGGTGATGATGCCGGGGAGCGCGATCGGCAGGATGAACAGAAGCGAGATAGTCTCGCGGCCGAAGAAGCGGGCGCGCGACAAGGCGGCCGCCGCAAGCGTGCCGAAGATGAGCGCAAGCGCGGTCGCGATCGCCGCGACCTTCAGCGAGAGATAGAGCGGCGGCCAGATGTCGGGCCGCTCGGACCAGGCGACCTGAAACCATTTGGTGGTATAGCCGGGCGGCGGAAACTGGAAGCTCCGTTCCTCGGTGGTGAAAGCGTAGAGGAAGATCAGCGCCAAGGGCAGATGCAGGAACAGGAGCCCGGCGATCGCCGAGAGGCGCAAACCGAGCGGGGTGGCACGGTTCGGGTCAGAGGACATCGAACGCCCCCATGCGCTTCGCCATCCACAGATAAACGCCCATGATCGCCATCGGCACGACGGTGAAGGCCGCGGCAAGCGGAACGTCCCCGGCGGTTCCCTGCAAGGTGTAAACCGCCTGCCCGATCATGAGGCGCGAATTGCCGACAATGGTCGGCACGATGTAATCGCCGAGCGTCAGCGAGAAGGTGAAGATCGAGCCGGCGATGATGCCGGGAAGCGCCAGGGGAAAGATCACCGTCCAGAATGTCTGCCGCGGCTCGGCGCCGAGATCGGCGGAGGCTTCGATGTAGTTCTTCGGCACGCGCTCGAGCGCCGCCTGGATCGGCAGGATCATGTAGGGGATCCAGATATAGACGAAGACGAGGAAGGTGCCGATATAACTGAAAGACAGCGACGGACCGCCGATCACCGGCACGGCCAGGACGCCGTCGATCAGCCAGGAAAGATGCAGTTTGTTGGCAAGCCAGGTGAGGATGCCTTCCTTGGCCAAGATCAGCTTCCAGGCGTAGATTTTGACCAGATAGCTCGACCAGAGCGGCATCATCACCGCGAGATAGAACAGCGCCTTGGTCCAGCCGCGGGCGTAGCGCGCGGCATAGTAGGCGATCGGAAAGGCGATGATGGCGCAGGCGATGGTCACGAGCGCCGATATCGTCACCGTACGTAGGATGATCTGGAGATTGGCCTCATCGAGAAGCGCGGCGTAGGTCGAAAGGGTGAATTCGCGGACGACGAGCCCGGAAAAGTCGTCGAGCGAGTAGAAGCTCTGCAACAGCAGCGCGAACAGCGACCCGACATAGACAATGCCGATCCACAAGAGCGGCGGCAGCAAGAGGAGAAAGGTCAGGAGCTTGGGGCGCGCATAAAAGAGGTCGGAGAGCCGGCCGAGGATCCCCTCTCCGCGTGCGGCCGCGGGCACCGAAGCTGCCGCCGCTTGGCTCACGCGCCCTCCTCCATGGTGACCATGGCCGATTTGGGCCAGATGAGCCGCACGCTGTCGCCCGGCTTGAAGCGCGAATCGCCGACGGGCATTTCGGCATTGATCCGCATCTTCTCCGCCTCGACATTGAACCGCGTAACCGCGCCCTGGTAGCTCACCATCTTGATCTCGCCGTCGGTCGAGGCGTGCTTCTCAGGTACTTTCGCGCCCGAGGCGTGCACCACGATCTTCTCGGGCCGGAGGCTCGTCCACTTGGCGACGCCGCCATGACGTTCGGCGAAGCTGGGCGAAAGCACGTTCGATGAGCCGACAAAGTCGGCGACGAAGCGCGACTCCGGCCGCTCATACACCGAGTTGGGCGTCCCGACTTGGACGATCTTTCCATCGTTGAAGACGGCGACGCGATTGGCCATCGACAGCGCCTCGCCCTGGTCGTGGGTGACGAAGACGAAGGTGATGCCGAGCGCCTTTTGCAGCGCCTTCAGCTCTTCTTGCATCTGCTCCCTGAGTTTCAAGTCGAGCGCGCCGAGCGGCTCGTCGAGCAACAGCACCTTCGGTCCATTGACGAGCGCGCGGGCGAGCGCCACACGCTGGCGCTGACCGCCGGAAAGTTGCGCCGGGCGGCGGCCCTCGAACCCGGCGAGCTTGACCATGGCCAGCGCGTCTTTCGCTTTCTTCTCGCGTTCGGCGGCGCCGACGCCCTTGATCTTGAGGCCGTAGGCGACGTTCTCGCCGACCGTCATGTGGGGAAAGAGCGCGTAGTCCTGAAACACGGTGTTGACGTTGCGCTTGTAGGGCGGCACGCCCTCGGCCGTCTCGCCGAAAATCTCGATATGCCCCTCGTCGGGCTGCTCGAAACCGGCGATGAGGCGCAAGCAGGTGGTCTTGCCCGACCCCGAAGGGCCAAGCATGGCGAAGAATTCGCCTTCGGCGATGTCGAGGGTGACGTCGTCCACGGCTCGTACCGAACCGAAGCGGCGTGACACGTTGACGAAGCGAACGGCAGGCGCCATTGGGCTCAAGTCACCAAAGGCAGCGGCCCGGATCGGAAGACCCGGGCCGCCGATGTTTGCGGCGCTATCTGCCGAGGATGGCGATGTAGTCCTTGGCCCATTGCGAGTACGGCACGCATTTGCCTTCCTGCTCGCAGGCGGCCGTCGGCGTCCGCCAGAACCAGATCTTGTCGAAATTGTCGAAGCCGTTGGTGGCGCAACCCGTGTCGGTTAGGAGCGCGTTGCCCTTGCAGGCAGCCGGCACCGCAGGCACCGAACCGAACCAGGAGGCGAGGTCACCTTGCAGCTTCGGGCTCAGCGAATGCTCGAGCCACTTATAGGCGCAATTCGGATTCTCGGCTTCGGCGTGCATCATGGTCGTGTCGGCCCAGCCCGTCGCCCCTTCCGCCGGGATCGTCGAGGCGACCGGCTTCTTCTCCGAGCCGAGGAGATTGACCTGGAACGGCCAGGACGAAGAGGCAACCACGCCCTCGTTCTTGAAGTCATCGACCTGCACCATGGCGTCATGCCAGTAGCGGCCGACCAAAGCTCTCTGCGCCTGAAGGAGCTGCATCACGGCGGCATACTGGTCGGGGTTCAGCTCGTACGGATTCTTGATGCCGAGCTCGGGTTTCGTCTTCATCAGGTAGAGCGCGGCGTCGGCGACATAGATCGGGCCATCATAGGCTTGCACTCTGCCCTTGTTGGACTTGCCGTCGGGCAGGTTCTGCTCCGTGAAAACGACCGACCAGCTCGTCGGCGCCTCCTTGAACACTTCGGTGTTGTAGGCGAGCACGTTCGGGCCCCATTGGAACGGAACCCCGTAGTGGACGCCGTCGACCGTGTGCCACGGCGCGTTCTGGAGCCGCTCATCAACGGTCTTCCAACTCGGGACGAGGTCGACATTGACCGGCTGAACCTTCTTGCCGGCGACCAGGCGCAAAGACGCATCGCCCGAGGCGGTGACGAGGTCGAACCCGCCCTGGTTCATCAGCGTCACCATCTCGTCGGAGGTGGCGGCCGTCTTGACGTTGACCTTGCAGCCGGTGGCCTTCTCGAAAGACGTGACCCAGTCGTAATTCTTGTCGGTCTCGCCGCGCTCGATATAGCCGGGCCAAGCGACGATATTGACTTGACCCTCGCCCTCGCCGACCGCGGTCGGCATCTCGGCGAGAGCTGCGGCACTGCCAAGGGCAAGCACGGGAACAACACAGGCTGCAAACTGAACGGGGCACTTCATGATGTTTGTCTCCTCAAACGCGACGCGCCGATCGGCCGAAGGCTTGGAACTGTTATCGGTCAGATCAGGCAACCTTCCTAGACCGGGACGAATTTAGTCGAGAACGCCGCCAGCCGCCATAAGAAAGCCGAGGAATGCGCGCGCCTAGGCCCGCTTGGGAACCCAGAATTGGCGGGTGTTAACGCCCTCCCCTTCCTCGACCGCACGAACGGACAGCCATCAGTCTTTTAGCGCCAGGGTCTCGACGAGCGCTGCGGCGGCCCGGTTCCCGCTTTCGACGCCCCCGTTCATGTAGCCGAGGAAATCGACGCTCGTATGCTCGCCGGCGAATTGCAGCTTGCCGTCAAGCGCGGGTTCCGCCCCCAGTTCCAACAACGTGGTGTATTGCCCGGGCTTGGCGCCGGCGTAGCTCCCGAGCGTGAAGGGGTAGCGAGCCCAGAAGAAGGTCGCGACCGCGGGCTTGTCGAGGCTTTCGGCCATCTTCGGCGACATCTTGGCAAGGCCTGCGCGGAAGGTCTCGAGCGCCGCATTCTCGTCGGCAAGGCCGGCTTTGCCGCCGAGGAAATTGGTGATGATGCCGGTTTCTCCCGGCTGCGCCCGGCTTTCTTCCCACAGGGTCTGGAAGCCGACATCGGCGTAGAAGGCGCCGTTCGAGGGCGCCGGGAGCCCCGCCTCCTTGCTCCGCCACACGCGCGAGGTCGTGCCGTTGATCACCTTGGCATTCGTTCCGTAACCGAGTTCTTGAATGCACTTCATCTTCTCTTCGCCAAGGTCCAGGCTCTCAAGCCCCTTGACCTCGCGGAGCTTCGTGAACGGCACAGTGATGATGGCGGCATCGACGCTTTCCGTGCGCGCACCGTCAGGGCCGGCAAGAGTGAGCTCGATCTTGCCGTCCTTGGTGCCGAGCGCGGTCAAAGCGTGCCCGAGCCGCATGTCGGCTTTGCCTTCGAGCGCCGTGGTCAGAGCCTTGATCAGCGCCGACGATCCGCCCTTGATGCGGAAGGCCTCATCGCTCTCGCCGAAAATGCGGAACGGCTGGTCCATCTCGGTGGCGATGAAGTCCACCAGGTTGAGGCAGGATTGGTCTTCCGTCTCGAGCCCGTATTCGCCGACATAGGCGACGCCGAGCAAGTCGAGAGCCCAATCTTCCGCCTTCCCGCGCAACTCATCGAGATAGGCTTTGAGACTTTTCTTGTCGAGTTCGTGGGCAAACTCGGTCCAATTCTCGTCCTTGTCGAGCAACTGTTCGGCGTCGGCTCCGATCTTCTCCGCGATCGGTGCGAAGGCGCCCGTCTGCTTCGCCGCGTCGATCATGTCGTTCGGCGTATGGAAGGCCCCGCCGAAGTAATAGAGGTCTTCGCCCTCCCCCTCGCCCGCGAGTTTCTGCATCTCGACCCCAAGCTCTTTGGCGAGCGTGATCAAATCCTCATGGCCGGTATCGACGAACAGGCCGCCGAGCTCGCAGAACATGCCTTTGTAGAAATCGTACACGGTGAACATGCGCCCGCCCCAACGGCTGCTCGCCTCGAATAACACTGGCTTCGCGCCGGCTTCTTGCAGACGATAGGCCGCGGTCAACCCGGCAACGCCGCCGCCGACGATGGCAATCGACTGCGCGCCACCCTCCTTGGCGAACGCGCGCGCGCGGAGAACAGGCGCCAGCGCCGCGGCGCCGGCGGCAGCCGCCGAGAGCCGAAGCATCTGCCGCCTGCTCAGCGCCGATGCGCGCGGCAGGGCGAGACCCTGCTCGCAGAAGGAATGGGACAGGGCTTGCTTGACGGCGGCGAACAGAGGCGTGCGGGACATGGCGATAACCTCGACGTTGTGATCGATGCAGTTGCTAAACGGTCGAGACGCGAAAGCGTTTCCCCGCTGTCAGTCTGTCACACTCCGCGCCCGGCCTAAAGCACCGGATTCAAGGTGAACGGCAGACGATCCGCGAATGCGCGCGCGATGACCTTCGGGCCGGCCCTTCTCGCGACAATGTGATCGCGTCACTGCTTGCGTGACGGCAGGAGACAGGACGCGGGCAGCAACCGGTTGGCCACGTCTCGGAGCGCGAAGCTCGATTTCAACCGGGCGACGCCCGGAAGCCGCGACAGCTGCTCCTTATGGATGCGCTCGAAATCGGCGAGATCGCGCGCCATCACGGTGACGAGGTAGTCGTCCTCCCCCGACATCAGATGACACGACACGACCGACGGCGCCTTGACCACGGCCGCCTCGAACTCCTTCAGCAATTCCTCGTTCTGACTCTTGAGGCCGATCTGCACGATGACGGTAACGCTCAAGCCGAGCGCCTCGCGGTTGACGCGGGCCTGATAGCCCTCGATCACGCCCTTCTCTTCGAGGGCGCGGATGCGCCTGGCGATCGCCGTGGCCGAGAGCGGGATGCGCTCGGCAAGCTCGACCTGGCTCAAGCGCCCATCCTCGAGCAGGGCCCCGAGGATCGCGCGATCCAGCGCATCTAACTCATCTTCTTTCATTTTCTAGCGGCAATGCCACGTCTAACGCGGATAATCTGCGTAGGCATACCGTTTTGCTCGATAGAACGCCAGCAATCTTTTCGCGTTTTCGGGCATGCTTCGGGGAGCAAAAACAGACTTTCTTGCGGGAGGAAACCATGCGCATCGGCGTTCCGACAGAGATCAAGAGCAATGAGTTCCGTGTTGGGCTCGTGCCTGGCTCCGTTCGCGAGCTCGTGGCGCGCGGGCATGAGGTCGTGGTGCAGGCCGGCGCAGGCGCCGGCATCTTCGCCGACGATGCGACCTACGAGAAGGCGGGCGCCCGCATCCTTCCCACGGCCGAGGACGTGTTCGCCGCGGCCGAGATGATCGTCAAGGTCAAGGAGCCGCAGGCCGTCGAGTATCGCAGGCTGAAGCCGCATCAGATTCTCTTCACCTATCTGCATCTGGCGCCAGATCCGGAGCAGGCCCGCGGGCTGTTGGACTCAGGCGCCACGGCCATCGCTTATGAGACGGTGACCGACGCCAGTGGCGGCCTTCCGCTGCTTGCGCCGATGAGCGAGGTCGCAGGGCGTCTTTCGATCGAAGCCGCGGCCATTGCATTGCGCCGTCCGACCGGCGGGCGCGGCGTGCTGATGGGCGGCGTTCCCGGCGTTCGTCCGGCCAAGGTCGTTGTGCTCGGCGGCGGTGTCGTCGGAACGCATGCGGCGCGCATGGCCGTGGGCCTCGGCGCTGACGTGTCGATCATCGACCGGTCGCTGCCGCGGCTCCGCCAGCTCGACGAGCTGTTCGAGGGCCGCGTGCGGACGCTCGCCTCGACTATGGACATCATCGAGACCGAAGTTCTGAACGCCGACGTCGTGATCGGCGCGGTGCTCGTCGCCGGCGCCAGCGCGCCGAAGCTCGTGCGCCGCGACATGCTTCCGCAGATGAAGCGGGGCGCGGTGCTCGTCGATGTGTCGATCGACCAGGGCGGGTGCTTCGAGACCTCGCGGCCGACGACCCACGCCGAACCGACCTTCGAGGTCGATGGCATCATCCACTATTGCGTCGCCAATATGCCGGGCGCGGTGCCGGTCACCTCGGCGCAGGCGCTCAACAACGCGACGTTGCCCTTCGTCATCAAGCTCGCCGACCACGGGTTGGCGGCGTTCGATCGCGATCCGCATCTCGCCGCGGGCCTCAATGTCCGCGACGGCAAGATCATGCATGCGGCGGTCGCGGCCTCGCTCGGTTTTGACCGGGGAGGGCCGCGGGGAAACGTCCGCCTGGTCGCGGCTGAGTAAGTAGGCGCGCGGCCAACAAGTTCCTCCCCCCGGACGCATCCCCTCGCGTCCATTCAGCCGGTCCGTTTCTTCCCCCGAAACGGACCGGCATTTTCTTTGCCGCTCTTACGGCAGCTCGATCGTGCCCTTGAGCCGCCCGGCCACGAGCGTGTCGGTCAGCGTTTCGTACATGTACGTGCCGCTGCCTTTGACGCCCTGATATCGGCCGGTGCCGCCGGTCTTCGTATAGACGTACTCCTTGAGGTGCGAGCCCTCTTCCCAGGTCAGAAAGATCTTGTCTCCACCCTTGTAGATATCGGTGCAGGTCCCAGCCCCCTTCCAGCTTCCATCGGGCATGTACTCGTATTTGCCGATGCAATCCTCGGCTGTTGCGGGGGTGCCGGCTTCGTCGTGGATCAGGACGCAGCGGCTGGCGTAGTCCACCAACTTGTGTCCCTTGGCCTGCTCTTTCTCGTCCCACTTGTCGATCGCGCAAACGATATCGGCCTCCTCGTTGGTGATCTTGCCGGCATAGGCTGCTCCGCAACTCAGCGCGAGAAGCGCTGCCGGCACGGCAATGAACAGGTGCTTGAGTTCCATGGCGATGTCCTCCCTTTGATGTCCTTTCGATCCATTCGATCGTTCGCGGTGATCGGGAAAACTCGGGCTTCCTGACCACCTGCCGGGAAGCGTGACAGGCGATGGGCGGCGGTCGTAGTATGTAACGGTATGCAACCGGCCCCGATCGTTGGGGGTTGGCACTTTTCCTCGCGCTTTTTGGAGTTGGCGCGTGACGGCAATTCCGCTCGAGTGCTGGAGCGAATCCGACCAAAAGGCCATCCGCGAGGAACTGGACCGCGTCCTTCACAGCGGACCGTTCGCCCAGTCGCGGCGGCGTCAGCGATTCCTGGAATATATCGTCAATGAAACTCTGGCCGGACGGGGCGACCGGTTGAAGGGTTACAGTCTCGGTGTGGAGGTCTTCGATCGCCCCGAGACGTTCGACCCCGTGACTGACCCTCTCGTGCGGATCGAGGCGGCGCGGCTGCGCGAGAAGCTTCGCGAGTACTACGACACCGACGGCCAAGCCGACCCGGTTCGCATCGAGCTGCCGAAGGGCACATACACGCCGCACATCGCGTTCCGGCAGGCGGCAATACCCGATGCCTTGCCCGACCGAGCGGGCGTCGCAATCCAGAGCGCCCCGCCCGGAAAGACGTTTGCGAGATCTCTCGCGGCTTACGTAGCGGTCGCTGCGGTCATACTGCTCGCAGCTTTCGGCGTTTGGAGATGGTTCACGCCATCCACGCCACTATTGGAGAAAGCGTCCATCGCGGTCCTGCCGTTTGCCAATTTGAGCGGCGATCCGGAGCAAGATTATTTCAGCGACGGCCTGACCGAAGACATTCTGACGGAACTGTCGCGGGCGCGCGATCTCCGCGTCATCGCGCGCAACACCACGTTCCAATACAAGGGGAAGGCGGTGGACGTGGGCAAGCTCGGACGCGAACTCAAGGTGCGCTACGTGCTTGAGGGCAGCGCAAGGCGAAGCGGCGACAGCCTCAGGGTTTCGGCGCAACTCATCGACACGGACACCGGCGCGCATATTTGGGCCGAGCGCTACGATCGCGAGATGGCCGACGTGCTTCTTGTCCAGGATGAGATCGTGAACCAGATCGTCGCCAAGATCGCGGGCTCCTATGGCGCCATCGAGCGCAGTGACGCCAAGTCGGCCTCACGCAAGGGCCCCGATGAAATCGAGGCCTATGACCTTGTTTTGCGCGCGCGCGACGTCATGCAGTGGGACTGGACCCCTGAGAACTTCGGCGCGGCGCGTGCGGCCTTGAACCAGGCCATCGCTCTCGATCCGTCGAATCCGAAAGCGCGGCGCGAACTGGCCTGGCTTGCCGTGATCGGCTGGGTGTTCCGCTTCGACGATGAACCTGTGCCGCCCGAGGAGATCACGGGGCAAGCGGCCAAGGCCGTCGCGCTTGACCCCGCCGACGCGCGCGCGCGTATGGTGGCCGCGAGCGCCTATTTCTTCACCAAACAGCTCGACCGCTTCGCGCATGAGGCCGACGAGGCCCTCAAGCGCGCGCCCTACGACGCGGAGATCATTGCGGTTCTTGCCTGCATGCTTTCGGCATCGGGGGACCGCGAGCGCGGCGTGGCCTTGGCAAAGAAGGCGCGCGCGCTCAACGCCGACGCCTCGACCGGTTGGTACCATTCGACGATCTACACGGCTGACTACTTGAGCGGCGACTACGCGCGCGCGCTCGAGGTGGCGCAGCAGAATTTCGACCAGGAAGTGTTCTACTCCCATCTTGAGATCATCCCGATTTACGGCCAGCTCGGCCGCAAAGAGGACGCGCTCGTAGCCTGGCGCAACCTACAAAAGTTGACCCCGGGGGCGTCAGTGGCGACCTTCGAGGATTGGTGGCGCTTCTGGAACATGCAGGACCAGGAGGTCGCGAAGCTCATGGATGGGGTTTACAAGTCCGGCGCGCTCGACGGGGAACCGAAACCCAGCCAGTAGTAAGTCCAAATCAACTCACGGACTATTTCAGGCTGGGGAAATTGAACTCCGAGCCGCTGCGGATGCCGGAGGGCCAGCGCGCGGTCACGGTCTTGAGCCGCGTGTAGAAGCGCACGCCTTCAGGACCATAGACGGAATGATCGCCGAACAGCGACCGCTTCCAGCCGCCGAAGGAATGATAGGCGACAGGGACCGGGATCGGCACGTTGATGCCGACCATGCCGACCTCGATGGACGAGGCGAAGTCGCGGGCGGTGTCGCCGTCGCGGGTGAAGATGGCGGTGCCGTTGCCATATTCGTGGGTGTTGACGAGATCGGTCGCCTCACGATAGCTGCCGGCGCGCACCACGCACAAGACCGGCCCGAAGATCTCGGTCTTGTAGATCGTCATGTCCTTGGTGACGCGGTCGAACAGAGAGCCGCCGAGAAAGAAGCCCTTCTCGTAGCCTTGCAGCTCGAGCCCGCGCCCATCGACGACGAGCTCGGCGCCTTCCTTCACGCCCTGGCCGATGAGATCGCTGATGCGCGCCTTGGCCTCGGCCGTGATGACAGGTCCCATCTCTGAATCTGGATGCGTCGCGGGGCCAACTTTCAGGGCATGGACCCTTGGCGCGAGCGAGGCGACAAGGCGGTCGGCCGTCTTGTCGCCGACGGGAACCGCGACGGAGATCGCCATGCAGCGCTCGCCAGCCGAGCCGAAGCCCGCTCCCATCAAGGCGTCGGCGGCCTGGTCCATATCGGCGTCAGGCATGACGATCATGTGATTCTTGGCGCCGCCCAGCGCCTGCACGCGCTTGCCCGACTGTGAGCCGCGCCGATAGACGTGCTCGGCGACGGGCGTCGAGCCGACGAAGCTCACCGCCTTGATATCGGGATGGTCGAGGATGGCATCGACAGCCTCGCGATCGCCATGGACCACGTTGAGCACGCCCGGCGGGAAGCCCGCCTCCTGGAACAGATCCCAGATCAGCATCGAAGGCGACGGATCGCGCTCCGACGGCTTCAGCACGAAGGTGTTGCCGCAGGCAATCGCGACCGGATACATCCACATCGGCACCATGGCCGGGAAGTTGAACGGCGTGATGCCGGCGACGACGCCGAGCGGCTGGCGGTCGGACCAGGTGTCGATCTCGGGACCGACATTGCGGCTGTACTCGCCCTTCAACAGATGCGGAATGCCGCAGGCGAAATCGACGACATCGATGCCGCGGGCGAGCTCGCCGAGCGCATCTTCATGCGTCTTGCCGTGCTCGCGCGAGATGGCGCGCGCGATCTCATTGGCGTTGCGGTCAAGCAACGCCTTGAATCTGAACATAAATTTCGTTCGCTTGAGCGGCGGCATCGCGCCCCAGTCTCCCGCCGCCTTCTTCGCGGCCGCGACTGCCGTATTCACTTCTTCGGCGGTCGAGAGCGGGAGCTCTGCGACTTGCTCGCCGGTCGCGGGATTGAAAACGGGCGCGATGCGCCGCGATGCCGACTTGACCTTGCGGCCGTCGATTGCGTTCAGGATCATTTCCATTGGCGGGGACCGTTGCTCAGTTGACCGACTTCAGCACGCCGGAGAAGATATCGATCAGCTGGTCGATCTCCTTCTTCTGGATGATGAGCGGCGGCGAAAGGGCGATGATGTCGCCGGTCGCGCGCACGAGCAGGCCGCGCTCGAAGGCTTCGACAAAGCGCGTGTGCGCGCGCTTTCCCGGCTCGCCGGGAACGGGATCGAACTCGACGGCGCCGATCAGCCCGATATTGCGGATGTCGATGACGTGGGGAAGACCTTTGAGCGAATGGATCGCCTCTTGCCAATAGGGCGCCAGCTCGGCCACGCGCGTGAGCAATCCCTCTTCCTTGAAGACATCGAGCGTCGCGATCGAGGCGGCGCAGGCGACGGGGTGGCCCGAATAGGTATAGCCATGGAAGAAGTCGATCGCCTCCGCGGGGCCGTTCATGAAGGCGCCGTGCACCTTCCCCGTCACGAACACCGCGCCCATCGGGATGGTGCCGTTGGTGACACCCTTCGCCGTGGTGATGATGTCGGGCAAGACGCCAAAGTAGTCGGCGCCAAACGGCGTGCCGAGGCGACCGAAGGCGGTGATGACTTCATCGAAGATGAGGAGAATGTCGTGCTTGGCGCAGATCGCGGCGAGCCGCTTGAGATAGCCCTTGGGCGGGACGAGCACGCCGGTCGAGCAGGCCACGGGCTCGACAATGACGGCGGCGATGGTGGAGGCGTCGTGCAGCGCGACCAGGCGCTCGAGATCGTCGGCAAGCTCGGCGCCATGCTCGGGTTCGCCGCGGCTGAAGGCGTTGCGGCCTATATCGTGCGTGTGGCGGATATGATCGACGCCGGCAAGCAGCGTGCCGAACATCTTGCGGTTGTTGAGGATGCCGCCGACCGAGGTGCCGCCGAAATTGACGCCGTGATAGCCGCGCTCGCGGCCGATGAGCCGCGTCTTGGTGGCGTTGCCCTTCGCCCGGTGGTAGGCGAGCGCCATCTTGAGCGCGGTATCGACCGACTCGGACCCCGAGTTCGTAAAGAACACGTGGTCGAACCCGGGCGGCGCGATGTTGACGAGCTTCGCCGCGCACTCGAAGGCGCGTGGGTGGCCCATCTGGAAGGTGCCGGCGAAGTCGAGCTCGCCGACCTGCTTGCGGACCGCCTCGACGATCTTCGGCCGGCAATGCCCGGCATTGACGCACCACAGCCCGGACGTGCCGTCGAGCACGCGGCGGCCGTCGGCGGAGGTGTAGTACATGCCTTCGGCGCTCACCAGCAGCCGCGGCGCCTTCTTATATTGCCGGTTTGCCGTGAACGGCATCCAGAAGGCTTCGAGATCGTTCGTAGCAAGCTTTGCGTTCATGTCCATCCAATTCCCGCGATGACCCAATCCTGTAAAGACTCAACCCGCCCGGGCCACGGCTTCGGTGAGGCTCGCCTCGAAGATATCCATGCCTTCGCGCACGATAGCGTCGCTCGCAGTGAGCGGCACGAGGATACGAATGACATTTCCGTAGGTACCGCAGGAAAGGAGAATGAGCCCCTTTTCGTTTGCCACCTTCATCAAGGTCTGGGTCAGAAGCGGCGAAGGCTCGCCGCTGGCCGTGTCCTTGACCAGCTCGACCGCGCACATGGCGCCGAGGCCTCTCACATCGCCGATGCAGTTCAGGTTCGAGCGATCCTTGATCCGATTGCAGCGGTCGAGAATGATCTTGCCGATCGCGTTGGCGCGATCGCAGAGCCGCTCTTCTTCGATCACATCGAGCACAGCATGGGCCGCGGCGCATGCGACCGGGTTGCCCGCGTAGGTGCCGCCGAGACCGCCGGGATTTGACGCATCCATCACATCGGCGCGCCCCGTGATCGCCGAGAGCGGAAGGCCGCCAGCGAGCCCCTTTGCCATCGTCACGACGTCGGCCTTGACCCCTGCATGTTCGAGTCCGAACATTTTTCCCGTCCGCGCGAAGCCGGTCTGGATCTCATCGGCGATCAAGAGGATGCCGTGCTCGTCGCAGAGCGCGCGCAAGGCGCGCAGGAAATCGAACGGGGCCACGTAGAAGCCGCCCTCGCCTTGCACCGGCTCGACGATGATGGCGGCGATGCTCGAAGGGTCGGCGCTGTACTTGAACAAAGCGTGCAGCGCGGCAAGGCTCTGTTCGCTCGTAACCCCGTGATACGCAACAGGAAATGCGACGTTGTAGATTTCGGGAGGGAACGGGCCGAAGCCCTTCTTGTAGGGAACGACCTTGCCCGTGAGCGCCATGCCCATGAGCGTGCGGCCGTGGAAGCCGCCGCTGAAGGAGACGATCCCGGGGCGCCCGGTGAACGCGCGCGCGACCTTGACGGCGTTCTCGACCGCTTCCGCGCCGGTCGAGACCAGCATGGTCTTGGCGGGACCCAAGACCGGCGCAATCGCGTTCAGCCGCTCGGACAGGCTCACATAGGATTCGTAGGGCGTGACCTGGAAGCAGACATGGCTGAACGCCTTGAGCTGCTCTTCGACCGCGGCCACGATCTTCGGATGCTGATGGCCGGTATTGACCACGGCGATGCCGGAGCCGAAATCGATATAGCGCCTGCCGTCCTCGTCCCAGATCTCGGCGTTCTTGGCGCGCTTGGCGTAGATCGTACTCGCGTGGCTCACGCCGCGCGCGACCGCAGCGTTCCTCCGCTCATGCAACTCGGCAGACATCGACATGTGGACCTTGCGTTCTTTCTTTTCCGGCAGACCCGCCCGGCAAGCCCGGGCCCGGGCGGTCAGGATTGCAGCACGACGGGGCTCGACCCGGCCCAGCTCACCCACACCTTCTCGCCCCAGGTAAAGTTGTCCTGGTCCCAGCGCGAGCGATTGGGACGGGAGATGCGGATCAGCCGGCCATTGGCGAGAAGGACGTGGTAGATCGAGATGTCGCCGAGATAGGAGATCTCCTTGATCTCTCCCCTGGCGACGTTATGCGCGGCAGGGCATTCGGGCACTTGCGGCGGCGTATCCGCGTCCTTGTGCAAGGTCATCTTCTCGGGCCGGATCGCAACCCACGCCGGTGCGTCCGTCTTGCCCGGGACAGAGTGCGGCACGTGCACCCGATGCGGTTCGAGATCGGGACATGACACGATGGCGTGGTCGGGCTTGTCCTCGACCAGCTTACCCTCGAACATGTTCACCGAGCCGATAAAGTCGGCCACGAACCGCGATGCGGGAAACTCGTAAAGGTCGGAAGGCGTGCCGAGCTGGGCGATCGAGCCCTTGTTCATGACCGCGATGCGCGAGGCGATGGCCAGCGCCTCGTCCTGGTCGTGCGTCACCATGATGAAGGTGATCCCAACCTTCTGTTGCAGCTGCGACAGCTCGAAGCGCATGGCCTCGCGCAATTTGGCGTCGAGCGCCGAGAGCGGCTCGTCGAGCAGCAACACCTTGGGTTTCTTCACGAGCGCGCGCGCAAGTGCCACGCGCTGGCGCTGACCGCCGGACAACTGGTCGGGCATGCGTTCGGCCAAATGGCCAAGCTGAACGAGGTCGAGCGCCTCCTGCACGCGCTTGTCGCGCTCTTCCTGCGGCACGCGATCGATCTTGAGGCCGTAGGCGACATTGTCGGCGACCGTCATATGCGGAAACACGGCATAGGACTGGAACACCATGTTGACGGCACGCCGGTTCGGCGGGATTTCGCCCATGTCCTGCCCGTCGATATAGACGTGGCCTTCCGACGGCACTTCGAGCCCGGCCAGCATGCGCAGCAGCGTGGTTTTGCCGCAGCCCGAAGGCCCGAGCAGGGCGAAGAACTCTCCCGGCTCGATGTCGAGACTGACATTGTCGACGGCGAGCGTCGAGCCCCATCGCTTCGTAATGTCGCGGAAGCTGATGATGGGCTTGACGGCGGTCTTGGCGCTCTTGGCGGCTTTGGCTGCAGCTTGGTTCATGGCACTCATCCCTTGGTCTTTTTCTGCGTCTTGCTCTGCAGCACCATCATGACAACCATCAGCACGATCGTCAGAACGATCAGCATGGTCGATGCCGCGTTCACTTCCGGCGTCACCGAGAAGCGGAGCATCGAATAGACCTTGACCGGGAAGGTGACCGTGTCAGGCCCCGAGGTGAAAAACGTGATGACGAAATCGTCGAGCGACAACGTGAAGGCAAGCAACGCGCCCGCAACCAAGGCGGGCTTGATGTGCGGCAAGAGCACGTCGCGGAAGGCTTGCCAGTCATTGGCGCCGAGGTCGCGCGCCGCCTCTTCTTGCTCCTTGTTGAAGCTCGAGAGCCTCGCCCCTACGACGAGAGCAACGAAGGGGAAGCAGAACGAGACGTGGGCGATGATGATCGAGCCGAGATTGAGCGGCCAAAAGAGGTTGTTGGGCCAGGGTATGACTCGCGTGAAGAACAGCAGCATGGCAACGCCCATGCAGATTTCCGGCACCACGAGCGGAAGCGTGAAAGCGCCCTCCACCGCCGTCTTGCCGGGGAAGCGGTAGCGCCACAACAGAATGGCGGCGAGCGCGCCGATGACGAGCGAAATGAGCGTGGCGACGAACGCGATCGTGAGCGAATTGGCGAAAGCAAGCAGCAGGCTGTCGTTGCTGAACAGCTTCTCGTAGTATTTGAGGGTGAAGCCGCGCCAAACGGTGGTGCGCTTGCTATCGTTGAAGCTGAAGGCGATCAACGCGATCAGCGGCGCGTAGAGAAAGAAGAAGACGGCAAACAGCCAGGCGCGCATCTTCCACAAACGATTGTATTCGAGGGGGGCGCGACGCTCGGCCATGGCTAGATCCCGTGCCCGTCGGCGGGCTTTCCGCGACTGAAATAGGCGCGAAGCGCGATGGCCGCGAAGGTCGCGTACATCAGGAGGAAGGACAGTGCCGCGCCAAAGGGCCAGTCATTGGCCTTCTTGAATTGGCGCTCGATGACATTGGCGATCATCTGGCTGTCGGGACCGCCGAGGAGATCTGGGGTGAGATAGGCGCCGAGCGCCGGAACGAAGGTGATGATGATGCCGGAGATGATGCCCGGAAGAGCCAGAGGGATCACGACCGAGAACATGGTGCGGAGGTGGCCCGCGCCGAGGTCGAGGCTTGCCTCGATGAGAGATTTGTCCAGCCGATCGAGCGCGGCATAGAGAGGCAGCACCATGAACGGTAGATGCACATAAACGAGCCCCAAGATGACGGCGAAATTGTTGTAGAGGAGCGGCAGCGGGGCGAACTCGCCGAGCGGGGCCAAGCCAACGAGCGTCATCAGCCAACTCGACTGGTTCCACAGCCATTCGAGGGTGAAATTGGCATAGCCCTCGGTGCGCAACACCGACATCAGCGCGTAGGTGCGAATGAGGAGGTTGGTCCAGAACGGCAGCATGATGAGCAGCAGCATCCACGGACGCCAGCGCTCGGCGGCAAAGACGATCGCCAGCGCCACGGGGAAGCCGATGATGAGACAGAGCAGCGTCGTCAGCCCCGCCACGAAGATCGATTTGACGAAGATGCCGAGATAGAGCGGATCGAGCGCCCGCGCGTAGTTGGCGAAGGTGCCGCTGATATCGATCTCGGTCAGGCTGACATTCTGGCCAAAGCTGTAGGCCCAGACGATGGCCAGCGGGGCGAGGAAGAACACGACCACCCAGGCGATGGGCGGCAGGGCCGTTGCCAAGAAGGCGAACCGACGCTCTTGTGTTTGGGTGGCCATCGCGGCGTTTCCTCTCGCCCCGCTAGATCATCTTGCTTCCGGTTGCCTACGCCGCGCGCAGCCGTGTCATCGCTTCATCGAGCAGGCGCGTAAAGTCCGGCCCGAGATAGTTCGGATACTCGCATTTCGCGATGAGATCGGCGGGCGGGAAGATCACCGGATTGTTCCTGTATTCCTCCGGCATCAGCGCGACGGCGGCGGCGTTCGGGGACGGGTACTGGATCGTCGTGAAGATCTCCTTCCCCGTGTTTGCATCCAGGATGAAGTTGATGAACTTGAGGGCGTTTTCCGGATGCGGCGCGCCAACCGGGATGGCCAGCGTGTCCTGCTGCTTCATGGCGCCTTCCTTCGGCACGACGAAGTCGATGTCGTCGTCCTCCTTCATGATCTGCGCGATGTCGCCGTTATACTCCATCGCCAAATCGACCTCGCCCGACAGCAGAAGGTCCTGACCATTGTCCTCATGGAAGGCCTTGATGTTGGGCTTCTGCTTGGTCAGCATCGCTTCGGCCTGGTTCAGCAACTCGGGCGACGCCTCGTTCAAAGACTTGCCGAGGTACTTGAAGCAGTTGCGGAACAGCTCGCTCGCGTCGGACATGACCGCGATGCGGCCTTTGTAGGCGTCGGAATCGAACAACCACTTCCAGCTATTGGGCACCTCCTTGACCTTGGACTTGCGATAGCCGATGCCGATCACGAGCCAGGTATAGGGCATGCTGAATTTGCGGCCCGGATCGAACGGCGCGTCGGTCATGAACTCGGGCGCGATGTTCTTGATGTTCGGAATTTTGGCATGGTCGAGCGGCACGAGCAGCTTGGCCTGGATCATGCGCTCGACGAACTCGCTGCCCGGCACGATCACGTCGTAACCGGGATTGCCGGCGCGCAGCTTGGCGAACAGCTCGTCATTGGTCGCGAACAGGCTCATATTGACGTCGATGCCGCTCGCTTCCTTGAAGTCTTCGAGCGTGGTCTCGCCGATATAGGTGTCCCAGTTGTAGAAGTTGAGCTTCGGCTCCTCGGCGGCGAAGGCCGAGAATTTCTTGCTGCTCGAGAGCGTGATGCCGATTGCGGCGGCGCCGAGACCCTTCAGGATCGAACGGCGGGACGTGGAAGGTTTTCGAAGCACGACTGTCATACTCGCTCTCCTGTTACGTGACGGTTGGTCGCTTCCTCAGTTTGCCCTCTTACGTTGCTGCCAGGGCTTCTTGGCGAGTATGACCGGTTGTGGCCATGCGCGCCAAGAGCATTCGATACGCCCTTCCCGCTCCATCCCGGCCGATCAGGCATCGATCGCTCCGAGACAAATATATTTGATCTCAAGGTACTCCTCTAAGCCCTCGGCCGCGCCTTCGCGGCCAAGACCGGACTCCTTGATCCCGCCGAAGGGCACGACTTCGTTGGAGAAAATGCCCTCATTGACGCCGACCATGCCGGCATCGATCTTCTCGGCCACGCGCCAGGCGCGGCTCAAATTCTGGCTGAACAGATAGGCGGCGAGGCCGAACGGCGTGTCGTTGGCGAGTTGGACCGCCTCGGCCTCGGTGTCGAAGCGCTGAAGGGCTGCGACGGGACCGAAAATCTCCTCGCGCACGATGCTCATGTCGGGGGTTACATCGCCCACGACGGACGGGCGATAGAACAACGGCCCCGCCTTGTCCTGCTTGCCGCCGAGGAGCACCTTCGCGCCACTCTTGACCGCGTCATTGACGAGCATCTCGACCTTGGCGATCGCCTCGCTGTTGATGAGCGGGCCGATATTGGTGCCGGCCTCGAGGCCGGGTCCCACGGCAAGCTTCTTCACCGCCTCAACGAGCGCCGCGGCGAAGCGGTCATAGATGCCGGATTGCACCAGAATGCGGTTGGCACAAACGCAGGTCTGGCCGGCATTGCGATATTTGGAGGCCATGGCGCCGGCGACGGCCTGGTCGAGATTGGCGTCGTCGAACACGATCAGGGGCGCGTTGCCGCCGAGCTCGAGCGTAAGCTTCTTCACCGTGTCGGCGCATTGACGGTAGAGCAGCTTGCCGATCCCGGTCGAGCCGGTGAAGGAGAGCTTGCGCACCCGTCCGTCGGCGCAGAAAACACGCCCCACCTCCGAAGCGTGGTGGGTGGTCACAATGTTGAGCACGCCCGGGGGCAGCCCGGCATCGACCCCGAGCTTGGCGATGGCCAAAGCGCAAAGCGGCGTCTCCGCCGCGGGTTTGACCACGAGGGTGCAGCCTGCGGCGAGCCCGGGCGCGACTTTCCGCGTAATCATGGCGATCGGAAAATTCCACGGCGCGATCGCGGCGACGACGCCGATCGGCTGCTTGATGGTGATGTAGCGCTTGGACGCGGCCGTGGTGGGAATGGTCCGCCCGTAGGCGCGTTTGCCCTCCTCGGCGAACCACTCGATGAACGAGGCGCCATAGGCAACTTCCGCGCGCGCTTCGGCAAGCGGCTTTCCCTGCTCTGTCGTCATCAACTGGGCGAGGTTCTCGCTCTCGGCAGTGATGAGATCAAACCAACGCTTGAGGATCACAGCCCGTTCCTTGGCGGTCTTGGCCGACCAGGCGGGGAGCGCGCGGCTTGCCGCATCGATCGCGAGCGTCGCGTCCTCGGCACCGAGGTCGGGAACGGTCGCGATCTCGGCGCCCGTTGCCGGATCGAGCACGGAAAAGGTCCTGTTCGAGGTGACCCACTTGCCGTCGATCAGGGCAGCGTTCGGAAATTTCTTGGCGATCAGGTTCAATTCAGTCTCCTCCCGCGGATCGCGACTGATCGTAAGACTTTACCGCCATGCGCGAACGAGGTCATCGATGGTCTCATGCGACGCGCGAATACCAGAGGTGATCGAGCGGGGTGACGATGCGCTCGAAATTGCAGCGTTCGGCGCCTTTCAGCCGGGAGAAAACCTCCTGAAACGACGCGCCAAAGGCGTTGCGAACGACGCTCGAGCGCTCGAAGCGGTCGAGGGAATTGACCCAGGCGGTCGGAAGTTGCGGCGCCTCGATCGCATCCGCATTGCCCTCCACGGCCGGTCCAGGGTCGATCCCGTTGGCAATGCCATGGCCGATGCCGGCCAGAATCGAGGCGATCACGAGATAAGGATTGGCGTCGGCGCCCGCGACACGATGCTCGATGCGGGTCGAGCGGGCGTCGCCGCGCGGAATCCGCAAGGCGACGGTGCGATTGTTGAAGCCCCAATGCGCCGCCGTGGAGACATAGGCCTTGGGCACGTAGCGCCGGTAAGCGTTGGCGGACTGGGCCCAGATCGCCATGAAGTCCGCCATCGTCTCGCGCATGCCGCCAAGCGCGTGCCGGAAGAGCGGCGAAATCGGATCGCCGGCGAAAAGGTTCCGTCCAGACCGGTCGAGCAGGCTCAAATGCACGTGCATGCCGGAGCCCGGCCAATCGTGATGCGGCTTGGCCATGAACGTGGCCTCGAGCTGATGCGCCCGCGCGGCTGCCTTCACCGCGCGCTTGAGCAACAGACCATCGAGAGCGGCGGCGACGGCGTCGGCGCGATGCTTGAGGTTGATTTCGAATTGTCCGGGCCCCGATTCCTTCATCACCGCATCGGCGGCGAGACCCTGCGCCTCGCAGACCCGGTAGATGTCGTCGATGAAAGGCGAGAGCGTGTCCATCTCATCGAAGCCAAAGGTGAGCGGCCGGCTCGGGTCGTCGGAAAGACCTTCGGGCGGGTGCGGCAAGAGACTGCCATTGGTCCCCTTGCGCGTGACATAGAACTCGAGCTCGACGGCCACGACCGGAACTTGTCCTTCGCGCGCGAAGCGCTCAACTTGACTGGCGAGCACATTGCGGGGATCGAGCTCGTCCTTGCCTTCCACCGTCAAGACGACCTGCGCGTGTCTGCCATCGCCGACGGGAACGGGAACGAGCGTACCGCTGAGCAGGTGGCACTGGTGGTCAAGGTCGCCGGTCTCCCACAAGCGCCCGGTCTCCTCGATGCAATTGCCGAGCGGGTCCATGATGAAGATCGAGGTCGGCATCATGACGCCGCTCTTGACGGCGCCAGGCAGATCCGACCGGCGGAGGCGCTTGCCGCGGGGAATGCCGTTCATGTCGAACAAGAACGCGTCGATCCACTGCACGCCCGGATTCGACTCCAGGAACGCCTTCGCCTCATCGATGGTGAGCCGCGCGCCGATCATGCCGCCGCACCCCTCGCCGCTTCACCGAAGCGGCGGAACAGCACGGTCGAGATGGGATTGAACTTCGCCGCCCATTCCGGGTGCCACTGCACGCCGAGACAGAATCCCGCCTCGTCAGGACCGCGCACGGCCTCGATGAGACCGTCATCGGCGAAGGCCTCGGGTTTCAGCCCGTCGGCCAGTCGGGCGATGCCCTGCCAGTGCAGCGAATTGACCATGATCTCGTCGCGCCCGATCCAGTCGCGCAACTGGCCGCGCAATGTCACCGGGTGGACGGGGCCGTACATCTCCTCGAAGGGAAGGTCCGTGCGCGCGCGGTGGTCCTTATGCCCGTTCAGGGCGTGAACGGCTTGATGCAGGCTGCCGCCAAGGGCCACGTTCAGCTCCTGAAAACCTCGGCAGATCGCGAAGAGCGGCTTCTTGCTGTCGATCGCGGCCCTGATTAGCGGCAGGGTCAGCGCGTCGCGGACCGGATCGAGCCTATCCTCCATGAGCGGCGTCTCCTCGCCGTAGTGTTGCGGCGCCACGTTCGACCGGCTTCCGGATAGAAGGATGGCATCCGCGAGCTCAAGCAGGGTCGGGATATCGGCCATGCCGGCGGGAACGAGCAGAGGCTGGCACTCGGCGACATCGGCGACGGCGGCCGCGTATTTGCGGCCGACGGCGTCGAAGACGTCACCGTCGATCAGCTTGGTACACGCCGGGATGACGACAATCGGACGGCTCATGCGGCGATCTCTCCGGCGACATCCTTGAGCGTGAGATCGAGCGCGCGGCGGATGCCCTTCTCCGCCTCATTGAACTGCGCGTCGGTCCAGATCAAGGGCGGCGCCATCACCATCGTATCGAACACCGCGCGCATGATGAAGCCTTCGCGGAAGAAGTGATCGCGGCAAATCAGGCCGACGCGGCCGGGATCGGCGAAGCGCCGGCGCGTGCGCTTGTCGGCGACGAGCTCGATGGCGCCGAGGAGACCCACGGAACGAACCTCGCCGACCAGCGGATGATCGGCGAATTTCGCCAACATCTTCGCGAGCGCGGGCCCCGTGTGTTCCCTGACCCGCGGGACAAGCTTCTCGCGTTCGATGATTTCCAGATTCTTGAGGCCGACGGCGCAGCACACGGGGTGACCCGAGAAGGTGTAGCCGTGGTGAAAGTCCTCGTCTCTGGCCATCAGCGCAGCGGCGATCTTGTCGTCGACGATCACGCCGGACAGCGGCAGGTAGCCTGAGGTCGCCGCCTTGGCAAAGGTGATGAGGTTCGGCCGGATGCCGTAATACTCCGAGGCGAACCAGGTGCCGAGGCGGCCGAAGCCGGTGATGACCTCGTCGGCCAGGAGCAGGATGCCGTATTTGTCGATGATGCGCTGCACCTCGGGCCAATAGGTCGAAGGCGCGATCTTGACGCCGCCCGCGCCTTGCACCGGCTCGGCGGCGAAGGCGGCGACGTTCTCGGGCCCGAGCTTCAGGATCTCCTCTTCGAGCGCACGCGCCGCGCGAAGCCCGAAGGCTTCCGGCGTCTCGCCCTGCTCGGCTTCGCCGTACCAGTAGGGATCCATAATGTGGCGGAAACCCTCATAGACGGGGTAGCTGTGCAGATGCATATGCGCCATGCCGCCCATCGAAGCCGCGGCGATGGTCGAGCCGTGATAGGCGTTCTTGCGCGAGATGATGATGCGCCGCTTGGGCTCGCCCTTGAGCACCCAGTAGTGACGGATGAGACGAATCGCGGTGTCGTTCGATTCAGAGCCTGACGACCCAAAAAACACCTGGTTGAGATTCTCGGGCGCGATCTCGGCGAGCTTGCGCGCAAGGGCCACGACCGGCGGATGGGTGGTCTTGAAGAAGGTGTTGTAATAGGGCAGCTCGAGCATCTGCCGATAGGCCGCCTCCGCCAGCTCCTTGCTGCTGTGGCCGATATTCGCGGTCCAAAGCCCCGACATGCCATCGAGGATGCGATTGCCTTCACTGTCCCAGATATAAGGACCGTCGCCACGGACGATGACGCGCGCGCCGGCGGCGCGAAGCGATTTATGCGTGGTGAAGGGGTGCAGGTGGTGACGAGCGTCAAGCTCGTTCAACTGTGCGGATTGATATGCGTTTGTCACGGGTAAACCTCCAGCAAAACGTCAGCCCCAGTCGGGGCACCAAGTCAGCGCTGGAAGCAGGTGTGGGGTGTATAGCCGATGCGGGCGCAAAGCAAAAGAACCCGCGCCTTCTGAGTAATGCCGCTCAGGGCCGTTGCTCTTGGCCAAGCGACCCCGGCGGCCCGTCGCCGCACGATCGTCAAGATCGGTCGTGACCCGGGCACGTGGAACCTCCACTCTCTGGGGCCCCGCTCAAAGCTTGACAGAGGCCCATCAACGCGTATGGCTACACCGAAGAGAATAATGGCTACGGTGTAGAATTGTCAAGGACAACAAACCGCACAAAGGCCCGCCCCCGCGGACGCCGAGGCCTTAGTCGCAGCGCCATTTTGGATGCGGCGTTCGACATGTTCTCCGAGGGCGGCGAGTCCGGCTTTTCCGTGCGCAAGCTTGGGCTCCGCATCGGCGTCGATCCCATGACGGTGCTGCATCATTTCGGCTCCAAGGAAAAGCTTTTACGCTCGATTGCAGACCGGGCACTTGCAACCGTCACATTGCCGCATCCGAGCAGCGATTGGCGTGCCGATCTTCGCAACGTCGCCGCGGCCTATCGCGACCTTGCCCAACGCCATCCCCGCTCGTTCCACTTGCATTTTCGCTACCACACAACCGGCCCCGCCGATCATGCCTTGAGCGAGGTCGTGTACCGGGCGCTGCGCCACACCGGACTCAGCGATGACGAGGCGGCGGGACTTGGGCTTGCGTTCTACGCTTTCTTGCTCGGCTATGCCTTGGCGGAGGCTGAAGGGCTGTTGCGGCAGATCGACGAGGAAGATGAGGCCGAACTCGGCGCGCTCGACCCGCTTGCCTATCCTGCAACCCGGGCACTCATTCCTGCCTTTAAGGGGCTCGACTGCGACGCGGCGTTCCGCGCCTCGGTCGATGCCTTCATCGACGGGGTTTCATCCCGCTGCGAAGCTGGCGCAACCCCAGGCGAAAAGAGAAAGGGCGCCGCGGTGGGCGCCCTTTGAGGTGGGAAGTGTTTTTTGGGGAAGTTCTGAAGCTCTAGAAGGAGGCCTTGAGCGTGGCCACGGCCCTCGCATCGCAGTTGCCGCGCGCGCCGCTCTGAACAAAGCACTCCGTGCTGTTATAGGTCGTATCCCAGTAGCGGACGTCGACCGAATAGTGGTCCATGAAGCCAAGCGTCAGGCCCGCGTTCCAGTAAGTGTAATCGTTAGCTAGGTCCTCATAGGTCTGGTAACCAAGGATACCGCTGACCGTGGGCGAGAAGAAATTGAAGAGCTTGCCCTGGAAGGCATAGGCGAGCGATCCCTCGATAGCATTCGAGTTGCCGAAGACCTGGAAGTTGTCAGGCGACCACCAGTCGCCGATGCCGAAGGTCCAGTTCCCGGTCGTGTATGACGCGGCAGCCTTCACCTCGTAATAGCCTAGCGTGCTGTTTTCGCCCGGATAGCTGTAGTACAGGAAGGCGAAGTTGAAGGTGACGTCGCCCCATTTGGGGGTGATGCCGGCATAGTAGTCGATCTCGATGCCATCTCCGTACACGGTGTTGGATCCCCAAATGCCCGCGTAGAAGATGCCATAGTACATGTCGAACTCGGCAGTCGCTTCAGGACGCTGATTCGTGTTCGACACGCCACGGAACATATAGTCCGTGGCAATGTAGGTGATCGCCCCAAGCGTTATCTTCTTGTCGTCGGCTTGAGCCGGTGCCGCCAACCCCGCGGCGAGCGCCGCAGCCAACACGCACGACTTCAAAACACCGACTTCCTTGTTGCGCCGAGCCATTTTTTGGTCCCCCATCTCAGTCCCGTTCGGCCGATGCCCGCAGTCTTCTCGTATGTGCGGTGCACCGCTCCCCGTTAAGGGACAGAATATGCCGCCGCACAACCGACGCAATGAAAAACCCGCCTGTTTATAAAAACGGCGCGGCGCTGTTGCCGATTTGCCATAGTCAAATTGGAGTCCTGGCTCCGCTTTGGGCGCGTTCCGCGCGCAAATTGGCCAAATACCCGTTTGCGGGACTTTGGGATCGAAGACTATGATCGGGGCCCCTTGGCGCCTGCCGCGCTCGGGGGCGCCTTTTGAGGACAACGGTATAAAAGACATGGCAAAAGGGGGGCTCGGGGAGCACGGCCTGATCGTCGCGGAGAATCCCGACGGTTCCGGCCCATTCGTCTTCGTCTGCGATCATGCCTCGAATCGCATCCCAGAGGCGTTCAAATCGTTCGGGTTTGCCCACGACGCGCTTCAGACCCACATTGCCTGGGATCCCGGCGCGCTTGGCGTGGCGCGGCATCTCGCGGCGCGATTCGACGGGCCGCTGCTTTGGCCGGACGCCTCCCGCCTCATCATTGATTGCAATCGCGCCCCCGACGCAAAAAGCCTGATCGTTACCGAGAGCGAAGGCCGGAACGTGCCGGCGAATCACGGGCTGACCGAGGCAGAGCGCTCCCGGCGGCTCGACCAGATCCATGGCCCTTACCACGCGGCTATCGATGCTTGTCTCGCGCACCGTCTTGCCAGACGGCAGCCGACAGCGCTCGTCGCAATACACTCCTACACCCCGGTCTATCTCGGGAAAGCCCGCCCGTGGCAGGTCGGAATCGTGTTCGGCGACGACCGCCGCATGGCCGATGTCCTTATCCGCGAACTCAAGGCCGATCCCGCGCTTTTCGTCGGCATCAACGAACCGTATTCGCCGGAGGACCAGGTCTATTACACGGTCGAGCGGCACGCCCAGCCGAGCGCGCTCCCCGCGGTCATGATCGAGATACGCAATGACGAGATCAGCGACCAATCGGGCGAGCGGAGGTGGGCTGACCGGCTGGCGGAGATTCTGTCAATCGCCGAGCGGACCCTTGTTGGAGCGCGCCGCTCCGCGGTGTAAGGTCTGGCAGCATTCGCGATGGAGCATCAAGAAAAGGGTTGACGCGCTGCGCGAGCCGTCGGCCTCAGGGTAGGATGACAAGAGGCCCGCGCGGGTTGGCGCGGGCCTCTCCATCCCGGAGCGGGAGTAACAGCACATGACCGGCTTGTTGAGTTTGAAAGAGTTGAAAGCGGCGTCGGACGCCGGCGAGATCGATACGGTCGTTGCCTGCTTCCCCGACATGCAGGGGAGGCTCATCGGCAAGCGCTTCCAGGCGGAGTTCTTCCTCGGCGGCGCCTACGAGGAAACCCACGGCTGCGATTATCTGCTTGCCGACGACATCGATATGGAGCCGGTGCCCGGCTACGCGGTCGCGAGCTGGGAAAAAGGTTACGGCGACTTCGTCATGAAGCCTGACCTCGCGACGCTTCGGCGCATTCCCTGGCTTCCGGCGACCGCGCTCGTGCTCTGCGACGTGCTCGACCATCACCATCACGAGCCGCTGGCGCATAGCCCGCGCGCGATCCTGCGCAAGCAGATTGCGCGGCTTGCCGCCCTGAACATGTCGTCGCGCATGGCCTCGGAGCTCGAGTTCTATTTGTTCGACGAGACCTACGAGTCGGCGCAAGACAAGGCCTGGAGCAATCTCAAGACCGCGGGCTCCTATATTCAGGACTACCACATCCTCCAGACCACCAAGGAAGAGGGCGTGATGCGCGCCATCCGCAACGGTCTGCAGGGCGCGGGCATCCCGGTCGAGAACTCGAAGGGCGAATGGGGGCCCGGCCAGGAGGAAGTCAACGTCCGCTACGCCGATCCACTGACCATGGCCGACTGGCACGTCATCTTGAAGAATGGCTGCAAGGAGATCGCCTACGGGCTCGGCAAGGCCGTGACCTTCATGTCGAAATGGCGCTACGACCTCGCCGGCTCCTCGAGCCATATTCATGCTTCGCTGTGGGACGCGGCCGGCAAGACGCCGCTCTTCCTCGACAAGAAGGGCGAGCACGGCATGTCGGAGCTGATGCGCCAATTCGTGGCGGGACAGCTCAAGTATGCTCGCGAGATCACCTGGTTCCTGGCGCCCTACATCAATTCCTACAAACGCTTCCAGGCCGGAACCTTCGCGCCGACCAAGGCCATCTGGTCGATGGACAACCGCACGGCCGGCTTCCGCCTGTGCGGGGCCGAGACCAAGGGCATCCGCATCGAGTGCCGCATCGGCGGCGCCGACCTCAATCCGTATCTCGCCTTCGCCGCGCTGATCGCCGCGGGCCTTGCCGGTATCGAGCAGAAATTGAAGCTCGAGCCGCCGTTCGTCGGCGATGCCTATGTGGGCAAGGCGCTGACCGAGGTGCCGAAAACGCTCCGCGAGGCCACCGAATTGATGCGAAATTCGAAGATGCTGCGCGCCGCCTTGGGCGACGACGTCATCGATCACTATGTTCATAATGCAGAATGGGAGCAATTCGAGTATGACCGTCGCGTCACCGACTGGGAATTGAAACGCGGTTTCGAGCGGTCGTGAGTTGAGAGGCGTGAAAATGTCAGACAGTGTAAAGATCATCTCCCCCGTTGACGGCTCGGTTTACGCCGAGCGCCCGATTGCCAAAGACGCCGCCATCGACGCAGCCCTCTCGGCCGCGCGCACGGCGTTGCCCAAGTGGCGGGCCACCCCGATCGCCGAGCGCGGCCGCTACATGCTCGCCTTCCTCGACGCGCTTGTTGCGATGAATGACGAGATCACCACGGAGATCGCCTGGCAGATGGGCCGGCCCGTGCGCTACGGCGGCGAGAAGGGCGGGGTTGAAGAGCGCGTCCGCGCCATGGTGGCGCTCGCCGAGGAGGCGCTTCAGCCCTATTACCCGCCGGAGAAGCCGGGCTTCCGGCGCTACATCGCGCGCGAGCCGCTCGGCATCGTCATGGTCGTCGCGCCGTGGAACTATCCTTATCTCACCTCGATCAACACGATCGTCCCGGCACTTCTCGCCGGTAACGCCGTGATCCTCAAGCACGCGGCGCAGACGCTCCTGGTCGGCGAGCGCTTCGCCGAGGCGTTCAAGCGCGCCGGCTTGCCGAAGGGCCTGTTCCACAATCTCGTGCTGTCGCATGAGCAGACCGAGAAGCTGATCGGCTCCGGCCGCATCGATCATATCAACTTCACGGGTTCGGTCGCCGGCGGCCGCGCCATCGAGCGCGCCGCGGCGGGCACGTTCGCTTCGCTCGGGCTCGAGCTCGGCGGCAAGGACCCGGCCTATGTGCGCGCCGACGCCAAGCTCGATCATGCCATCGAGAACCTGGTCGACGGCACGTTCTACAATTCGGGCCAGTGCTGCTGCGGCATCGAGCGCATCTATGTCGATGCCTCGGTCTTCGACGATTTCGTCGAAGGCTTCGCCGATCTCACCCGCAAATATGTGGTGGGCAATCCGCTCGAACAGGCGACCACGATGGGCCCGATGGCGCGCGCTTCCTTTGCCGACACCGTGCGCGCCCAGATCGACGAAGCCAAGCGCAAGGGCGCGACCCCGCTCATCAACATGAAGGTGAAGGGCGACGCGGCAGGCTCGCCCTATCTCGCGCCCGAAGTCCTGGTCAACGTCAATCACCAGATGGAGGTGATGCGCGAGGAGAGCTTCGGCCCCGTCGTCGGCATCATGAAGGTGCACGACGACGACGAGGCGGTGATGCTGATGAACGACAGTCCCTATGGGCTGACGGCCTCGATCTGGACGCGCGACATGGACCGCGCGGCCGAGCTCGGCAGCCGGGTCGAGACCGGCACGGTCTTTATGAACCGCTGCGACTATCTCGACCCGTATCTCACCTGGACCGGCGTCAAGGAGACCGGGCGCGGCACGGCGCTGTCGAAGCTCGGCTTCGAGGCGTTGACCCAGCCGAAGAGCTTCCACCTCCGCGAAATCTAACCGATCTCAACTCGGAAACCGCGACATGAGCACACCGACCGCCAATTGGAGCTACCCGACCGCCGTACGTTTCGGCGTGGGCCGCATCAAGGAACTCGCCGATGCCTGCAAGGCGGCGGGGATCGCCCGCCCTCTGCTGGTGACGGATGCGGGCCTCGCCAAGCTTCCCATCACGGAACAGGCGCTCGGTCTTCTGAAACAGGCGGGGCTCCCGGTCGCCATGTTTGCCGACGTGCAATCGAACCCGGTCGAGGGAAACGTCGAATCAGGCATCGCCGTCTTCCGCGCCGGAAAGCATGACGGCGTCGTCGCCTTCGGCGGGGGCTCAGGCCTCGACACGGGCAAGGTCATCGCCTTTGCGGCGGGGCAGACGAGACCGCTATGGGATTTCGAGGATATCGGCGATTGGTGGACGCGCGCCGACGCCGACAAGATCGCGCCAATCGTCGCCGTACCGACCACGGCGGGCACCGGCTCGGAGGTCGGCCGCGCCGGCGTCATCACGCAAGAATCGACGCAGACGAAAAAGGTGATCTTTCACCCGAAGATGATGCCGCGCGTCGTCATCTGCGACCCCGAGCTCACGGCAGGCATGCCGCCCGCCATCACCGCAGGCACAGGGATGGATGCGCTCGCGCATTGCCTCGAGGCGTATTGCGCCCCTTCCTATCATCCGATGGCGGACGGCATCGCGGTCGAGGGCATGCGGCTCATCTTCGAGAATCTGCCGAAGGCCGTGGCCAACGGGAAGGATCTCGAGGCGCGCGCGCATATGATGAGCGCGGCCGCGATGGGGGCTGCCGCCTTCCAGAAAGGGCTCGGCGCCATCCACGCGCTGTCGCACCCGGTCGGCGCGCTCTATCACACCCATCACGGCACGACCAACGCCGTGTTCATGCCCTATGTGCTCGTGTTCAACAGAAAGGCGATCGAGCCGAAGATCACGCGGCTTGCCGGCTATCTCGGCATTAAAGGCGGGTTCGACGGGTTCCTCGACGCGGTGCTTGGCTTGCGTAAAGCAACAGGCGTTCCCAACGATCTCCGCGGGCTGAAGGTGGACGGCGGCAAGGAAGCGACCATCGTCGAGATGGCCGTGGTCGATCCGACCGCGGGCGGCAATCCTGTTCCCTTGACCAAAGAGGGGAGCCGCAAGCTGTTCGAGGCGGCCTTGTCGGGGAACCTCGCCGCCGCCGCTTAAGGCGGCCCGCCTTCTGGGCTGACCCGGCGACGTGCAAGCGCGCCTTGCGCGCAAGGAAGCGTTACCTCCAAATCGTCCCGACACAGATTAATGACCGGGGCTAACCTGCTCCCCGCGTCACCGGTCCGCGCCTCGACTGAGGCGAACGCCGCGCCCAACCCGTTGGTTCAACAGGTCAATCATGCTTAACGCCGTGACCGCTTCGCCCGCAGGCCGAAAGCCAAGAAGCGAGAGCACGCGCTCTCTCCTGGCCCATGTGCTTCACCAGTTCCGGAGCGCCTTCTTCGGCGTCGGGTTCCTATCCGCGTTCATCAATCTTCTCATGCTCAGCGGCTCGATCTTCATGCTGCAAGTGTACGATCGCGTGCTGCCGAGCAGGAGCGTGCCGACGCTGATCGGGCTGTCTATACTCGTCTTGGGCCTGTATGCGCTCCAGGCCATCCTCGACCTGATCAGGACCCGGCTCTTGGTCCGTATCGGCTCCGCGTTCGACGAGTCCATTGCCGAGAGCGTCTATCGCGCGGTCATCAAGTTGCCGCTCAAAGGGGCGCGGACGGCCGACTCGCTCCAGCCGGTCCGCGACCTCGACGCCACGCGGAACTTCCTCACCGGTCAAGGACCGACGGCCCTGTTCGATCTGCCCTGGATGCCGCTCTATCTCGGGCTGTGTTTCGCCTTCAATTTCTATCTTGGCCTCGCCGCAACGATTGGCGCGATCATCATCATCGCGCTCACCTGCCTCACCGAAATCGCTTCGCGCGCGCCGATCCGCGATGCGGGGAGGTTGAGCGCGGCGCGCAATCTCTTGGCCGAATCGAGCCGGACGCACAGCGAGGTGCTTCACGCGCTCGGCATGACGGAACGGATGAGCGCCAACTGGCGCGAGGCGAACGCACAATTCACCGACGCGCAACAGCGCCTTTCCGACGTGACCGGCGGCCTTGGCTCCGTGGTCAAGGTGCTGCGGCTGGTTTTGCAGTCGGCGGTGCTCGGTGTCGGCGCCTATCTCGTCATTCATCAGGAGGCGACGGCGGGCGTCATCATTGCGGCTTCGATCATCACCGCGAGAGCCTTAGCGCCCGTGGACGTGGCCATCGCCAACTGGAAAGGCTTCGGTGCCGCGCGGCAAAGCTGGGGCCGCCTCAACGCCTTGCTGGCCGCCATTCCGGCCGAGTCCGACTCCCTTCCGCTGCCGAAGCCATCGGCCGGCATTTCCGTCGCGAACGTCGCGGTCGTGCCGCCGGGCTCGAAGCGGACGGTGGTGCAAGGTGTCAGTTTCGACCTCAACGCAGGCTCAGCCCTCGGCATCGTCGGCCCGAGCGGTGCGGGCAAATCCTCGCTGGTCAGGGCGCTGCTCGGCGTGTGGCCCGCTGCCATTGGCAGCGTGCGCATCGACGGCGCCGAACTTGCGCAATGGTCGCGCGACTCGCTTGGCCGCCACATCGGCTATCTGCCGCAGGACGTGTCCCTTTTCGAGGGAACCGTGGCCGCGAACATCTCCCGGTTCGAGCCGGATGCGCCGCCTGACGCCATCATCGCGGCGGCGCGGGCCGCCGGCGTACATGAGCTCATCCTTGGTCTGCCCAATGGTTACGATACCTTGATCGGGGAACGCGGCGAGACGCTGTCGGCGGGGTATCGCCAGAGGATCGGGCTGGCGCGCGCGCTCTACAAGGAGCCGTTTCTCGTCATCCTCGACGAGCCCAACTCCAATCTGGACATGGATGGCGAGATTGCTCTCACCAAGGCCATTCGCGGCATCTGCGAGCGCAAGGGCATCGTCATCGTCATCACCCACAGGCCGAACGTGCTTGGCGCCGTGGACCTCGTGCTCGTCTTGGTCAACGGGGAAACAAAGGCTCTCGGAAAACGCGATGAGGTGCTGACCCCGACCCTCGTCACGCCCAACGCCCCTCCCGCAGCGAAACCTGCGCGGCGGCGAATCGTAGCCTAGCGAGGACGCAAGAGACATGCTCACGACCCGACATACGCGATCGAGAACCATCCGGGCGCATCTCTTGGCCGGAGTCGCGACCGTTGCGCTGCTTGGCGTGGGCGTCGGCGGCTGGGCGGCCACCACGGAGTTGTCCGGAGCGGTCGTCGCTCCCGGCGTGATCGTCGTCGACTCCAACGTCAAGAAGATCCAGCACCCGGTGGGCGGCATTATCGGCGCGCTGCTCGTTCACGAGGGCGACGCCGTAGAGGCCGGGCAAGTTCTGGTTCGCCTTGACGATACTCAGGCTCGCGCCAACCTGACGATCCTCTCCAAGCGCCTCGATGAACTCTTGGCGCGTCAAGCGCGGGAGGAGGCGGAGCGCGACGGCGCCGAGCAGATCGTCTTCCCCGCGGAATTGACCGAACGCAGCGGCGATGCGGACGTGGCGCAGCTCATTGCGGCGCAGGAGCGGCTGTTCACGAGCCGGCGCACGGCGCGCCAAGGCCAAAAGGCGCAGCTCGAGGAGCGCATCGCTCAGCTTCGGCAGGGCGTGACCGGGCTCGAAGCGCAGGCAACCGCCAAAGGCAATGAGATCGCATGGATCGGCAAGGAGCTGGAGGGGATCATGACTCTCTGGCAGAAGAGTCTCGTCGCGTTCACGCGGGTGGTTGCGCTCCAGCGCGACCTGGCGAAGGCGGAAGGCGACCGCGGCCAGATCATCGCCTCGATGGCGGAGAGCAAGAACAAGGTCGCCGAAATAGAGTTGCAAATCATCCAGATCGATCAAGACCTTAGGACAGAGGTCGGCAAGGAGCTTGCGACCATTCGGGCCGAGATCGCGGAAGTGACGGAAAAGAAGATCGCCGCGGAGGACGTGTTCTCGCGCATCGAGATCCGCGCGCCACAGAGCGGCACCGTTCACGAGATGACGGTGCATACGATCGGCGGCGTGGTCTCGGCCGGCGAAGACATGATGTTGATCGTGCCGAAAGGCGATACGCTCGACGTCGCGGCGAGGATTCCACCGGAGGCGATCGACCAGGTCCATGCCGGTCAGAAGGCGGTGCTGCGGTTCTCCGCCTTCAACCAGCGCACGACGCCGGAGTTGGACGCGACCGTGACCCGCGTCTCGGCCGACTTGATCGAGGACGACAAGACGAGCGAGCGATACTATTCCGCGCGCATCGCCATCCCCGGACCAAGACTGAAGGAACTTGCGCTCAACGTCATTCCCGGGATGCCCGTCGAAGTCTTTATCCGGACCGGCGATCGGACGGTGGCGTCATACCTGATGAAGCCGCTCAGCGACCAGATCACCAAGGCGTTCCGCGAGCGTTAGAGCAGACCCCAAGCGCTACGTCGTGCGCTGTCTCTACAGCACTGATTACTCGGCTCCCGACCCCCACCCTGGCCCTCCCCCTTGCAGGGGGAGGGAGAGCAATACGCCGCGCCTATTTTTCTCCCCCCTGAAAGGGGGGAGTTAGAGGGGGGGTCAGGATTCAATTCGACGCGAGAATGCCTAAGCCGTGATTTCGAAGTGATTGATTGCGAGGCTGTCCGGCATCTCGAATTGCGCGATCAGCACGGCCTCACCGTCGCCCGATCCGTCGAAGTCAAAGGCGAGTGTGTGCGTTTCGGTGTTGAACAGGAATGTGCCGGTCGTCGTCGTGGCGGTCGGATTCGCGTTGGCGACGAAGCTGACACCGGCCACGAGGGACAGGCCTGCGGTAAGCCCTGCGCCAAAACCTGACGCCGAGAAACTCAAGCTGTCCTCGGCCAGTGCGAAATCGACGATCGTATCGCCACCTTCGTTCGCGAAGCGGTAATGGAAGCGGTCCTGCCCCGCGCCGCCGGTCAGAGTGTCGGCGCCACGTCCGCCGATGATGACGTCATCGCCAGGGGTGCCGGTCACGCTGTCGTTGGTCGGACCGGCAGTGATCGTGATGCCGTCGATATGCTCGTGTTCGGCATCGTGCTCAGCCTCATCATGGGAATGACCCGGTCCGTCTGTGCCACAATCGGCGCACAGGAGATTGCCGTCCAATCCCGTCACCCGCACCTGCTGCACATTGGCCGTCTTGCCCGTGGTCCCGGTGAAGCCAAAATGGACGTGGTCGGAGCCGCCGAAATACTGCTCCGCGAGGTCGCCCGTCAGCGTGCCGCCGAGTTGACCGTCAACCCAATAGGACAGCGTTTGGCTAGAGGCGTCCCACGTCACCTGAGCGTTATGCCAATTGCCGTCTTCCAGATTGCCGAACGCGGTCTGGGGCGAAAGCGCCCCGGCCGAGGCGCCAAGGTCGGTGTCAAAGAAGTTGGTCTTGTCCGCGCCCTGCGCCATGGAGAACGCGACACCGAGCCCATTGCGGATGCCCCCTGCGCCGAGAGCTGTGCCGGCGCCGCCAAGAACGTCGGCACCCAGCGCATCGTCGTGAAGAACGAACGACAAGCCGCCACCAGAAACATCCTTGCTGCCGGCATAGAAATCGAAATTCAGGCTGAAATCGGCGCCGAGATCCATTTTGGCCAGGCTGAACGCGGATCCAGCGGCTGACGCGGCGGTCGCCGTCAACGTGACGAGATTCGCCGCATCAATGCTTGCGCTGCCGACGCGCGTCACGTGGCTGTCTTCGTCCGTCTCCATGAACGGATCGCAATGGCACGCCCCGAAGTGACCGTATTCGAGGTCGCCGCCATTGGCGCTGAGCTCGGTCACGCGCACCTGTTCGAGATTGCCGGTGCTACCCGTCGCGCCGGTGAATCCGAAGTTGACGTGATGCGCTCCGCCGAAATACTTGGCTGCGAGGTCGCCTGTCAGCGTGCCTGCGAGCTTGCCATCAACCCAGTACTTCAATGTCTGCGTCTCGGCGTCCCAGGAGACATCCGCCTGATGCCAGCGTCCGTTCTCGAGATTCCCGAGGCTCACGCTGGATGTGAGGCCCCTCAGCGACGATCCGGAATCCGTGTCGACCAGACGCGTCGTTTCGGATCCGCGCGTGGCGTTGAAGGCGATGGCCAGTCCGTTCTCTATGCCGAGAGCCCCGAGCCCGGAGCCGCCGCTGCCGATCGCATTCTCTCCGTCGGGATCGGCTTGCAGAACGAAGGTGGCGCCGCTTGATCCGCCATCATTGGATCCGAGGAAGAAGTTGAACGAGAGCTGGAAATCGGCGTTAAGATCGATATGGGCATCGCTCATCACGGCGCCCGTCTTCGAAGCGCCGGTGGGGGTCAGCATGAAGGCCTGCTTGCCTGCGTCGAAACCGGCGTTGCCGCTCATCTGCGCCGTCGAACCGATTTGCGCGATCGTGCCGGCCTCAGCATCTGACGGCGCATGAACCGCGTCGACGCTCTTCACCTTGACCTGCTGCGTGTTGCTGACCCTCGAGCCCGTCGCACCGGTAAAGCCAAAGTGGACGTAATCAGACCCGCTGAAATACTGGTTGGCGAGATCGCCGGTCATCGTTCCGGCCATCTTCCCGTCGACCCAGTAGGTCAAGGTCTGCGTGTCCGCATCCCAAGCGACCTTCACGTCGTGCCATTTGCCGTCTTCGAGCTGCGGCAGCGACACTGCCTTTGTCAGCGACGTGCCCGCCGCCGCATCGGTGTCGAAGAAGTTCGTGTGGTCGGACCTCATTTCCGACGACGACTCCCGATAGGTGTCGAGGCTGATGGCCAAACCGTTGGCGATGCCGTTCGCGCCTTGCGCGTTCGACGCCCCGCCAAAGGCATCGCCGCCCGAAGGGTCGTTGTGCAAGACGAAGGCGATGCCGCTGCCGCCGCTGTCCCTGCTGCCGAGATAGGCGCTGAACTCGACGGTGAAATCCTGAGTTAAATCAATGCGATCGTTGGACATCACCGCGCCGATTTTATTCGTTGAACTCGGCGTCAGGGTGAAGGTGTCGGAGGCGGCATCGTAACTTGCGGCGCCCGACTCGGTGACATAGCCGTCGAATCCGGCCGAAAAGATCTCGCCGCCAATCCCAACCGATACCATCGCCGCGACCGAGGGCGTGCCTTGGTCGTTGAACGCGAACAGCATCCAGCTCCCCGGTGCAAGCGCATTGCTGTTCGCGGGAACGGTGACGTTGAGCGTATTGCCTTCGCCGCGCGTGAAGCTCAGGTCGAACATGCCCGTGGACATGTCCATCGAATGCGTGGTCGAGCCGGCCTTGACGAACGTCAGCCGCGTGATGCTGGCGGCATCGTCCACCTCGATGGTGAAGTTCTGCCGCTGCTCGATAGAGTCCGGGGCGTCCGCGATCACGGGACGCGTCGCCAACGAGCCGTCCGCGTTGAACAGGTAGCCCGGCTTGTAGATTTCGCCATTCATATTGGTCAGCGGTCCCGGAGCGCCGCCGCCGAGCGAAAGCACCGTGGCGTCTGGGAGCAGAATCGTGGTCGAGTGATACATCCGCGCGAGCGCTGCGTCGTCCCCGGTCGTCCACGCGCCGGTCTGCGGATCCCAGATTTGCACCGCGTAATCGACGCCGACGAGTTTGTTGTCGGAATCGCTGCCGCCGGAGACCATGACCGAGCCATCGGCGAGAACGACCATGTTCGACCAGTTACGAACCTCCCCAAGACTGGCCGTCTTTTGGAATGTCGGTTTGCCGCCGCTCATATCCATGACCCAGGCACCGCCCGTATCATCGAGCATGAGCACCTTGTCCTCGGCGAATTTGATCGCCGGCACCTTCCACGTCGTCGTGAAGGGAAGATCGGCGACCTTCGTCAGCGTGCCCTTGCCGGACGGGTCCAAGATCACGACATCGGCCGGGTCGCTCGAGCTTGACCTGGAGTCGATCATGACGACGTTGCCGCTCGACGCCAACCAGGCGCGGGGATAGTTCGGGTCGTCGGCAATCGCTTGGCTGTAGGCTCCGGTCAGGGGTTTCCACCCCTCCCCGGGCGTGTAGAGCTCCGGCGTGCCCACGCCGGCGCCGGTCATGTTCTGGCCGCCAAGGATCAGAACCTTCCCGTTCGCGAGTTCGACCACGGTCGGGTACCAGCGGTCGTAGCGCATCGGTCCGTCCGGCGACGCCCGGAGGCTCATGTCGCGGTAGTCGAACGTATTGACGTCGTGGACACCGTTGTTGGTGTGGCCCAGGGGCCTTGCATCGCCGCCGGTGATGAGGATCTCGCCGGTCGATGGAACGACAATCGCCGCCGAGCAGAACGTGTCCGTTTTGGTTTGGTTCGGCAGCGTATAGTGAATATTCGTCACCGGATCCCAGACGTCGTAAATGAGCGTGGCGCCTTGCACTCCGTTCTGATCGGTGCCGAAAGTCAGGATTTTCCCGTCAGGCGTTAGCGTCGCTTGGATGCCGATGAGGGGCCAATCGAAGACTTCGCTCCACTCGCCACCGATGTCGTTTGGAAGTGATTCAGGCATGACAGGGACTCACGCAATGAGACGGCACCTGCGCCGCCGGCACTCCGTGATACCCTGAGACATGCGACCCACTCCGGTGCCATTGGAAGTAACCACTTGGAGCGGCACTATCGTAAACAAGACGACAGGGGTCTCAAAAAGCGGTACGTACACTGAGCCAGTAGCGGAAGGACCACACATGGCGAGCCCCACACTGCGCGACATCACCGGGATGACGCGGAATCCGTCACCGATCTCCGACAGCGCGCTGGTGCTGATCGACTGCCAGCAGACCTATCGCGAAGGAGTCATGCGACTCGTTGGCGTCGAGCCCGCGCTCGAGGAGGCGGCGGCCCTGCTGAAGCGCTTCCGGGCGGCCAAGCGGCCGGTGATCCACATCATGCATGATGCAGGGCCCGGAACGCCTTACGACGTCAGCGCGCCAATCGGCCAGATTGCGGACATGGTTGCGCCCATCGAAGGCGAAACCGTTATCGTCAAGAATTATCCGAGCGCGTTTGAGAAAACGGAGCTCGATGCGGTCCTGAAGAGGCTCGGCGTGAAGAACGTCGTCTATGCGGGCTTCATGACGCATATGTGCGTGAATTCGACCGCGCGCGCTTCGTTCAATCACGGCTATGCCAACACCGTGGTCGCCGGCGCGACGGCGACGCGCGCCATCCCGAACGCCGTTAACGGCAAGGACGTGCCCGCCGATCAACTCCACGAAGCGAGCCTGGCCGCGCTCGGCGATCTCTTTGCCGTGGTCGTGCCGCGCCAAAGCGACGTCCCGGGCTGAGCCTTAAGCTTCAAAATGGCGTGGACGAGAAAAAGGGCGCCGACTCTCGCGCCGGCGCCCCGATGCAGCAGCAGGGGGCGGCTACATCTGCTTCTCCGAGCACTTGCTCGTAGCGGCATCCCACATGCCGCCCGCTTTCTCGCAGTCAGCCTGGGTCGTCGCGCTTGACACATCCCCGGCAAGCGCGGGGCCTGCGAAGCCGAGAGCCAGAGCCAAAGTGAAGGTGGATATCAACGTTTTCATCACATTGCTCCTCTGTTGGTGCAGGGGGTCCATGAAAACGCCGCGTGCTGGCGATGGTTCCGCAGAGGCCGTCCATCCTTCCGCGGTGCCGCCCGCACGCGCCGGTCATTGTTCCCCGGGGAAAACATGACTAGGGGTTGCCTGGCTTTGTCGCGCCGGGATCGCGCGCCGCCGGACTTGGCGGCCGCTTCTCACCACCAGGCCCGCCGGCCACGTTGTCGGCGACGAAGGCGCCCCGCTTGCCGATCGGGCGCGGCTCGCCCGCGGTCGTGTCCTCAGCCGTTTGCAGCTCGAGCTCGGCATTGATCTCCGCGCCCAGCAAAACGATGTAGAACGAGATGTAGAGCCAGAACAGCAAGATAATCACGGCGCCGAGCGATCCGTAGATGCGATCGTAATTGGCGAAGTGTGAGACATAGAGCGAGAAGGCCGCCGAAGCGATCAGCCACGTCACCGTGGCAAACAGAGACCCGACCGTAACCCAGTGCCAAGCGGCGCTGCGGCGGCTGGGGCCATAGCGGTAGAGAAGCGACAGGATGAGCAGGACGAACAAGGCGAGGAACGGCCAGCGTCCCACCACGACGATCAGCTCGAATTGCCGCGAAAAGCCCGCGACGGCAAACAGGATCGGCACGTAAAGGATGGCGAGAAGCATGACCAAGCCGCCAAGCATGCCGATGACGGTGAAGGTGAAGGCATTCCAATAGTACTGCAACAGGCTCCGGCGCTCGGGTTCTTCGTAAGCGATATTGAGCGCGTCCATCATGGCTTGCGTGCAGGCAAGCGCGCTCCACAGCGCGAGCCCCAGGCTGACCGCGAGGCTCCAGCCAAGCCTCCCTCCCGGCGCTGCGGCGACCCGGTGGATCTGCTGCATCACCATGTCGCCCGCTTGCGGCGGAAGCACGGACCGCAGCACGCCGAAATGCTCATCCACGGTGCTCGGATCCGCCGTGAGGCCATAGAAAGAGACGAGCGCCGTCAACACGGGGAAAATGGCCAACAGGGCAAAAAAGGCGCAACCGGCCGCCACGACGGAGAGATTGTCGCGCCCGCTTTCGGTCCAGACGCGTTGAGCCACCTGCCACCACCCTTTGAGCGGAATGTGGTAGGGCAGCTTCGCGTCGCGGCCGTAAGGGTCAGGCTTGCGGTTCATTTGGGGATGACTGCCGAGCGGGCGGACCGTTGCTCAAGCGAACCCGCGATACACGAGCGTCGAGAACATGCCGGCCGCCATGTGATAGAGGTTGTGGCAGTGAAACGCCCATAACCCGGGATTGTCCGCATCGAACAGAACGCTCACCGTCGCCTTTGGCGGCACGAGAATTGTGTCGCGGATGGCACCCTGGATCGGCTTGCCATTGACGTCCGAGATCTGGAAGACATGACCATGCAGATGCATCGGGTGTGACATCGCGGTCGTATTGCGAAACACAAGCTCGATCCTCTGACCGCGCTCGACGACCGCGGGCAGTCCACCCATTCCATTGATCGGCATGCCCCAGGCATATCCCTGCATGGTGCCGGTGAGATCGACGGGAATTGAACTGTCGACCGGCTTCGCCGCAAGCGGCGCGCTGGCGCGGAGCCCCGCCTCCAGATCGAGACCGACTTGGGGTCCGGGTTCATCCATCGTCGCGCTCGTTTTGCCGATCTGCGCTCCCGGAGGCTGCAGCACGATTCCCGCGCGGAGCTTGCGGCCTTCGCCGAGGGCGAGAACCGTGACCGCGCTTCCGTCTTGCGGCATGCGGAGGACGATATCCGCGCGCTGGGCGATCGCCAGTGGGAATCGGCTGCCGGCAACCGGCGCGATCGGGTTGCCATCGACCGCGACAAGGGTGCCTTGGAGCGGACCGAGGTCGATGGTGAAATTCGTTGAGGCACCGGCGTTGATGACGCGGAGGCGAACTTCGCCGTTGCGCTCGACCTTGATCACGTCGGGGTCGTCGAGCGTTCGCTCATTGGCGAGATAGGCGTCATAGGTCACATCGTTCAGATCGGGACCGGAAGCCATCGGCATGGACGCGGACGCGGCCATCTTCATGCCGGCTTGCTTGCGAAGCCCGTCGAAGATCGCCTCCGGAGGCGTCCAGGAAAAGTCCTCGAGAAAGACCACGACCTCCTGCGCCGCGCTGGCGATGGCGCTCCGCTCGCGGATGATCAATGGCGCGGCGAGCAGCGACTGCTCCTGCAGCCCGAAATGTGAGTGCATCCAACGCGTGCCGGGAGGCGTTGCCGCGAACCTGAAATCGCGTGATTCGCCGGGTGCGATGGGAGGGCCTGAGAGAAAGGGCACGCCGTCCTGGCGCCAAGGTTCGGTCAGGCCGTGCCAATGCAGTCCGGAAGGAACACTGAGATGGTTCTCCACGCGGACATCGAGTTCGTCGCCCTCATCGAGGACAAGACCGAACGCGCCGGAAGGCTGCTCGACGCGATAGCGCATCGCGGCCTTGCCGTTGACGTCGATCTGCCGGGTCACGAGGCGCAGCGTCGCCGGGACATCCCGCGCCCGGGCAGCCCCCGGCATTGCCGCAAGAAGTGCGGCGCTCGCGCTCCCTGCAAGGAAAGTCCGGCGTGACACGCGCATGGCAAAGCTCCTCGATTTTGCGCCGACCCTATCAGCGTGCCCGTGCGCTCGCCAGCGGCATGGTGATTCGACGAGACCGTCGCAAGGCGAGCCAGAAGCTCAGCCGGGACCGGGCCGATCCGGGCGCCCTGGCGACGGCATCAAGCGCTATTGATTTGGGATTTTCGTGTTCATGATCGGCGTGACCACGCCGTTCACATGG
>CAYMJW010000001.1:71460-74906 GCA_964390455.1 uncultured Methyloceanibacter sp. | reverse complement strand
CTCCATGAAGATAGCCACTCTCTGGCGCGGGATCGTAACGGCATGGCCAACTCTCGCTTCGTCATCACATTTGCAACGCTTACCTAAACCGCTTCAGGCGTCCTGTCGTGTCTCCCGAACGGGTGGGGCACTCTCCTTGCGAAAGTGGCCACAAGCGGGGCAACTTTTCCGGCGCACGCCGCACCGCTCGCGCCAGCACACGACGTCTTGGACTTGCGAGAGCATGATGCGTTCAAGGTGGTCGGCGACGGAGGCCTTTATGTAGATGAGTTCGTCCGGCATCGCGCCGGTCGCCAGAAACATGCTCGCTTGGTGGGTGGTGTCAAAGTTGAAGAGCCGCTCTCGAACGGCACCTTGTCGTAGGTTCTCGACATGGCCGCTTTGCGGTCCCACGAAGACCACGCGATCGGCGACCTCCAGCGCCTCCCTCGCCGTTCTGCGGTAACGCTTACTTGCGGCACTTGGGTAATCGGACAAGGTTCCAAAAACGATCGTCTTTCGCGGCGCGCGCGCGGCGCCGACAAAGGCCAATCCGGTCGGTATTGTCCACACTGGCGCTTTGACGTGGTCCATAACGAAGTTCTGGCCCCGCGCGCCGGTATGGACGGAGTACCGGCCGAAGAACGGTTGACACCGCGCAACCGCCGCGGCGCAAGTCTGGAGCGCGAGGCCACAGGCAATTCCACAAGCGATCGCCGCCAGAACGGACGTTGTCCAGTGCTCGCCCACGAGCACGGTGTCGACGTCCGCAACCTTATCTTCGTGCATCACCTTGAGCCGCAGCCGTCCGGGCCAGACGGCGGACACTTCGCTCGCCCGCACATCTGCGTCCGGCGATCGGCCAAACGTCAACACCCGCGCGCGGGTTCGCGCCGCCATGGCGATGACGAGCGGATCGTCCGCATTCAGAATGGCAATGCCGCTCCTCGGCAAGCTTTCGACCAGCTCTCCCTTCTCTCGCGCCGTCGCCTCGAGGGTGCGATATTTCTTATAGTGGTCGCTGCCGATCGTGGTGACAATCCCGATCGTCGGTCTGAGCACGCGGACATGCTTGGCAATTGTACCGGGGGCCTCAGCGCCGATCTCCTGAACGCAGAATTCGGTTGAGCGGTCGATCGAGCGGACCGCCAATGTCGAGGCGTAGACCGAGTTTCGACCGCCCATCGCATGACAGGTTGCTTGGCTGGATAGGATCGCATGCGCCAACCGGGCCGCCGTTGTCTTCCCTACGCTCCCGGTAACGGCAATAAAGGTCGTTCGGAGCAATGTCCTCCGACGAGCGCCGACCAGATTGAGACTTAAGCCGCGATATTTCTCTAGCCAATATTCATTAAGCCGATCAAAATACCGTCGCAGCCGTGATCGGAAATATCGACGACCTCTAAGCAAGACGGGGGCGACGCGGTCTTGAGCGACCTTATCGGGGTCAGTATTTGCGCCACGCTTCACGAGAGCCTCTACGCCATCCCCAGCGACAAGAAATCACGCCCCATGACGGTTCGATTGCATTGCCCCCAAGCGGTTCGCAGCCTCAAACCCTGCGAACCATGCCTGCCGCATGCTCGATCCAATCACATTTCTTGCTGCCGAGTTTCGGACTTTCGACTTGTTGGTTTCGCGATCCGGGTCCGCTTCGGCCCCAATTGTAGCATCTGTTATCGCATTCGAGAAACCGCGTGAAGCCCGGTGCCCATCCGCCCAAGGTCACGGTCATCGTGCCGACGCATAGGCGCGAGACCTCGCTCGCGTCGGCGGTGGACAGCGTTCTCGGCCAGAGCTTTGCCGATCTCGAACTGCTGCTGATCGACGACGGTTCCGGTGTGGATTTCGCCAAAGTGCTCGCGGGCGCGCACGCGGACGAACGGTTGGAGATCATTCGCAGCAACGCCAACCGCGGTCCGTCGGCGGCGCGAAACCAGGGAATTGCCCGCGCGCGCGGCGGCTATATTGCGTTCCTCGATTCCGACGATGTTTGGATCCACGACAAGCTCGAGCGCCAGCTCGCCTTCATGGAGGCGCAGCCTGCTGCGCGGCGCGTCTGTTGCACGGGCTATCTCGTGGTCACGCCTTTTCGCCCGGCCGGCGAGCAGCGCGTGGCCCGGCCCGAGGTAAGATTGAGCGACCTCCTTTGGGGTTGCGGACTCTCCCCCGGCTCGACGATGGTGGTCGAGAAATCTCTGTTCGAGGAGGTCGGCCTCTTCGATGAATCGCTTCGCCGCTTGGAGGATTGGGACTGGCTCCTCCGCTGTGTGCAGAAGACGCCAATAGCCGTCATGCCGGACGTGCTCGCGACGGTTTACGCGAGTGCGCGTGAGGACTATCCGCTTGAGAATGTACGTGCCTCCACGTCCCGGATCAAAGACTACATGGACGAAGGCCGGTATGCGCTGGAACGCCAGCAACGGAAGACCATGCTGTCGACGCTCCATAGCGAGGTGGCGGCAGCGGCGTTCAGGCGCCGGCATTATGGTCTCGCCGTAACCTCCATGCTGCGCTCGATGTACCACAACCCTTTCAGGCGCATGGACTACTACCGGCGCATCGTCGGCGCGGTTGGCGCCGATCTTCGGGCGGGACGAAACGGGCGCCGGGACATGCCGCCGAGCGGCTAGGCGTCGCGCTCCCAGGGGGCCGGAACCGGGAATTGCTCTGTCATGAACCGGACCAGCTCTCGCCGCCAGCGCGCGCTGGGCGTACCGCCTTCGTTGAGGCAGACAACCTTCGTCTTTTCGCGTGCGCGGCCGATCCGGCGCATGTTGAACGCGAAGAAGGGGTCGTTCGATGTCACGAGCTCCGCCGGATACCCGGCATAGACCACGTCGCGCCGCACAAAGCCGTAATGGTGCGCCAAAAACGACGCCACGCTGAGATCGGTTAGCGAGCGAAACTGTGCGCGCCGCGTCGTCTCCAGTTCCGCCCCGAACTCCCCCTCAAGCTGTTCAAGCAATGACCGCTTGAGACTGTAGGGCGCGTGCATATGCAGCCGCGTCGGATAGTAACCGTGGCGCCGGTAGAGCAGCTTGGCGCCATTGCGCGCGGCATTGAGATAGTCGGGAGCCTGAGGACTGGCCTCGCCGTTGACGACGGCAAGAGGTTCGAGATTCGCGTTGAGCGTCCCGTTCTCATTGACGAAATCAGCGGGCGTAAGCGCATTGAGCGCGAAGAAGTCGTCGTTGAAATAGAGAAAATTCTCGGTCAGGCCCGGAATGCGATGCAGGCTCGCCTCGATGGCATGGGAGTTGAAGGTCGGGAGATGCGTGCGATCGAGGATCTGCTCATGCGCGACCCAGCGCAATCGCTTGTGGCCTGCGTCGAGCCAGGCGGGCGGGCTGCAATTCGACACGATGTGAATGGCCGAAACCCAGGGCAGATGCATTGCGACCGAGCGCAGCGAATAGCGAAGCTCGTCGCTTGAGTGAAAGCGGCCGTCGGCGAGCGCGTCGCCA
>CAYMJW010000001.1:0-71360 GCA_964390455.1 uncultured Methyloceanibacter sp. | reverse complement strand
CGAATAGCGAAGCTCGTCGCTTGAGTGAAAGCGGCCGTCGGCGAGCGCGTCGCCACTGGCTGCCGCATGCTCAAGTCTTGCTGCGGCCAAGGCCTTCCGCCAAGCCGGATCCCTGCTGTCAACGAAGGCATAGACGATATCGATAGGGAGACTGTCGGTACGGCGGGAGAGTTCCGGCATGCTAAGCGCAAGTTCGGTGGCCCCTGGCCGGTCGAGGAGCCCGCCATAGAGAGTCCCGACCACAGCGTCACTCCGCTGCCGCGCGACATAGGTCCCGGTCTCGGCCGCGTCGTAAACGCTGAACTGCCATAGCACCGGGTCGGCACTGGCCTGCGCCAAGACGCTGATCGTTTTCGCGCGATGACTCTCACGCACCAACGCGGCAAGCCGAAGCGATGCCGGCCGACCATCGATGATGAGCTTCGCTTGCGGCAGAGCCTCGGTGATCCTGGCGAGCAGGACCGGCACATCGACCGCGCGCACCGCGCATCCCACAAGGTTTCGCCGCCTTGCAAGCACGACCACCGGAATGGTCCCCGCCAATAGCGACACGATTTCGGTTGCCTCGGCGGCCGAAGCGGGTTCGGCCCGCGTGCGCGCAAGCGCTTCGCGCGCAGCGCCGGCGTAGCTGCGGAACAGCGTCAGGCGCTGCCAAGCCTTGCGCAGGAGCAGCCCAGGCGCGGTCCACAGGAGATGGGTCGCTCGGCGCACGCTCATCGCGCTTCTACTCGCTCCGGCGCAGCCAGCGAAGCATGGCCCTCGGCAGGGATCGGCGTTGCAGGGCATCGAGAACGAGATTGAGGCGCCACGCCGCTCGCGTCATGTCGCCAAGCGCGAGCAACCAGCCGAGGCCCATCTTTCCCTGTTCAAGATCCTGCCGGAGCAGGGCGTTGCGGAACAGCTTGTCTTCGATGCGGTGCTGGCGCGATGCCGGCGAGTTGAGCCACGCCTCGGGAACGTTTCCTTCCTCACGTGTGTGGAAAGCGCACAGCACCTCCGGCACGACACCGATGTCGAAGCGGGTGAGAAAGCGCAGGTAAAGATCGTAGTCCTCGCACACCTCGAACCGCTCGTTGAAGCCGCCGACGGCCTCGATGCACTCACGTCGGGCGACGAAGGACACGGGCGCGAAGGTCTGCACGACGGCAAGCTCGGCGAGCGATATCGCGCGCGTCTCCGGATAATGCGGAAGACGCTGCATCTCCTCGAATCCGCCACTGCTTGCTTGCCGCTCGATCACTCTTTCCGCGAGGGTGACGACCGCGCCGAAGCGTGCGTTCCCTTGGAGAAAGCCCGAGGTCTTGGCATAAAAGCCCGGCATGACGGTATCGTCGTCGTCGAGGAAATGGATGAGCTCGCCGGTGGCGGCCGCCAAGCCGGCATTCGCCGCCTTGGCGCGGTGGCGCGCCCCCGACCTCACAAGCCGGACCGGACAACGCGCGCCGGCGCGCGCGACGAAAGCTTCGAGTTTCGGGTCGGCGTCAGGCTGGTCATCGACGACGACCCACTCCAGTGCCGCGATACGCGCCTCGACGAGAGACGCGAAGCACCGCTCAAGCAGAGGCAGGCGATCGCAGGTTCGCGTGATGACGCTGATCTTGGTCATTGTTGCGCGTGAAGAATCCGGGCGCCGGGGCGTGAACTTCGACCGGCAGACTAGCCGCGCGCCAGGCCGCCGGGAAGCTTAAACGGAACCCAAGCCACGTCGCCCCATGTCCTCCAATCGTGATATCGTGCCGCGCCAAGCTCAAAGCCGAACGCCGTTAAAGCCGGGTAAGTGATGGCGCTGTGGGTCAGGTTTGCGCATGCCGGCCGTGTTGGTATCGGAACCGTCGAAGGCGATACCATCGCGTTGCACGGCGGCGACATGTTTGCAGGCGCCGCGCCGACCGGAGAACGGATTGCGCTTAACGCCGCGCGTCTTTGCACGCCTTGCGCCCCGAGCAAGATGATCTGCCTTTGGAACAACTTCCCGGCTCTGGCGGCGAAGCTCGGCGTTGAAGCCCCCGGCGAGCCGCTCTATTTGCTCAAGGCCCCGAGCGCGTTCCTGGCGCATGGAGAAACCATTCGCCGGCCCGCTTCCTACGACGGCAAGGTGGTGTACGAGGGCGAGCTTGGAATCGTCATTGGCAAGACATGCTCGCACGTAAGCGAAGCCGAGGCCCCCGGCTACGTCTTCGGCTTCACCTGCGTCAACGACGTGACCGCGGCCGAGCTCATCAACAAGAACCCGACCTTCCCGCAATGGACGAAGGCTAAGAGCTACGACACCTTCGGGGTGTTCGGCCCTGCGGTCGCAACGGGGCTCGACCCGATGCGGCTCAGCGTACGGACGATCCTGAACGGCGAGGAGAGACAGAATTACCGCGTGAGCGACATGTTCTTTCCGCCGTACAGGCTGGTCAGCCTCTTGTCACGCGACATGACCCTCATGCCCGGCGATATCATCGCTTGCGGGACATCCCTCGGCGTGGGCGCAATGAAAGAGCCGCGCAACACGATCGAGATCGCGATTGAAGGTGTTGGAACGCTCACGAACGTGTTCGAGCCGTGAGGCGTTAGCCGGAACGCGCCAAGAGCTCCTCATACAGGGCGCGATGGGACGCAACGCAGCGATCGAGCGAGAATTCCTCGCGCACGCGCTTTTGCCCCGCCTGGCCGAGCCTCTGTCTCAGCGCGGGATCGCGCGCCAAACGTAAGATCGCCGCGCCGAGCGCGGCGGGGTTGCGCGGAGGAACGACAAGTCCGGTCTCTTCGGCGGATACGGCTTCCGTGTTCCCGCCAACATCGGTCACGACCATGGGCAGACCCGCAGACATGGCCTCCAAGATCACGTTGGAGAATCCCTCCTCCCAGGAGCTCAACACGCCGAAATCCGCCGCCGCGAGCAATCGCGCCGTATCGAGGCGTTCGCCCCGGAACTGGACATTTGCCTCGATCCCGCGGGCTCGAGCCAAAGACTCGAGTTTCACCTGAAGACCATGGTCGCGGCCCACGCACAGCATCTGCCAGCCGGCGGGAAGATCCGGCGAGACGCGCGCCAGAGCCTCGATCAAGTCCCTATGACCCTTATACGAGATGAGATTGGCGACAATGATGCCGATCAGCGTATCGGGTCCGAGACCCAACATGCGTCTCGCCTCGGCGCGCGCCGGCGAGGCGGAAGCGCATTCAATGCCGTTATGGATGAGCCTGATCTTTGCGGAAGGGACTCCCTCCTCTACGAGTTCCTCGACGACGGCGCGCGAGTTCCCGATCGCCGCGTCCATGTGCCGATGGAGCCCCCGTTCGACCGTTGCCAGCAGGGGCCTGCGACGCTGATAGAGGGAGAGGCTGCGCCGGCTCATGATCTTTATGGGCACACCCGCCGCGATGGCGACCGGCGCCCCGACGAGATAGGGTCCCGGCAGATAGAAATGCGCAATCTGCGGACGCCATTGCCGCATGAGCCAGAATAGCTGGTTTGCGGCCCGAGCGATGTTGTGGGGCGAGCGCGAGACCCGGTGCCGTTTTCGGGGCCGTTGCCACGAGACCACCCGTATGCCCGCCGCCTCGACTTGATCGGCGCGTTGGCCTGGCTCGGAAAGACAATAGATCGTCGTATCGAAGCCCTGGCCGGACAAGGGCACCGACAGGCGGATGAGGTGGGATTCGGTTCCACCGATTCCCAGGGATTCGGTGACAACCAAGAGGCGGCAACCCGCGGACATGACGGACGAAGTCTTCAGATCCAATCCGTTCTGGTTCAATCCCTCGGCGCATGGCGTGTGCGCCTCACGCTCGCCCGAACCGCCCCGCCGCCCCGCCGACCCTAGCAGAACGCCGATCAATGTCGATGGCGCATTGGTGGTGGCCGCCTAGCCGCTCGCGCTGCCTCGCAAAGCGCGCCTGGCACGTTGTGCCAAAGCGGCGAGATACCCGCGTCTTTGCCGCCGTTCAACGCGCCGTTTTGAAGCGTGGTCGTGCGCGAGTGTCGCGAGCCGGTCGCTCAATGCCTCGGGAGCCTCTCCGCGAAAGAACATCCGCGCCCACAATTCAAGGCCGACGACGTGATATCGCAGCCTTTCGCTGGCGCCGATCATGTCGATCGTGTCCCTCGTGACGCCGGCCGGCCATTCCATCAACTCGCAGAGCATCCCGCCGGCAAGGAGGCCCTCGGTCCCGCGGCAGAACTTCAGCGGCATGGGAAAGCCCCTCTTCCCTGCGTAGACGATATCGCGCGGCAGCACCTCGGCGGCTGCCTGCTTCACCAGCCACTTGCCGACGCCGCGATGAAGCTTTGCCCGGCGAGGCAGGTGGAAGGCAAAGTCGAACATGTCGTTCTCGAGGAAGGGGACCCGCATCTCGATCGAGGCCGCCATGCCGATGCGGTCATGGCGATGGAGGATCCAGGATAGATAGAGGCTAAGGCTCCACAGGCAATGCGCAAGGAATGCCCGATCGGCGTCCGGCTTGACCGGGTCCAGATGTGCGAGAATGCGTTGCGGAAGCAATTCGTCCTCGGCATCCAGCGCTATGGTCATCCGTTCGCGAAGAGATCGATTGCTTCTTGCGATGGTGTTGGAGAAGGGAGCAAAGTCGTACGCCCGGCTCCTCCCGTTCTTGCCGGCAAAATATCTCCGCCAGGAGTCCTGCCGCGCCCAGATTGTGTAGGTCGCCTGGAGCCAGTTATACCCGCCGAAGAGCTCGTCGGACCCTTCCCCGGTTAGCAGCACCTTGATGCCATCCGCCCGGCACTTTAGCGTCACCGCCAGCATTGCTGGATCGCTTGGCGTCGTCGAGGGCACATCGGAGTGCCAGACGCACTTGGGCCAGAGCTCTAGAAAGCGCGCTTGATCGACCTTGATGCGGTTGACGTGAACGCCAAGATGCTGGCCCACGCGCTCGGCCTGATCCCCTTCTGATTTTGACCAAGCGACGTCCGCTACGTAGGCGGCAATGCCGGGCATGTGTTCGTGGGCATAGGTTGTGATCAGGCTGGAATCCACCCCGCCGCTGCACGCCGCGGCAAGCGGCGCATCGCTAATCAAATGGAGTCCGACGTTCCGGTAAAGGAGATCGCGAAAGGCCCGGACGAAACTCTCCGGATCCTGGCTCGAGGCGCGAACGAGCCGATCGACGTCGAGGGCTTCCAAGACATCGAAGTAGCGCCGCTTTTCGATTCCGTGCTTCGTGATCTTCCATAGGGAGCCGGCCTCGACGGCATCGATGCCCTCAAAGAGCGTTCGATCGGGGCGGTATCCGCCCGAGAGAAGCCATTTCGACATGGCGTGACGATCCGCACGCACCTTCATGCGCGGGTGGGCAAGAAGGGCCTTTGCTTCCGAGCCGAACACGAATTCGGTCCCCGTATCGGCGACGAGCATCGGCTTGATTCCGACCCTGTCGCGCGCGAGCCACACTGCGCCATCGCGGCCGTCGAAATAGGCCAGGGCGAACATGCCGTTGAATCGCTTCACGGCCTCTTCCGCGCCCCAGTGGTGCAAAGCGAGGAGCACGACCTCGACCTCGCCTGAGGTGTGGAACCGCACGCCCTCGCGCTCGAGCTCCGTGCGAAGCTCCCGGTAGTTGTAAACCTCGCCATTATAGACGAGGACGCCGGAGCGATCGGCCGTCAGCATGGGCTGCGCCGAGGCATCGGTCAGGTCGATGATCGACAGCCTCAGGTGGCCGAAGGCGACGTGGCCGTTTTGCCAAATCCCCCTGCCGTCAGGCCCGCGATGGGCAATGGGTGCGAGCATCCGCTCGATATCGTTGCGATCAGCCTCGCCGCCGTCGCGCCGCCAAATGCCCACCAATCCGCACATACTACCCCCCGAGCCGTCTGCTATGTTCGGGCCGCTATGTTGCGCTGACCTCTAGCCAAGAACGCTTATTGCAAACGCGGGCTCCGATGCCAACAAACCCTAGCATACGCGGCAAGGCCCTCCGTCGCCTGGAAAAGGTTGCCAGAACGCAGACACACAATGTCTGACGCCCTGTCGCTCTTTCTCGCCGGCGATGCGCTCATCACGAGACCATGGTCGCACGTCAAAGACCCGTCGTTCCTGCGCCTGGTCGATGAAATTCGCGCGGCCGATGTCTCGATCACCAACCTCGAGACGGTCATTCACGCGTTCAAAGGTTACGCCCAAGCGCAGAGCGGCGGAACCTACATGGCATCGCCGCCGGAGGTCGCCGATGAGCTAAAATGGGCCGGCTTCGACATGCTGGCGCATGCGAACAACCACAGCTTCGACTACGGCAGCACGGGCGTGCTTGAGACGATTGAGCATGCTGAGAGAGCCGGGCTTGTTCTCGCCGGCTCAGGCAAGGACCTGCAGGCCGCACGCGCGCCGCGCTCTATTCGTTGCAATGGCGGCGTGGTTGCGTTGGTCGCCATGGCGTCGGATTTCATTCCCTATGGCAAGGCCTCGTTCTCGCGGCCCGACCTGCCCGGCCGCCCCGGCCTGAACCCGCTCGCGGTGACGGGGGGAAACCGCGCAATCCTCGTACCGGCAGCGGTAAGAAAGCGGTTGCAGCCTCTAACGAGGCTCGGTCTTCGCTTTCGCACGAGCGATCACTATGGTCTCGTCACCGGCTTTCGCGTGAGCGAAGCCGATCTTCGCGCCAATCTCGATGCCATCGCTGCGGCGGCCGCGAAGGCGGATGTTGTCGTTGCTTCGGTCCACGCCCATCGGCAAGGCTCTTGGCTCACCACGTTCGCCCATCAGGCGATCGAGCATGGCGCAGCAATCGTCTTCATCCACGGGCCGCACAAAGTTAAAGCCATCGAGCTCTTCAAGGGCCGCCCGATCTTCTACTCGATGGGAGATTTCGTCTATGAGGCTCCCCACATCACACGCTTCCCCGCCGAGACCTATGAGCAACGCGGGCTTCCGCCCGATGCGGCCTTTGCGCAACTGGCGGCGACCAGATCCCCGGCAGCGAAACTTGATCGGCGTCAAACCTATGAGGGGCTTGCCGCCGAGATCACTCTCGCACAAGGGGCCGTGACGCGACTTCGCCTGATCCCGCTCGACTTGCAGTTTCATGCCGCAAGCGAAGACCGTGGGCGACCGCGTCTCGCCGCGCCCGCGCTTGGCCGCGAGATCATCGCAAGAGCCGCGAAGGCATCGGAGCCGTTTGGCACGCGCATCTCCTGGCGTGAGGAGAGCGGCTGCGGCGAGGTTGCACTGGGCGGATAGACCCGAGCCCGCCTGCCTATTTGCGAATAGCGCGCATAAGGCCTCCCACAGACCACCGTGGCGGGGTGTCAACAACCTGCTTGAGCGTTCGGAGCGCGACAATTCCCTTGACGATTTCCCGGCACAGCTTTTCGTTGGCATCGAAATCGTGGCGATAGTCCCGTCCATCGCGGGAGGGATCGATGCGATGGGGAAATTGCGTCAAGAGAATCGCGCGCGCCACGTTGCGCGGCTTTCCGCAGCCCGGAAAGTGGTGCATGCCCATGGCCGCGTCGCCTTCCAACTCATGGAAGATGATGTTGTCGGGCCCGAGGCGCGTATCGTCATAGATATCGTTTGCCGCCACATCGACGCCGCAAGTTTCAACATCGGGGACAGCCGACACGGCGCGGACAACCAGTTCCTTGATCTTTGCCGGCACCTCGTCGGTTCGATCGATACTGTCGCCGCCAGTCGAGATGTTGGCGTTGTCGCGCAGGACGAGGGTCACGCCCGCGGGAAGTACGGAGCCGGGATCGAGGTTCCTCGCGCGCAAATTCCTTCGCACGACACCGTCGATCTTGATCAGCCTTCCGCGAAGATCGGGGTTCTGTCGCCGCGCGTCGTTCTTGCCTGTTACGAGCTCGCTAATGGCGCTCGTTCCATCGCCGGTCACGCTCGCGGGGCAACGTTCCAAGACGCCCACAACACGGCGCCCCACGACGAAGAAGCGGAGGTCCTTTCCTGTGGCCCGTTTCTCGACCATGAGATGCCCGAACCTCTTTCTTTCGAGGAGCTCCGCCAGCTTGCTCCAGCAGGCGCGGAACCGCGCTTCTTCCTCGATTCTGGCGAAGACGCCGACGCCCTGGGCGCCACGACTCGGCTTGATGACGACATCGAAGTCGTGCATCCGCGCAAATTTCAGGCCTTCTTCGAATTGGGACGGCTCGAGCTTGATGTGGGGGCTGTGGGGGATCCCGGCTCGATCGAACATATGCTTCGTCAAGCTCTTGTCCATGGTCACTTCGTATGCGGTGCGGCTCACTCCTCGCGCGCAGGCGCGAGACATAAGGGTCTCGGCCGCCTGATCGCGAAAGGCGACAAGGATGGGTGTCAGCCTGTGCGCTTCAAGACCGAGCTTATGGGCTTCGTACTCGAGCAGAAAGGAAATCAGCTCGCTGGGGCTGAGGTCGTAGTCGAGCAGAACCTTGGTTCCCTCGCTACGCGGCTGCTTGGGTACGGGCGGGCTTTCGAACATTGGTTGGACCGAAGCGCTTCAAGCTTTCCGAAGCAAAGCCGTACGAGCGGGGAACCGCGGGGATCAGTGCCGAGTCACGCTGAAACCCGCTTTGCCGCGTCTTCGTTCGCGAATCCCGGCTTGACCAGCCGCGACGCCACGTCCTTCGCCGAGATTTCGCCCTTGAGCAAGCGCGAAACCGGCCAGTGCGCGATAGAGAAGTCGAGCCTGTTCTCGAGCGCGGCAACATCGCTCGCATAGATCTCTGCAAGAAGCGCGACATCGTCCGCTTCGACGGACTCGGCTTCCCTGAGCTCCGCCCGCTTATTGGCATGAACGGGCTCGATCGCGCCATTCGGACCGCCAAGGCCGAGAAAGCCGGAGACCTGCGCCACGAGCGATGCCGGCTCCCGGCTCAATTTTCTGCTGTCGAGCAGAAGCACATTGGACGCGGGGAAGAGATCGAACGCGCGCTGCAACTGCCCGGCGTAAAGCCCACGCTCGACATAGGAGAAGTGCCGGTTGCCGAAACCCTTCGCATCGGCGACCCGCGCGCGGCCCTCGCGGATGGCTGAAGAGAAGGACAGCGCCTCCCGCCCTTTGCGCCGCTGATGGCACCAAGCCGAGTAAGCGCGCTCGATCGGATCGCGCAGCAGCACGATGAGCTTGATATCGGGATTGTAGGCGCGAATGCGCTCAAGCGACTCCGGCCAGTAGATATAGACCGGCGTCGCCTCGCCGCGGACCTGGCCCTCGCGCCACCTGGGAAAGTTGCCGTGGTATTGGTCGTAACGGGGGCGGGACCAATCGAGCCCTTCATCATCGAAGAAGTGCACCTCTTTGCTCGTCGACAAACTGATCTCAGGGTGGCGCTCGAGCAGGCGATAGAGGCTGAAGGTCCCCCCTTTTTGCACCCCCGCGATGAGAAAGCCGACGCGCGGCGCCTCCGCCGCGGCCTCCCCACCCATCAGCTTGCGCCAAAGAACCACGGATGAGCCCTCGCTTGGCAAACGTCATATTCTACCCGGCCGCAGCGGGGAAGCCAGGCTGGGCGTCCCTGCCCCAAGATCGCGCTTGACGCTCGCCCATCGGCGTTGACCATGTGAGAACGACGCCAGTCAAGTCGAGGATCGCCGCTTGAAACCGGTCATGTATCACTATGTGCGGCCGGCCGCGCCGGAGTTGCCGCATCATCCTTATCTGGACCTGGCGGCGTTCCAGCGTCAGCTCGATTATTTTGCCGGCACCTGCGGTTTTGTCACCCGCCAGGCCTTCGTCTCATGGCTCGAGGGCGGCGACGCTCCGGACGGCGTGCTGCTCACCTTCGACGATGGCCTCAAGGACCATGCCGAGTTCGTCCTTCCGGTGCTCAGCGAGCGCGGATTGTTCGGCATCTTCTATATGTGCTCGTCGCCGCTGGCCGAGGGCGCGATCCTCGATGTGCACAAGGTTCACCTTGCGCTGGGACGATTGGGCGGGAAGGCGGCTCTCTCCTGGCTGGAGGCGAACGCGCCCGGCATCTTGCCGCCTGAGCAAGACGCGCGTGAGCCCGCCGAATACGCGGCGCAGAATTCGGACCGGGCGACCAAACTGGTCAAGCATGTATTCAATTGGCTGCCCGCAAGCCGCGACAAGAGCGCGGCCCTCGATGCGCTTCTCGAAATTGCCTTCGATGGGCGGCCGCCGCATTGGCGCGACATCTATTGCGACGAGAAAGCGATACGAAGCCTGCTCGATGCGGGGCTCGCCGTTGGACCGCACAGCCATACCCATAGCGTGCCTGCGCTCCTCGATCGCGACGCGCAGAGGCAGGAGATCGTACGCTCCTGCGAGGTGATCGAGGCCGCCGGCGGAAGCTCGCAATGGGGCTATTGCTATCCCCACGGGATTGCCGAGGCGCTGTCGCCGGAAAGCGAAGCGGCGGTCGCAGCCTCAGGCTGCGCTCTCGCCTTTGCCGTGAGCCCTTCGGACATCGTCGATCCGCTGGCGCTGACGCGGCGCTTTGCGCTCCCGCGGCACAATTGTAACGCCTTTCCGCATGGGACGGCGTCGTACTCCGCGCCATAGTCCGGCGCTCTATTTTGCGCTTGTGTAGCGCCAGCCCCGCCATTGGCCCGGGTCTCGCAACACGATCGGAGCGAGCATGTCGGCGTAGCGCTGCACGGCGGCCGCATAGTCGGGCTCGCCGTCAGTGCCAGGGTTGAGCTTGATCGGCGGCTCGATCAACACCTCGAACCTGCCGGGGCCGAGGCGCAAGGTGTGAACCGGAAGCAATGCCGCGCCCGTGGCGTGGGCCATGGCGAGCGGACCCGTCGCGAGCGTCAAATGCCCGCCGAGAAATTTGGCCGTCGCCTTGCGCCGCCCTTGGTCGCCCACCGTGAAGGAGACCGCTCCGCCGGCTTTCAGCTGATCGCTCAGTTTCTTCAGCGCGGCGCGCGTCTCGTGCTCCTCGGCCATCAAGCGTTCGCCGAGATAGCGGTCCTCGATTCCCCGCCGCACGGCGTTGAGATAGCGAACGCCGAACTCCGTCGTCGAGAAGCCGTGGATCGGCCGGCTGAAATGACTGACGGCAAGTCCCAAGCGGCGCCAAGCGATCTTGGCGATGAGATCCTTGAAACTGAAATTGCCGGCCCAGAACATGATGCCTTGTCCGTGCTTGCGCGCATCGGCAACGTGCTCGGCGCCCGAAATCTCGATGACGGGTTCCCAGCCGCCCGGGCGCCACGCCCGCATGTAGTGAAACCGCTCCTCGAAACGGTTCCCCCAGTTCTCGATGACGACGCTCTTGCACTTGTCTTGTGCGGGCGTTCCCAAGAGAGCAGGCGCGATCGATGCCACCTCGGCAGCGGTTCGCTTTGGGTGGAAGAGCACGTTCACGCGTCCAAACAGGCGGGACAGTGGCCACCACGCCGCTTCGGGCAAGGTCCAGGCGAGCGCGCCTTGAAAGCCAAGCCTCGGCACCTCGTAGATATCCTTGGCCGAGATCGACGGTCTCGCGATGGGCGCCTGAGCGGCCGGCCGGTCCTCGCGCGGAATCGTCGTAGCGTCTTGCGGGTGCATCGAAGAATCCTGAGTTTTTCTGGCCCTCGCCGCGGCCCAGGCGGGCCGGTGTTGCCTCTTTGCGGGAGACACTGTCCACTGCGCCCGGTATAGTCAAGAAAGTGGCTGACGGCCTTGGCCGGGGGCTATTTTCCGTGTGGCGCCTCGCTTCATGGGCGCCAATTTGGCCTTTGGCCGCTTCGGGGTAGGGACATGAAAGTCTGCGTGATCGGCGCCGGCGCGATCGGCGGCATGATGGCCGTCAAGCTTGCCTCCGCGGGCGAGGAGGTCAGCGTCATCGATCGGGGCGCGCATCTTGCCGCGATCAGAAGCAATGGGCTCAAGCTTCGCTGGCAAGACGGAACGATCCTGAGCGCTAGGGTTCGCGCCTTGGAGCACGCGAAGGACGCAGGCGAGCAGGACCTCATCATCCTCGGGGTGAAGTCCTATGACCTCGAGACGGCAAGCCACCATGTTCCGCCGCTGCTCGGGCCCGCGAGCGCGGTCCTGACCGTGCAGAACGGGATTCCCTGGTGGTACTTCCAGCGCCATGGCGGTGAATTCGATGGCCGGAGTCTCCGGACGCTCGACCCGAGCGGCGTTCTTGCCAGAACCATCGAGGCGGAGCGCCTCGTGGGCTGCGTGGCCTATCCCGCCGCTTCCATCATCGCCCCGGGCGTCATCGAGCATATCGAGGGCGACCGGTTCCCGCTCGGCGAGCTTGACGGAAGCGAGACGGAGCGCGTCGCCCGCATCAGCGAGACGCTGACGCGAGCAGGCCTCAAGTCTCGCGTGATACCCGACATCCGATCCGAGCTTTGGCTCAAAGCCTGGGGCAGCCTGACGTTCAACCCGATCAGCGCTCTGAGCCACGCGACCATGGAAGAGATCTGCCAGTTTCCCGAAACGCGGCGGCTTGCTGCCGGCATGATGGCCGAAGCCCAGACCATCGCCGAGAAGCTCGGCATCACCTTCCGGCATACCATCGAGAAGCGTCTCGAGGGCGCCGAGAAGGTCGGCGCGCACAAGACCTCGATGCTGCAAGATGTCGAAGCCGGGCGCACGCTCGAGACCGAGGCGCTCGTCGGTTCGATCCTCGAGTTGGGGCGGATGACGGACACCGAGACGCCGAACATCACGGCGATCTATTCGCTCCTCAGATTGCTTGAAAAAGTGATGCGCGCCTCCGACGGCGTGTTGAAGATCGACAAGAGCGCTGGAAGCAAGGCCGCTTAGACGAGAAGGCCTTTCGAGCAGCAAAGAGTTTGATCGGCGCCCGCATGACGCCTCGTTGACATGGCCCAAACCAAGCAAAAGCGACTCCTCTATCTGCCGATCGAGACGCAAGCGCGCGAGCTCTTGGGCAAGGGCTTTCTCGCCGCCCGCGCGGTCGAGCGCGGCTGGATCGTGGTGATGGGCGACAAGGGCACGACGCGCGGCTTCATGCGGGAGCATCCGCCGGGCATCTATGTCGAGATCAGCATCCCCAACAAGAAAGCGTCCCGCCTCGAGGAGCTTCACCGCGCCGGCAACCGCATCGTCAATCTCTGCGAGGAGGGGATCCTCTATACCGACGGACGCGACTATTGCGCCCGCAAGATGGGAACGGACGCGTTTCAATGGACGGACCGTTTGCTGCTTCCCGGCGAGCGGAACGCATCCGACCTCCGGGACTACTTCCCCGAATCTCGCGACAAGGTCGCCATCACGGGAAATCCGCGTTTCGACGTTTTGACCCCCCGCCTTCGCTGCGTGTACGAGGCGAAGGCCGCCGCGATCCGCCGCAAGTTCGGCCCGTTCCTGCTGGTCAACACCGCTTTCGGCAGGGCCAATCCGCACCGCATCGGCGAGAATGCCGCCGACAATCTGATCGCGCGGGGCACGATCAAGGAGGGAAGCGACGCCGCTTTCATTCGCCGCCAGATCGAATTCAAGCGCCGGCAGATGCAGGGCCTGCAAGCGTTGCTCGAAGAGCTAAGCGCCTCGGGCGCGGCGCCGAAGATCGTGTTGCGGCCGCACCCGGTCGAAAATCACGATGTCTGGCGGGACTGGGCCAAAGGGACCAAGATCGACGTTCGCTACGAAGGGAGCGCGATCGAGTGGATCCTCGCCTCGGACGCGGTGCTTCACCCCGGCTGTACCACGGGCGTCGAGGCCTTGTTGCTGGATCGGCCGGTTTTTTCCTACGTCCCCGAGCCCGACAGCGCCTTCGTCAATCCGACCGACCGCGTCAGTCTTTGGGTTTCGAGCGCGGCCGAGCTGATCGACGGGCTCGAGCGCTTCACCAACCTCGCATCGGAGGATTTGCGCCACGGCTTTGCCTCGCAACGTGCCACGCTCCGCTCCTATCTCGCCAATATCGACCCGCCGCTTGCGGCTGACAGGATCATGGACGAGCTCGATCGGCTCGACGCGCCGACGGCGAGCATGGCCGAGCTCAGGGCGCCCCGGTCCGCTCTGAGCCGGTTGGCCACACCGCTGCGTAGCCTCCAAGCGCGTCTAGCGAATGGGTCGAGCGCCGGCAGCAAGAAGCAGCAGAAATTCCCCGCTGTTGCCGAGGACGAGATCAGGGCGCCTTTGGCGGTCTGGACCGATGCCGGGATCTTGTCTCGGGTGCCGAAGATCACCCGGCTCGGCGACAGGCTCTGGGGCCTGCACTAGGCCATGGAGCATCGCGGGATTATGACCTCTGGAGCCTCGGCGCTGACGCGATTCAAGATCGCCGGGCGAGACGTCGGCGCCAATCAACCGGCGTTCATCGTCGCCGAAGTCGCCCAAGCCCATGACGGCTCGCTCGGCATGGCGCATGCCTTTATCGATGCGGCGGCCGACGCGGGCGCGGACGCCGTGAAGTTTCAGACCCATCTCGCCGCGGAAGAGTCGACGCTCGATGAGCCCTTTCGCGTGCGGTTCTCGGCGCAGGATCGCACACGGTTCGACTACTGGCGGCGGATGGAGTTCGCGCCCGATCAATGGCGCGAACTCGCTGCGCACGCAAACGAACGCGGGATCATCTTTTTAAGTTCGGCGTTTTCGCTGGCCGCCATCGATCTTCTGAAAGACATCGGGGTTCCGGCCTGGAAGATCGGGTCAGGCGAATTCGGCTCATCCGATCTTTGGCACGCGATGGCGGCGACGGGCCTGCCGATCCTGTTCAGCACCGGCATGGCTGCTCACGCCGAAATCGACAAGGCCGTGAGCCTGTTCCGCGCGAGCTCCGTGCCCTATGCCCTGCTGCAATGCACGAGCGCCTATCCCTCGCCGCTGGAGGAGATCGGTCTCAACGTCATCGCCGAGCTCAAGCAGCGATATCACTGTCCGGTCGGCCTGTCGGACCATAGCGGCAGCGTCTTCCCGGGTCTCGCGGCCTTGGCGCGGGGCGCGGACATTGTCGAGGTCCATGTCGTCTTCGATCGTAAGATGTTCGGCCCCGATGTGCGCGCGTCTCTCACCTTCGATGAGTTGCGCATGCTGTGCGGCATGCGCAATGCCGCGGCGGTGATGGACGCCCATCCGGTCGACAAGGATGCGATGGCCGCGCGGCTCGCGCCGATGCGGTCTATTTTCGGGCGAAGCCTTGCCCCGGTGCGATTTCTCGCCGCGGGCACGGTGCTCGCGCCTTCGATGCTGGCGCCGAAGAAGCCCGGCGGCGGCATCCCGCCGGAAGCGCTCGGACAGGTTGCGGGGCGGCGCTTGGCGCGCGATATCTCTCCCGATCATATCCTGCGCTGGAGCGACATCGAGGACCAAGGCGCGTAGTCCGGCGCTATGATAGCTTTGCATGATCGCGATTTGGAGGAGAGTCCGTGAGCCGGCGTAAAGTCTGCGTTGTCGTCAACAGCCGGGCGAATTACGGGCGCATCAAGAGCTTCCTGCGCGCCGCGCGCAACCACGAAGCCTTGCAGCTTCAACTCATCGTCGGCGCCTCGGCGCTGCTGTACCGTTTTGGCGCGGCAATCGAAATCATGAAGCGGGACGGCTTCGAACCCGACGCGGTCGTTCATTCGATCGTCGAGGGCGAGACGCCCGTGACCATGGCGAAATCGGTCGGCCTCGGCACGATCGAGCTCGCGACGCATTTTCAATCCCTGAAGCCCGACGTCGTTCTGACCGTCGCGGACCGCTTCGAGACCATCGCGACGGCCATCGCCGCGAGCTACATGAACATTCCGGTCGCCCACACGCAAGGCGGCGAGGTAACCGGCTCGATCGACGAGAACGTGCGCCACGCCATCACCAAGCTCGCCCATATTCACTTTCCGGCCACGGAACGGGCGCGGGATTTCCTCATCCGCATGGGCGAGCAGCCCGATGCCGTGCACTTGACCGGATGCCCCTCGATCGACCTCCTGGTCGATGTCGACCTCGCGCTGCCTGAGGATTTGTTCCAGCGCTACCGGGGCGTCGGCGCCCGCATCGATCCCACCAAGCGTTACATGATCGTGCTGCAGCATCCCGTGACCACCGAGTACGGTGACGGCCTCGCCCAGATCAACGCGACGATCGAGGCGGTGGATCGGATCGGACGAAACGGCATGCAGGTCGTGTGGTTATGGCCCAACGCCGATGCCGGCTCCGACGATGTGGCCAAGGGGTTGCGCGTGTTCCGCGAGACGCGCAATCCCAACTATCTCGTCCTGATCCGCAATTTCGCCGTCGAGGATTACGCGCGGCTCCTCAACAATGCGGCCTGCATTGTCGGGAATTCATCCTCAGGCTTGCGCGAAGGCGCGTTTCTCGGCACGCCGTGCGTCAATATCGGCAGCCGCCAGCGCGATCGCGAGCGGGCGCAGAACGTGATCGACGTTCCGCATGACGCCGATGCCATTCACGAGGCCATCGAGCGGCAGATCGCCAATGGCCGCCATGCCCGCTCTCACATGTTTGGCGATGGCCGCGCCGGAGCGCGGATCGCCGATATTCTGGCGACGGCCCCGCTCACGCTCGACAAGACCCTCAACTATCTGAACTAGGGCGGCTTCCGCGAGGTCATGAACTCCACGCTTCGAACGATCAGAGCGCTCGGCGGCAAGGTGATCCAGCCGATCAGGCAATTCCGCTACGCGAAGGCCTATGAGCGCGGCGGCCTGGTCAACGGGCGCCTTCCCGTGATCTACATCTCCCAGCTCTGGCGCTCGGGCGGGACGATGCTCAGTCAGTTCTTTGACGGCGTCCCGGGGGTCCTGGCCTTCCCCAAAGAGTTGAAATTTGGGGTGGCCAAGGACGAGCTCTTGTGTCTCGACGAATGGTGCGACAGGCCGGCGGAGGAAGTCTGCCGAGCATTCACGCGCGTGAACGGTGTGTTCGGAGATGCCGCGCGCGGCAGCTATGACAAGGCGTCCGGCACGCCCTTGCCGTTTCGCTTCGACCTCGGACTGTTCACCTACCTGTTCGACCGTCTCTGGAGCGAGCATCCGCCACGTGTGGGACGCGACGTTGCCGGCATTTTTTTCACGGCGTTCTTCTCCGCCTGGCAGGATCGAAAGCCGCCGGCGCTGGCGCCCCGCTACATCTCGGGCTTTGGCTCGTTCGTGGCTCTCCTGCCGCAGAATGTCGAGCGCTTCTTCCGCTATTATCCCGACGGCTACCTGCTCCAGATCGTTCGCGAGCCGGTCTCCTGGTATCGATCGGTAAAGGCGAAGCCGCGAAAGGCACCTTTGGCGACCCCCGCGAAGGAGCGCAGCGTCGAGGGCGCGATCGAAATCTACCGGCAACAAGCGGCCACCTTCCCGGTCAATCTGCGCCGATATCCCGGCCGATGTCTTTTGCTCGACTACGACGCGCTCGTGGCCGAGCCGGGCGCGCAGATGGCAAGACTGTGCGAACGTTTCGGTTTGGAATATTCCGATATTGCCGCCAAGACGACCTTCAACGGACACCCAATCGGGCCGAACACGTCGTTCCGCGGCGGCAAGGTGGCGCGCGAAGATGTCCTGTCGGCTGAGGAGATCGCCCGGCTCGAACAGGAGGCTGTGCCGATCTACGAAGAGGCGAGGCGGCTCAGTGCCTTACCGGTCCCGCCGGCGCCGGCGCCCAAATGACGGGCGTGGGCATGGAGAGGGTTCATCCCGCGGCGGACAACGTGTTCAAGCTTCGCTTCCGTAAGGGCGAAACCGGCAATCTCGTGCTCGAAGCGAGCGGTAAGGCTGCGGTCGTCGGAGACGAGCTCGTGCTCAACTTTGCCGGCCAGCGCCATGTCATCGGATGGCGCACCGAATCGGGCTTCGTCATTCGCACGATGTGCCGGAATACGGTCCCTCTCTATGTCCGGAACCGCCTCGGCGAAGTCTGGATTTCGAATGATATCGCCGAACTTGCGATCGCCGGGGAGACGTTGGCGATCAGGGCCGTTGAGGTCGTTGCCGCGGTGAAGAGCCCCTCGGCGATCAAGTCGGTCGCCGCGCATCTGCTCGAGGACATTTCGTTGCTGCTCCCGGCGTCCTTGTACGAGGTTAGCCTCGATGCCGCCGGGGACGTCCGTTGCGTATGGAAGGACGTCGTCTTCCATGAGACGCCGAACTCCAGGGACGAGTTCCTTGAGTTCCTGATCGAGAGATATCGCGCCGCCTTTTCCGGCAGCGACCGGGTCTGCTTGGCGCTTTCGGGGGGTTACGACTCGCGCTTCGAGCTCGCTCTCTTGACGCATCTGAACAAGACCGTTCATTGCTTCCATTTTGAGCGCATGGGTCGCGAGCGGCGGCTCGCGCGCCGCGTCGCAGGCGCCTGTGGCGCGGACTTTCACGCGATCCCGGTCGCGGAAGCCGCCCGCAACGGTTGGGCGCTGCTGCACGACCGAGGCTACACCACGCGCTGGGACGGATATTTTTCCGCCGGCGCCATCCCTTCGGCCGGCGTTTACGCCGAGATGGAGCGGCTTTGCCCTGAGCTTCCGAAGCAGTTGCTGATAACGGGGACCTTGCGCGGCCGGCTCTACGACAAGTCTGAACACGTCTTCGACTATTGGCGGAAGACGGAGAACGACGCGCTGGTAAAACTCGGCAAGACGTTTCCCGAGTTGCAGCGTTCGATCGACATCGAGCGCGAGCGGCGCCGCGACACCTTGACCGCGCTCGAGGGCAAGATCAGAGCGAAAACCGACAGACCGGATGTCATCACCGATATCGGCTATCACTTCCACTACAAGTCCGTGGGCAAGGTGGCGACGCGCTCGACATTTCTCATCGAGAATGGAATGCCGCTCCTCTTGGCCGACCAGAGCGTGCGCGACCGCTTTGCGGCTCTGCCTATCGCTGAGAAGCGCAACGAGGCATTCCTCGATTGGGCGATTGGCAGGCTCAAGCCTCGCTTGGTGGGCCTCCCCTTTGTGAGTTCCTCGGAGCGAACGCTCGGGCGGCAGTTCGGGATAGCGGCGCGGTGGCCGATCGCGCAGACGCTGTTGAGACAGTTTCGCGTGCCCGACATCGGAGACCTGACGGATTGGATATCGGAACGTCAGTCCGATTCGATCCTGCGGCAACTCCCGGAGCTTAGGCCCATGGTCGCGCAAGCCAGGGATGGCAATGCCAATCTCTACGTTTCGATGATTCTCCAGTTTCTAACCACGCTCCAGGCGCGAAAGACCGTTTCCTATCGGGTTTCTCAATAGGTTCGGCGATTCAAATGACCTCCGTTCAGTCGAGCTTCGATCGCAGTTGGGAAACGCGCAAGGAGTCGCACTACAATCACTGGGTTCGGGGCCTTCCGCGCAACCAGATCCAGTTCGCCTTCCGCCGCCACTGGCTCACCATGCAACGGTACCTGCCGGACCTTCCTGGGCGGGAGGTGCTCGAGGTCGGCTGCGGCCGCGGCACGATTTCCAGCTATTTCGCCGAGGCCGGCTATCGGACGACGCTTCTCGATTCCTCTCCGGCCGTGCTCGCGATCGCGCGCAACATCTATCGCGCCAATGGTCACTCCGCCCGCTTCACCGCTGGCGACGCCTTCCACTTGCCGTTTGGCGATAACCACTTCTCCCTGTGCGTGAGCATCGGCCTTTTGGAGCATTTCGACGAGATTGGATTGCTCATGGGCGAACAGTTGCGCGTCCTTCGGCCCGGAGGGCTCATGCTCGCTTATGTCGTTCCGGAGCGGCCCGACAGTGTGCAGCGTCACTTTCACTGGCTCAATCGCATCTTGCACGCCCTCTCCGAGATCAAACCGGCGCGCCAATCCGGTCCGGATCGGCAGCGCACGAAAGAGCCGCTTTACCGCAACGGGCTGACCGCCGATGCCTACGTGTCGGCGCTGAGGGCCCTCGGCGTTGTCGAGACGGACGCTTATGGTATGTATCCGCTGCCAATGATCTCCCACTCGCCTCAGTTTCCCTTTTCCTTGCTGCCGGCGCCGCTCGAATGGTCGCTGGTCGCTATGTTCTCATCTGTTCTTGCGGTCCGGCGCGCCATCTTCCGCAAAGATCCCTGGACGTGCCAGGAACGCACCGGGCAGGCCTTTTTGATTGTCGCTCGAAGGCCGAAATCGTGATCGTGCAATGACCACCCTGCTTGCAATCATTCCGGCCCGCATGGGTTCGAAGGGCGTTCCGGGAAAGAACAAGGCCCTCATTGGTGGCATGCCATTGATCGAGTACACGGTCGCGGCGCTGGAAGCATCAAAGGCTGTGACATCGATCCTTGTCACCAGCGACGATCCCGATATCCTCGGCCGCTATCGCAAGCGGGACGGCATCTTCGTTGTCGAGCGGCCCGCCGCGCTTGCCTCTGATGACTCGCCCACCAGCGACGCGGTCACGCATGCGCTGGCGGAATGGGAGCGATCAGGGGCGGAAACGCCCGATGTCATTATGATTGCGCAACCGACGACGCCGCTGCGCCGGGCCGAGGACATCGACGCCGCATTTGCGTTGTTCCAGGAATCAGGCGCGGACTCTCTGATCAGCGCGTGCCGCGCCGAGGGGATCCGGCATCCGCAGCTCATGTACCGAATGGGACAGGGACGGCGCGGCACGCTCTATGACGTGAGCAGCAAAGTCCCTTCGCGGCGGCAAGACCTCGAAACCGTCTATCAACTCAATGGCGCCATCTATTTTGTCTCCACCAGTTACTTTCGCTCGACCGGCAAGCTCCGCAGCGACAATCCGGTGATGTACGAGATGCCTTGGGAGCGCTCGATCAATATCGATACGCCGGGAGACCTCCTCATCGCGAAGGCACTTATCGAGAGCGGTGTTCTAGGCCCGTGAAAATACTGGTAACCGAACCCAACCATCTGGCCGACGAAATCAGGCGCCGCCTGGACTCGCTCGGCTCGGTCGCCTACGGCCCGTTCGACGATCGCACCCTCGCTCGAGAGCTTGCCGACAGCGATGTGCTTATGGTTCGGCTCGGCCGCTATATCGGCCGCTCCCTTTTTGCCCATGCGCCGAAGCTTCGCTACATCCTCACGGCAACGACCGCGCTCGACCACATCGATGTCGATGCCGCGCAGAAGGCGGGCGTGCGCGTGATTAGCCTTCGCGAATGCCCCGAGGCGATCCGCGACGTGAGCGCGACGGCGGAGCATTGCTTTGGTCTTATCTTGGCCCTCTCGCGCCGCATACCCGCGGCCACCCAACATGCGTTGGCTGGCGGCTGGGATCGGGACCGGTTCTGGGGCATTCAAGTTCAAGGCAAGCGCCTCGGCATTATCGGCTATGGCCGGATCGGCGCCATGGTCGCGCGCTATGCCGAGGCCTTCGGCATGGAGGTCGTCGCGTTCGACACCGACCCGGACAAGGTCGGCGCGCCCGCGAGGCCCATGAGTTTCGATGGCGTCGTTGGGAACTCCGACGTGGTGTCGTTGCATGTCGCCGCCTGGCCCGACAACCGCCGCCTCATCGACGAAGCGGCGGTGGCGCGCATGAAGCCGGGCGCGATTTTCATCAACACGGCCCGCGGCTCTCTCGCCGATGAGCAAGCCCTGGCGCGCGCCGTGGCGGGCGGCCGTCTTGCCGGGGTCGCGGTCGATGTCCTCGCCGGTGAAGAACACGGAGCGATCGCGGCAAGCCCTTTGCTTGCCTGCGCGCGCGAGGGCCACAATGTCATCATCACGCCCCATATTGGAGGCGCGACCCTGGAGGCCATCGCGCGCACGGAGACGGCGATCGTTGAATTTCTGGCCTCGGAACTCGCCGAATTAAACCGCTGATCGAGCGCAGTATCGGCAAGGTTCACAATCATCCGGGATCGTTCTAGTCTTTCTGACGGCGTGGCCTTCTTCATCGGCTAGCCGTATCGGGGGCGCGAGATGTCCAAGGCAGGTGAGTTTCGCGAGGACGCGTCCTCCCGGCCGAACTGGCTGCGGCAAGGCTGGCACGCTCCGCGCAAATTTGTCGGGCGCGCCAAGAAGCGCCTGCTGTGGATCTTCAGATCCTCGTCACTGCTCAGGGCTCTCAAGGATCGCGCCAACCTCTCTCTGGCGCGATTGCAGCGGCCTCGGCTTAGCAACGTGACCTTCATCGGCATCACGGGGAGCTGCGCGAAGACGACCACCTGCATTTTCACCAAGGCCATCCTTCTGCCCGATGATGCATGGCAGAAGGGCTCGGCGCAGAACGTGGCCGAGGCCGTACGTAGAGTCGATGCGTCCAGCCTCTATCATGTGCAGGAGCTCTCCGCGGATAGACTTGGGAAGATCGCCGAAGACGTGGCTCTGCTTCAACCTCGCATTGGCATCGTCACCGTGATCGGGAGCGATCACTACAAGCACTATCGCGGCCCCGAAGGCGTCGCGCGGGAAAAGGGCGGGCTGATCGCAGCGTTGCCGGAGTCGGGAATTGCCATCTTGAACGCCGACGATCCGCATGTCCTGGCGATGGCTTCGCGGACGAAAGCCCGAATTGTCACCTATGGGCGCTCGCCGCAAGCCGAGGTGAGAGCCACGAGCATCGCAAGTGCCTGGCCCGAGCCGCTCACGCTCGTCGTGACACATGGCGGCGAAAGCGTCGCGATCAAGACGCAGTTCTACGGCGGGCACTGGGCGACTGCTGTTCTTGCCAGCATCGCTTGTGGCGTGGCCTGTGGGCGCGATCTTGCGAGTTGCGCCGCCGCTGTCGCGACCGTCGATCCCCTCCCCGGCCGCTATTCGGCGCATCGCACCCCGCGCGGCGCCAGCTTCGTGCTCGACACCTTCAAGGCGCCCTACTGGACGATCGCCAGCGGTCTCGATTTCGTCAAAGAAGCGAACGCGCCGCGTAAGACGGTGGTGTTCGGTACGATTTCGGACTATTCGGGATCGGCGAGCCCGCGCTATCGCCGCGTCGCCCGCGATGCGCTGGAAGTCGCCGACCGCGTGGTCTTCGTGGGCCCTCATGCGACTTATGTCGACAAGCTGAGAAAAGGTCCCGACGAGAACCGGCTCTTCACGTTCATGACTTGCTTTCAAGCGAGTGCGTTCCTCGCCGACACGGTCTCAGGCGAGCTCATCTATGTGAAGGGCTCGGCGGCCACGGATCACCTCGAGCGATTGATGCTGGCCGAAACCGATCAGGTCGTGTGCTGGCGCGAGCGTTGTGGGATCAAAGGTTTTTGCCCGAAGTGTTTGTACTATCGGAAGCCCAAGCAGCCTCCGCTCGGTCTGTTGCAGGAGAAGCAAGCGATCGATTTGGGAGCCGCCGCTTAGGGGCGGACGGCGTCCAGGGGGACCGTGAGAAAGCCGGAACAGCGCGGCCGAGCGAAAGCCCGCCCCCGATCACAACCAAGATATCCCCGCTCGCGCCCCCAGAATGCCCTATGAGTCTGGGTGCATGGTCGCTCGGGTACTTCCGCGGGTTGCGTCACGCCCCTTCGGGATCATCAGCGGCACAAGAAAGCGCAAAGGATTTCGCCTGGCGGCCTTACCGACAGCATCGTTGTGGTACCACTCGTTTCGAACAGTGGTCGCGCGGATGAGCAGGCGCTCTTTTCCTTCCTTAAGGCTTCCTGCTGAATGAAAGCCATCCGTGTCGAATAGGATGAGAGTACCGGCCGGCCCCTCCAGATCGGTCAGTTCAACATGCTCGGTGGGTCCGGGAATGTTGGGGATATGCCTGAGCTTTCTGCCCGACAGAAGATAGCGAATTCGCAGCCTGCGGTTTCGCCGATGGCTACCGAAGCAATACCGGAAGGCGGCACTGTCCTTGTCGACGTCGGTTAAGTAGATCATAAACTTGAACGTCGGCGTAAAATCAAAATGGACGTCAGTGATTTTGCACGGCTTATAGTCGTGCGTGATCATCGCGTTGCGGAAGAATCGAGACTTCGGATAGCAACGCGCTGCGATCTCGCGAAAATACGCAGAGTTCAACGCTTCGCCGAGATGCCGAAACCTTGGATCCTCGAACACTTCGGGTATGACCCACATGACCTGGCCGGCCGGCTGAGGATCGAAACTCCTCACCCCGTTGACCTGCTCGGTGAGCAAGGTCCTCGCTTCGGCGCGCATTGCCTCGGCAACCCGCGCGTCAAAAAAGGCGGGCAGGCATAGAGCCCCCTTCTCCTTGAGTTCACGCGCTATCTCATTGACGCTTGGCGCGCTTCGCGCCCCTGTTGGCGAACCGCTCATCTAAGCCCCCCGTTGAACGCGCGGCAGCAGCCATCGGCCGCGAGAAGACCGTGCCCGCCTTCTGTCGAGCAACGCCTCGACATAGCCTACTACAAGTCATTCCCGCTGCAACCTGGACCAAATAATTCACAGATTCTCCATGAGCTTATCCTGCGAGCCGATCGACGCGACATTGCTTCGGGCGCACGCGAGGTCTGACGAGCTCGTCTTGGGCATCCCGGAGTCAGGTTCACAACCAACGAGGAAGTCTCTAAACTTGTACGACCAGAAGGTTCGGCTCGGACGACCACACGCTAGCGCGGCCTCGCAGGATCACGCCGGCAACCGACACCCTCGAACACGGGCCCCAGATGTTTGGTGGAAACTCATGAACGAGGCCGCGCTGGCAGGTCCCGTGGGACTTCGTGAACTGGCGCGCGGTTGCGTGGCGAGCGTTCGCAAGAAGGTCAGGAGGCGGCTCTCCGTCCTGCACAATCCTCTTTGGAGCTGGACCGCCAGCCAGGCTGCACGACTTCGCCGGCTCACGCTGCCTCAGATGACTGTCATTGGAGTCACCGGAAGTTGCGGCAAGTCCACAACCACCTGCCTCACCGGCGCAATTCTTTCGGCCAGGTTCCTATGCCACGAGAAAGCGGGGCCCAACACCCACTACACCGCTGCTCGAACCATGCTGTCGCTTGCTCGCTCTACCCAATTCTGCGTGCATGAGGTTGCGGCGTACGAGCCCGGGAGCGTCGCCCGAACAGCGAAGATTCTCATGCCGCAAATCGGGGTGGTCACAATGATCGGGACCGACCACTACAGCACGTTTCGAGGTCTCGAAGGTGTCGCCCAGGAAAAGGCGACGCTGATCGAAGCGTTGCCGAGCACCGGCACGGCAATTCTCAACATCGACGATCCTCACGTGCATGCGATGGCCGTGCGTACGCGCGCGAAGATCCTGACGTTCGGACGTTCCACGGCGGCAGATATCCGGGCCGCCAATATCTCGAGTGCCTGGCCGGATCGCCTGCGTTTGACCGTCATTCACGGCGACCAAGTCGCGCAAATTTCGACTCGCCTCGTAGGCGAGCACTGGGTGCCGTCCGTGCTCGCGGCGATTGCCTGCGGGATCGCCTGCGGTGTCGGGCTTGAGGACTGTGCCGGTGAGATCGCGGCATTTGAGCCGGCTTTCGGCTGCTGCTCCGTCCATGGTGTGACTGGTGGTCCTGTGTTCATATTTGACCACAAAGCCTCCTACTGGACGATCGCTAGCAGTCTTGATTTCTTGAGGAAGGCGCGTACACCGCGAAAGACGATCGTTTTCGGCACCCTTTCTGACTACCCCGGCGCCGTCAGCCCGCGCTATCGCCGTGCCGCAAGGGACGCTCTTAGCGTCGCGGACCGGGTCGTTTTTGTAGGACTTCATTCCAGTCACATCGAACGGATGCGCGTGGGAGACCTGCGTGACCGGCTGTTCTGCTTCCCGACCGTCCATCAGGCCAACAACTATCTCGCCAAGGACAGTCTCCCCGCGGAACTCATCGTCATGAAAGGCTCGATAAAAGCAGACCACTTGGAGCGAATATTCCTTTCGCAAATTGACCACGTCGTTTGCTGGCGCGAGCGCTGTGGCAGGGCAAAGCCGTGTCCCGACTGCAGTGCATACGGCAAGCCATGGCCGCCATCCGTCGCCGAGACCGATCGCGAGATCTCCGGATGGTCCACGACCGACCCCCGACCCATCATGTTCGGTCGACCTTCATGAAACCCGCCGACGCGAAGCGTCCTAAGGAGTTCCGCGTCTTGGTGTACACGCTTCTCTCGATCTTCAGGAGACTGGGCAAACGGCGCCTCTTTACCTATCGCAACCCGATCGTAGCCCGGTTCGGCGGCGATGTGGCTCGGCTTCGCCGTCTGACGCTGCGCCGGCTGACAGTCATCGGGGTCACCGGAAGTTGCGGCAAGACCACCACCACCGAACTCGCGGGTCAGATCCTTTCCGCGAAGTCTCAATGCCATGTGAAATCAAGCGGCAACACCAGTCTCGCCGCTTTGCGCTCGATGTTGTCCATTGACCCTTCCGCCCGATTCTGCGTGCACGAAGTCGGCGCCCATGCGCCTGGCAGTATTGCGCGAGCGGTCGGGATTCTGAGGCCTCAAATCGGCATCGTCACGGCAATCGGCACGGATCACTATCGAAAGTTTCGCAGCCTCGAAGCCATCGCCGCGGAAAAGGCCGCACTCGTCGCGGCGCTGCCGAGATCCGGCACGGCTATCCTGAACGCGGACGACCCGCATGTGCTTTCGATGGTATCACAAACGCGCGCGCGGATTGTCACCTTTGGCACGTCGCCCTGCGCCGACATCCGGGCGACGGACGTTTCGAGCGTTTGGCCGGAGCGTCTATCGCTGACAGCGACCTATGATGGTCAGCGACAGCGCATCCAGTCGCGATTGGTTGGAGACCACTGGGTCACCTCAATCTTGGCGGCAATGGCTTGTGGAATTGTGTGTGGCGTGAACTTCGAAGACTGCGCCGAGGCGGTCGAGAAATTTGAACCGACGTTTGCGCGATACTCGGTCCATACGAGACCCGGCCTGCCGGTTTACGTGCTCGATACGCGAAAAGCGCCCGCTTGGACGCTTCCCTACAGCCTGGCCTTCATTGGACGCGCCCGGGCGCCACGCAAGACGATCGTCTTTGGCACACTCTCCGATCGGCCCGGAGGATGGACCAGCGCGCGCTATCGCAAGCTCGCGCACGAGGCGCTTCAGGTCGCCGATCGGGTCGTGTTCGTTGGGCCGAACGCGACTTACGTCGATAAGATTCGCGACGGAGAAATTGCGGATCGGCTGTTCTCCTTCCTCACGCCCTACCAAGCGAGCGAATTGATCGCCCGAGATGCCCGCGCGGACGAACTCATTCTCGTCAAGGGCTCGATCAGCGATCATCTCGAGCGCATCATGCTGAGTGCGATCGACCATGTCGTCTGCTGGAAACAGCCTTGCGCCAGACAAATGGATTGCCTTGATTGTCGCCTCTACCGCACACCTCACCCGCCCCCGTTGGGGTCTGGGCATGACGCGTCCGCACGGTCGCCTGAAATTGCCGCGAAGACGCGCATGGTGGAGGGGGCATAGTGGACTCCTCCGTGGGCACCAAGGCCTGGCGCCGGCTGAGGCGCTACGTTGTGACTGACGGCAAGCCCCTGATTAACGCTGCTTCGCTCTACGCGGCACACCTGCGGCGCTTGTTGCTACGGCATACCACCTTCGTTGCGATCACGGGAAGCTGCGGCAAGACCACCGCGACCCAGCTCGTTCGCGCCATCCTTGCCCGGGACGGCAGCAGCCCGATCGGCGCCGACAACAATAGCGAGAGCGCCACGGCAAGGGCAGTGCTGCATCTTCCGTCCGATGCGAAGTACTGCGTCCAAGAACTCTCCGGCGACCGTCCCGGCAAGATCGCAAGGCATGTTTACGCGCTGCGGCCTCATATCGGGATCGTGACGATGGTCGGAAGCGATCACTACAAAGCCTTCCGCAGCCTCGAGGAGACGGCCAAGGAAAAGGGCACGCTGGTCGAGGGGTTGCCGGCCGAAGGCACCGCGATCCTGAATGCGGACGATCCGCACGTGTTGGCCATGGCCTCGCGCACAAGAGCGCGCGTCATGACGTTTGGCATTTCGCCGGAGGCCGATGTCAGGGCGCATGACATTTCGAGCGCTTGGCCCGACCTCCTGACATTCACCGTGTCCTATGGGGGGGAATCGGCAGAGGTCTGCACGCAACTGCCCGGAAACCACTGGACCCCCTCGGTCCTGGCCGCGATTGCCTGCGGGCTCGCCTGCAAGCTCGATCTTGAAACTTGCGCCAGAGCAATCGAGGCGGTCGAACCGGTTTTCGGCCGCTACTCCGTCCATCAGGTTCCGGGGCGGCCGGCTTTTCTGCTCGACACCGCCAAGGCGCCCCTGTGGACGGTCGCAAGCGGCCTTTCGTTTCTTGCGGCCGCGAGCGCGCCGCGCAAGACCATCGTGTTCGGGACGCTGTCCGACTATGCGGGAAACGGCAGCCGGACGTACCGCAAGGTTGCGCGTCAGGCTCTCGCCGTTGCGGACCGGGTTATTTTCGTTGGGACTCAAGCCTCGCACGTCGAGGCACTGCGGCAGGACGCCGGCAACCGGCTCCGCACCTATACAAACGCGTATGAGGCCAGCCGTTTCTTAGCGGAAGAGAGCCGGGCCGGCGAGCTCATCCTGGTCAAGGCATCCTACACCGACCATCTTGAACGTCTTGCCCTGGACCAGATCGATCACGTGGTCTGCTGGCGCGAAGGTTGCGGCAAGCGCCGGGCTTGCCCCCGTTGCCGCCAATACCGGACCCCAAGCCCGCCACCGCTGCGGCCCGGAGATGTGGCGGCGAACGATGAGCCCGTTTCTGAAGGAGCCCTGCCGGACGTGGTGAAGGCGCAATAGGCGATGCCCCTCGTTCATGACCAACGCACCAGTCCATTTGAGGTGCCGCGACGCTATGCGGGCCGTCTCCTTCGCAAGAAATTCACCTGGTGGGGCTTGCAGCAAAGACTTCTGCGGAAGTTACCGCGCTCTTCTCTAAAAAATCGCGTCGCCTATGCGCTAGCGAAACTGAGTCGAAGCCGAAACAACGCGACCTTCATTTGCGTCACGGGCAGCAGCGCCAAGACCAGCACGGTGGCGATGCTGTCGCATATCCTTTCGGGTCAAGGGGCGGTCCACAGTCAATTTGGCAAGAACACGCTCGACGCCTATCGGAAGTCGCTAAGGAGAATGTCCTCAGCGAGCCGCTACGTGGTTTGCGAGGTCGCCGCCCATCTTCCCGGCAGCCTTCAACCGCAGATTGATCTCGTGCGGCCTTCGGTCGCCATCGTCACGCTTGTCGGCCTCGAACACTTTAGCGCCTTCCGTACGCTCGAAGCTGTGGCTGGGGAGAAGCGTACGCTTGTCGAGGCGCTGCCCGAGAATGGTTTGGCCATACTGAACCACGACGACCCGCACGTTCTCGCCATGGCGGCGCGCACGCGAGCGCGTGTCGTGACGTTCGGGCGCTCTGGCGGCGACTACCGAATCACGCGGACCGTGGCTGCAGTTCCCGGAGCGCTTGCCTTGACGATCGCCCACAGTGGCGAAAGCTTCGAGATCGAAACCCAACTGACGGGGTCACACAATAGCCTGGCAGTCGCCGCGGCCTTTGCCTGCGCCCATGAACTTGGTTTGCCCGTCTCGCTCATCAAGGACCGGATCGCCGGCCAAAAGTCCGTCTTCGGCAGGTGCTCGGCGCATGTGATCGACAACGGACCGATCTTCATCGCCGATACCAACAAGGCGCCGTATTGGAGCATTTACCTTCCCATCGAGATGATGGCCGAATTCAGCGCGCCACGGAAACGCATCGTCATCGGCCAGATCAGCGACGCCAGCAATACCAATCCGAAATACCGCGACGTGTACCGCGCCTCGCGCCGCGTGGCGGATCAGGTCATCTTCGTCGGCGACAACGCGCATCGTTCCAAGGCGACGGAAGAGGAGGTGGCGGCTGGGCGCTTCGTCGAGAAGCGTACCGTCCGCGAGGCGGCCGCATTCATCGCGGAAACGGCGATCCCCGGTGAAATCATATTGCTCAAGAGCGCGCCCAATCTCCACGTGGAGCGGATCTTGCTCTCTTTCGAAGATCAGATTGCCTGTTGGGAAGTCGCCTGCGGCAGAAGAATTCAATGCGTCGAATGCAAGCGATTGGGCTTCAAGTCACGCTTCAACTAACGCCGGTCCGCCCCTCAATTTGCCGGTTGCCAGGCCGGCCCCTGAGGCGCGCGCGAGTCCGCGCGACGCAAGTGGACACCGTGACGATGGCGTGACACTTTCCCGGCATGGCCGTCCGTGGCAAGCCTGTCAGCGAAATCGGGGCAAAACTCAAGACGATTGGCGCCGAGCTTGGTCCGGAACCTTGGGCGATTTTCGTGATCGGTTCCGGCGGGGTGGGTGTGCCCTTGCGACGGCTGCTCTCCTCGTGGGGCGCGGTCCGAGGCCTGCTGAACAGCCTGAAAGACGGACCGCCCGCGCTGCTTCGTCTCCCGCGTTCGGTCGATACGCTCCGTATCAAGAACAATGCCCGGCTGTTTTGCCGTGAACATGCCGGCGCGTCACCCACGGTCACGGCGAAGATCGGTCTTCAGTCGCTTAATCGTCGTGGTTCGCTCGCGCGGGAGATCAAGGCGCATAAACTGTTGGCAAGCCGCAACGCGGCTTCGATACCGCGGCTCATCCGTTACGGACCCAACTTGACGTGGTTCATAGAGGAGCTTGTGCGCCGCTGCCCCGAACGCGACAAGGACACGAAGGCCGAGCTTTTCCTGCAAAGCTTCGCCAGGAAGCTCTACGCGCCCTTCGCGCGCTCTCGTGGCGTCTCTTTCTTCCTGCGTGCGAACCGGATTTCCGCGCACGAGCTTGCGCAGACGTTCGCGAGCGCCGGATCGGACCTGCCGCAGTCCGCTCTCTCCGCGACATGGCCGGTCGCCCTTCTGCATGGCGATCTCTCCGAGGGCAACATGATCGCATCCGAAGACGGCAAGCTCTACGTCATCGACTGGGAGAAGTTCCGCCGCGGCCCGGTTGCTTGGGACATGCGGAAATTGTTCCGTCTCTGTCCGGCCAAGGTTTACGCCCTGCTCGAGTCCTTGCGCGGCCCGCGAGACCTCGATCCGGTCATGCAGATGCGGATCGTAAGCGCCGTCGAGCTCATTCTTTCGGTCCGCGGAAGAACCAGGAAGATCACCTACCTCACCGAGCATCGAGGCGTTCCGGGCGAGCGCGCCGAGGAGCTCATCGAACGTCAGGCGGCGCTGCGCCTCGAGGCTATACGACAGGGTCCCTCCGGTGGGGCGTGACCCCGCTGTCGAGGGCGGCGGTTCGTCGCGCGGTCAGGAGTCTGGCGATCGTCTCGGCGCGCTTGCGCCACGTGTATTTGGTCTCGAAATCGCCCTTGGCGCGCTCCGACAATCGCGCCCGAAGCTTATGGTCGCCTCTCAGACGCTCGAGGGCGGCAACCCAAGCGTCGATATCGTCCGGATCACAAAGGAGCGCGTTGACGTTATCGGTTAGAACCTCGCGAAGCACAGGCAGATCGGAGCTGACGATCGGCTTCGCGTGCGCCATGCACTCGAAGATCTTGAGCGGCGACATCCAGGCCGAGACCTCGCCGCCGCCCTGCACCCTGACCTCGCGCTGGTAGGGCGTCAGCATCACATCGGGCCCGCGCAGGAAGGCGCTCACCTCGCGCTGCGGGCGGAAGCCGTAGAAGACGATATTGCGCAAGTCGGACGTGTCGTTGCGCCAGCGCGCGACGTCGGCGTCGTCGCCGCCGAGAACATGAAAGCTTACATGCGGCACGCGCCGCGCCAGCGCCGCGATGATCTCGGCCCCCTTGCCGGGATAGAGATGTCCGGCATAGCCCGCGCGAAATGACGCTCCTCCGGCCGTCTCGAAGGCGAAGTCGGATGCTTCCGCGAGCGGCGGGTCCGCGGCATCGGGAAGCACGGTGATGCGCCCCGCGAGGTTGGCGAAGCGGCCTTCGTACCAACGCTTCAGTGCGTCGCTGATGACGATCAGCCCCAAGAACGAGGGCTGCGCGAAGAGATCCGTCGCGATCGCTGTTTCGCCGGGCTTTAACGGAAGGTGACGTTCCAGAAGGCTGGGCGTGCCGGTCAGCGCAGCGGCATAAGCACCGCTCAACGAGCGGCCGAAGAAATGGGTTGCCCCCCGCCGCAACGCCTCCTCGATCCGCTCGGCCTCCATGGCGAGCGCGCCGCGCGAGCGATCCAAGAGGCAAACGCCGAACGGCGCGACGCCGAAATCGTCGAACAGTCTTGCTTCATCGACGCTGTCACGACCCGACCTCTCCGCGAACAAGGTGGTGCGATAACCGTTGCTCTGAAAGGCGTTGCACATCTTCATCACGTGAACGCAATTGGCGGCCTTGGTGGGAACCGGCGCGTTTGCGAGATAGGCGATGTGGATGGAATCTGGGCTTCTGCCGGATCGTCCCGGTGAGAGGCCCTGCGACGCGATCGCGCGGTGAAGCGCCCGCCGCACCATCTCCCCGCGAATCTTGAGCAGGGGGTTGAGCATCCAGACAAGGGAGGGGTGGACGGTATCGAACCGAGACATTGGCAACACGCGACCTTATGCGTCAGGGTTGCAGCGCGCAGAGGACACCAAAGACACCCGCAGATAGCCGAAAAGCACGGAATTGTCGCGCGAAGAGAACGGCAGGCGCGGGGCCGCACGCACTAGCCCGCCTCCTCAGCCTCGACTAACATGCCGCCCGGAACCAGTCCCACCATCGCCGATACCGCCCGCCCATGTCTTCAGCGCGTCCAAGCGTTCTCTATATTGCCAGCCTTCCGCATAGCGGCTCCACCTTGCTCGATCTCTTTCTCGGCTCGCACAGCCAAATCGAGAGCTTGGGCGAGATCGGCAAGCTCAAGCGCTATGCCGAAGCGCCGGTGAGCGGCGCCGAACTCGGCAAAAAGCAGAAATGCACCTGTGGCGCGTCGAGCATCTGGCAGTGCTCTCATTGGACGAAAGTCGAAGCGGCTCTTGCCAAGCGCGGCTCGAGCCTGCGCGATCTTCAGCTCACGACCGCCAACCGCAGCCGCTTCCGTCGCGACAACGCGTTGCTCTACGCCGCGGTCATCGAAGCGACGGGCAAAACATTCGTCGTCGACTCCAGCAAATCGGTGACGCGCCTGAAGATGTTGTTGGACGCCGATGCGTTCGATCTCCATCCGGTGTTCCTCTATCGGCAGCCCCATGGCCAGATCAACTCCATGATGAAGAAATACGGCGATCCCGACCGCGCGCTCGCCGACAATCTGCGCGCGAACGAGGAGCTCCTCGACGTCTTGCAGGGAAGCTCTTTCGTCACCGTCCGTTACGAGGAACTGGCGGCCGATCCCGCGCTCGCCTTGTCACGCGTCCTTGCGCCTCTCGGGCTTGTATTCGAGGATCGGCAACGCGAATGGGCCCATCTGCCTCATCACAACCTTGCCGGCAATTCGATGCGCTTTGCGGGGAACGGGGAGTTGAGAGAAGACGATTCCTGGCGCCGCATGATGGCGCCCGAGCTCATCGAACGCGTCGATCGCGCCATTGCCAGGCTGGAGTCCCGTATTGCCGAATGTCTGTGACCGGGGTGGCGCCATGCGATGCCGTCCGCCTGCCTGCCTCTGACGGCGACAATGCTCATGCGTTCAAACTCCGGGCGCGAACACGGGGCGGCTATCCACCTGCACCTCGGCGCGCACAAGACGGCGACGACCTATATCCAAGCCCAGCTCAGCCATAACGCCGAGACCTTGGCAGAGCGTGGGACGGCCTATGTTCCGATGCGCGCGTTTCGCTCTTGGCGGCGGAGCCTGCTCCGGCGTGGCGCAAGTTTCTCGGGATCGCCGCAAGCCAAGTTCGATCGCCGCCTCCGTGCCTGGGACCCGGCCCAGTCCGCGACCTGCATCATTTCCGATGAGAACATGATCGGCACCTGCGGCGACATCGTAAGTTCGGGCCAACTCTACCCGAAGCTCGCCGCGAAACTCGGCGCCATTGCCGCCATGACGTCCGGGCATGAGGTCCGCATCTTCATCGCGATACGGTGCTATGCGTCCTTCTACGCCGCGGCCTATTGCGAGGCTCTCCGCTATGGAACGGGCACGAGTTCCGATCTCTTCAAAGAGCGCCTCGATCCCTTGTCCCGGCGTTGGCCGAACATTCTGGCCGAGATTGCCGGCTTGTTTCCCGCCGCCCCCATCGTCGTTTGGCCCTACGAAAGTTTCCGGCAGTCCGAGATCGCGGTCTTCGATGCCTTGGCAGGCCCGCAGACGGCCCCGAAGCTGCACCTGTCGGGCGAGACCGTCCGTCCCTCGCTGTCGCAAGCAACCGTGGATCGCATGCAGAGTCTCGGGAACAGGCTCGGCTGGCGCGTTGCCGGATACCTCGTGCCGTTCGTGCAATCGCGCGCGGCGGATACGTCTCCCTTCGATCCTTGGACCAGTGAGGAGAAGGCCGAGCTTCAAGAGCTCTATGCAAGCGACCTCGAAGGGATCGGTACCGACGGCCGCTATCGGATGATTGCCACGGGGGATCGGCGCCGGTCCTCCTCGGTCACGCAGCAAGGCTAGTGCAAACGCCGCCGTCGAGGACGGGCGCCGGCAACAGAGGTGAATCGTTGCGCATCGCTTTCGTCATTCCGACGTTGGGCCCCGGTGGCGCCGAGCGTGTCGCGAGTCTGCTCGCGAGCGACTGGGTGGGGCGAAACCACACGCTCGATCTGATCGTCTTCGAAGCCGACACCTCCGAACCGTTTCATGCCCTTGATCGGAACATTGCCGTTCATCGCCTCGACGCGGCTCGAACGGCGCCGGGACTGTTCGCCAGGGCCTCGATCAACGTGAAGCGGATTTCGCGGCTTCGGTCTCTTCTGCGCGGCTTACGACCGGAGATCGTCGTGGCCTTCATGACGGAAGCAAATGTGGTTGCTCTCGTGGCGGCCGGCGGACTGCCCTGTCGCGTCGTCGTATCCGAGCGCAACCAGCCGGATCGGCCGGGACTCGGAACGCTTCACCGCCTGGCGCGGCGCGTCAGCTACCATCGTGCGGCCGCGATTGTGATGCAGACCGAGGCGCTTGGGGCCTGGGCGCGGGCGCGATTTCGCACGCAAGTGCATGTCATCCCCAACCCCGTGGTTCTCGATCGCGCCGCAGACGGGGCGAGGCAGCCAGCAAGGCGACGCGAGGGTGACACGTGGAAGATCGTGTCGGTGGGACGGCTTGCGCCGCAGAAGGGCTTTGACCTTCTGATCGAGAGCTTTGCGCCGCTTGCTGCGAAGTTCCCGGAGTGGAAACTGCTCATCTACGGCGAAGGGCCGCAGCGGGGGGAGTTGACCGAATTGATCAGGAAGCGGCAATTGGAGGCGAGCGTCGCCTTGCCCGGCCTCACCCGGGACGTTGCCGGCGCGCTGTCTGAAGCCGCCTTTTTCGTGCTTCCGTCGCGGTTCGAGGGTTTCCCCAATGCGCTCCTCGAGGCGCTTTCCTTGGGGCTTCCTGTCGTCGCGACCGGATGCCCCGGTGCAAGTGCCGATATCCTGGCGCAGGGCAGTTATGGCAGGCTTGTTCCGCCGGACGATGTCCCGGCCTTGAGGGAAGCGCTCGAGACCATGATGACCAAGCCGGAGCTGCGGCATGCTTATGCCGCAAAGGCGCGCGAGGCTTTGCGCGACTACGACATTGCGAAGGTCAGCGCCCGCTGGCTCGCGCTGTTTCACGCCCTCGCCGCGGCGCCAAGGACCGGTTGATGCTCAAGGTTCCCAACCCAACCGTCTTGACCAAGCCAATCTCGCTGATCGCGGGCGTGGGCAAGCAGGCCCGGAACTACACGCGGGTGGTTGTCTGGCTCGTGTATGAGGCGTTTCGCGGGCATATGGGGAAGCTCGCCGCGGCCCTCCTCTCCAACATCTTCTATGTCTCGGGGCAGATCGGCGCCATCGGAGTGATCTACGGCTACGCGAGGCTGATGGAGCGGAAGGAGCCGCTCAAAGTACCCTTGTTCGACATGACGCTCGACCCCAGCCGGCCCGAAATCCTTTGGGCCATGGTCGGCCTCTCCGCCCTGCTGTTTTTGGCAAGCGGCGTGTTTCAGTACGTGTCGCGCCGTATCACCTACAAGATCGCCGAGCACAACCTGGCTGATAGTCTCAAGCGCCTTGTCGTTCTGGACGGCCGCCTGCCCGACCCCCGCGCGCCCATGGCGAGCCGTATGTTGGTCCAACAGGGATTCCCGAAGATCCTGGGCGGGTCTCGGCGCGGCGCGCTCATGGCCGTGATCTTTTTCAACGCTTCCGCAGGGGCCCTCGGCGCCGTCGCCGCGCTCGTCTTCCTTCTTTGGATGGATCCAGTGCTGACGGTGCTCATCCTCGCAGGGGTAGCGCTCGGGGCATTGTCCCTTTACCCCATCGCGCTTCGCGGGGTCCGGGTCGCGAGACTCCGGGAACGGACCCAAATCGCCCTCAACAAGGACCTCCGCGAGCTGTATCAAGCCGGCCCTACTGCCGAACGCGTATCGCGTCTGGAAACACCGGCGGCATTTGCCGCCGCCTTTCTGGGACGGCGCAGGATCGTCGCCGAGTTCACCCTGGTGATGGGGATCGCCGTGACCATCATTCTCGGAATGGTGGTTTACTACATGGCCAGCCAAGCGTTGAGCGGCGGCGCAAGTTGGGCCGTGTTTGTCGCCTATATTGGCGCCCTTCGCATGGTCCTTTCCGGCAGCACGCTGGTCGTCCGCGCTTTCGGCGGCGTGAGCCGCTTCTACCCGCAAATCGTCCCCTACTACGCGCTCATGCGTGATGCTCCGAAGCTCGATCAGCGACCGCTTGCGGCCGTTGGCCACGGCGATGCGGTCTTCCTCGGGTCGCAGGCGAATGGAGGCCGCGTCACAGTCAGAGCCGGCGACCGCCTCGCCGTGGCGTCGACGGACCCAAGACGTGAAGTCCAATTCGCGATGATGGAAGCAAAGGCGCCGGCTTCAGGCATGCCGGTCGCAACGACCATCGTCCGCTCCGGAAAATGTTTGAACGACGAGGCGGGCATCGCGGTCATCGAGTTGGATTTGTCCGGCATGGGCAGCGAGAACGCCGCGGCTCTTGACGGCGCCCTGCGCGACAAGGTCGCACTGTTTATCCATCAGAGCCCAAAGACGGTTGGAGCTTACGGCGAGACCAGCCTGCTGACGGTCGACGAAGGAGCCATCGAACGCTTCGTGTCCTTGGGGACGAGCGAAAGCGACCTCATTCTGGAGGAGTTCGCGCGCAAAGCGGCCGCGGCGCGCGCACGCGCGACCTACGACGAGGACGACGAGGACGAGGAGGTATGAGCGGGAGCACGTCAGCGCGGGGTCCGGATTTTCTCGTCATCGGCGCTCACCGCGCCGGGACGACGTGGCTGCACCGCGTGTTGCGGAAACACCCCGCGCTGTGGCTGCCTCCCGTCAAAGAGCTTCATTATTTCGACCAGCTCGACGCCGGCCGTACCTGGCAGGACGAAAAGAGATGGCGGCAAGCGATGCGGTCTGGCAGGCGCATTCTGGACCCTTGGCACATCGGCTACCTCTTGGGCAGGCGCAGCGATGCGTGGTACGCGAACCTGTTCCGGCGCGCGCAGGAGAAAGGCTACCGGACCGGGGAGATCACGCCCGCTTATGCGACCGTGAATGAGGCCGTGTTCCAGCGCATCCGGCGCATGAATCCGAACATCGCCCTCATCTTCGTCATGCGCGATCCCGTGAGCCGGGCCTGGTCGGCCGTCAATAACGGTTTCAAGAAGGGAGACGTCGCCGCGCTCACCGTCGACTATGCGCTTGAGCGCGCGCAAAGGCCGGGCTTCGTCGCGCGTTCCGCCTACACCGAGACGATGCGGCGCCTGGAAGCGGTGTTTCCCGCCTCGCAGATCCACTATTGCTTTTTCGATGACCTCAAGGACGCGCCGGAGCCCTTCGTCGCGGAGCTGCTGACCTTCCTCGGCGTGGATGCGGGCGATCCTGCCCGGCTTCTGCCCAAGGGCGCGGTCAATTCGGCCGCAGGCTCCTCGCCCATTCCCGCCGCGTTCCAGCACAAGATCGCCGCGCAATACCTGCCGATGGTCGAGGAGTTGTGCCAGCGTTTCGAGGGGCCTCCGCACAAATGGCGGGCGCGCTACAAGACGCTGCTGGAGTCCAAGGCGGGGGCCAAGACCGCCGCGTGATTGCCGCGTTATGCTGTTCCCTGGATCCGCCCTTCGTCAGCGTCCCTGAACCTGAAGCCTTGCCTGTGGGCGCTCCGCCAGATCGGGACTCGACGTCCGGTTGCCTTCATGCCAGGCCGCGAACATGAGTACGTTCCAGAGAGAATGCTGCCAGTTCCGGCGCCCCGCCTGGTGCTCGTCCCATCTCAGCTTGATCGGCGCGGGATCGAGCAAGCCTATTCTGCTGAGGGCCGGCGGGCTCAGGAGATCGCCCGCCCATTCTTTCAGCGGACCCCTGAGCCACGCGTCAACCGGCACGCCGAAGCCCATCTTCGGGCGATCCAACAGGGTCCGCGGCACATGCTTGTAGGCGATCTGCCGCAGGAGCCACTTGCCCGTCCCGCCGCGCACCTTGAACTTGCGCGGCAGCCGCCAGGAGAGCTCGACCAGGCGGTGGTCGAGAAGCGGCACGCGCACCTCGAGTGAAACCGCCATGCTGGCGCGATCGACCTTGGTCAAGATGTCGTCGGGCAAATAGTGTTTCATGTCGCGATACTGCATCCATGAGATGTCATCGGGGAACTGGTCCGGCGCATCCGCATCATCACGGCTCTCGTCGTCCTTGCCTGCACCGCGCACAAGCTCGCCGGCCCCCTCGCCTTGCGCGACGAGGCTCTCATAGAATCCGACCCGATCCTTGGGCAGCACGGCGGCGAGCTTATGCATTTTCTCGCCGGCAAGGCGGGGGCGGACCCGTTCCGGCAGGGTGCGGAACAGCCGGTCCCACATGCCGGGGGGGACAGAGCTGATCGCGGCCGCGAGCCCCGCGCGCAGAGCTTGTGGGAGACGGCGCGATGCTTTGGCGAGCGCCAGCCCCTGCACATAGCGGTTATAGCCCGCGAAGACTTCGTCGCCGCCATCGCCCGAGAGCGCGACAGTCACGTGTCGCCGCGTCATCTCGGAAACGAGACAGGTCGGAATCTGTGACGAGTCGGCGAACGGTTCGTCATAGATCTCATGCAGCTTCGGAATGACCGCGCGCGCTTCGGCGGGCGACACGTAGAGCTCGGTGTGCTCTGTGCCCAAATGCGCGGCGACGCGCTTGGCGTCCGCTGCCTCGTCATAATCCTTCTCACGAAATCCGATCGAGAAGGTGCGAATGGGGCGCGCACTCTGCGCCTGCATCAGCGCCGCGATCGTCGATGAGTCGATGCCGCCGGACAAGAACATGCCGAGCGGCACATCGGCGACCATGCGCCTCCGCACCGCATCGGCAAGAAGCGTTTCGACCGCCTCTTGGGCTTCGCCGTCGGAAAGATCGAGAAGATCGGCTTGGCCGCGTCTCGCCACCTCGCGAAGCGACCAATAGGGCGCGCTTCGGATCGCGCCAGCTTCGACGCATGCGAGCAGGGTCCCGGGCGCGAGCTTGTGGATGCCGCGATAGATGCTCATGGGCGCCGGCACATAACCGTAGCGCATGAAGGCGGCCAAAGCGTCGCTGTCGATCTCAGGGTGCCAGCCGGGGAACACCGCAAGCGCCTTGAGCTCGGAGGCGAACACGAGATTGCCGTCGATATGACCCCAATAGAGGGGCTTGATGCCGAGCCGGTCGCGCCCGAGCGTGAGGATGCGGGTCGAACGGTCCCACGCCGCGAAGGCAAACATTCCGATCAGGCGTTCGACCGTCTGCCGCACGCCCCAGACGGCAAAACCCTCGACCATGACTTCGGTGTCGGAATGACCGCGAAAGACGCGGCCCTCCGCTTCAAGCTCCGCGCGCAATTCGGGCGCGTTGAACACTTCGCCGTTGTAGCTCAGCACGAAGCGTCCGCAAGCGGAGACCATGGGTTGCGCGCCCGCGGGGCTGAGGTCGATGATGGCGAGCCGCGTATGTCCCAACGCCACGCCGGAGGCGGCATCGACCCACACGCCCCGGTCGTCTGGCCCGCGATGCTCGAGACGATCCGCCATGCGCGTGGCGATGGCGCGAAGCTCATCGGGCCCGAAGCGCTGCTTATGGTTTACGAAGCCCGCGATCCCGCACATGAACAAGCCTTCGGCGACGCCGGACCGCCTGCCCGGTGCCCTGTCTTAGCACGCGCCTTTCAGACCCGGCATCGGTGTCTTGGCGCGGTGGCCGGCACCAACCCCCGAACCCTAGGACAGTCACAGTTTGGACAAGAACTGAATCGAATGTCCGGCCGCCCAAAACCAAGGAGCCTACGATGAACCTCAGATACCTCGTTGTTTCGGCCGCTCTGATTGCTGTAGCGACCCCCGCTTTGGCCGTCGAACATTACCTTGCAAAGGACACGGCGACCGGGAAGTGCGTCATCGTGACAGAAAAGCCTGATGGCACCAAGTTGGTCATGATCGGTACGGCGACCTATCCAAGCAAGGAAGAAGCCAAGGCCGCAAAGAAGGCTTCGGCCGACTGCCCGAAGAAGAAGAAGGACGGGACTGCTGCAACTGAGGCGCCTGCGGCTTCGGACGAATCGGCCAACAAGGACGCACCGGCCAATCCGGACGCGCCGCCCGCTCAGTAAGGCATCGCGGTCCGTCGAGGGCTTCCCGCCGAGGAGGAGCCCCCGGCGATCCGCTGGCTTTGACAGAAGCGGCCTGAACGTTCCCCGCGGTTGCGTTTTTGGGGGCAGGCATCTTGGCGGCGCCTGTTTACCCGCGTGCTCTGCCCCAGGGACCCTTGCGCGTTTCCGGCTGGGCCGACTGAATCATCATCATCTCGCCGAGATTTTCTACGGTCAGGAGACCGATCAGACGGTCTTGGGTGTCGGTGACGCCGACCACCGGGCCCCCCTTCTCCATCAGCGAACGGAGCGCCGTATCGAGCTTGGCGCGCGCCGGCACTGTCGGAACGTCGGTCTGCATGACCTCGAGCACCGGCGTCTGTGCGCCCTTCTCCTTCAGCGCCTTGATCATGGCGTCGCGCGTGAGCACCCCGCGCAGGCGCCCGGCACTGTCGACAATCGGAAACTCCGTCTGCGTGGTGCGGATGAGGGCTTCGGCCGCGTCATTGACGGTCGCGTTCGCGGGCAGCGACTGGAATGCGGTGATCATGGCGTCGCCGACGAGGGTTCCTTGCGCCACGGCGCGGAGCTGCGCCTGAGAGGCCTCGCTCGACGCCGCGAGGAAGATAAACACGGCGATGACGATCAACATTGGATTGTAGAACACCCCGACCACGCCGAAGACGACGGCAAAGCCCTGGCCGATCGTGGCCGCAAGCTCGGTCGCGCGCGCGTTCCCCATGCGCATGGAAAGAAGGGCGCGCAGCACCCGGCCGCCATCCATCGGAAAGGCCGGAATCATGTTGAAGATAACCAAGATGATATTGGCGCCCGCCACCTTGGCCGCGAGCGACACGGCGGGGTCCTCGATGCTGGCGAGGCTTTCCGCATCGAGCTGCGGCCCAAGCCAAAGCAAGAGGACAGCGGCGATCACCACGTTGACCGCAGGGCCCGCCAGCGCAACGATCAGTTCTTCGCTCGGCTTGTCGGGCATCCGTTCCATGCTGGCGATGCCGCCGAACGGCCACAACGTCACGTCGCTTGTCTGAATGCCGTAGCGGCGCGCGGCGAAGACGTGGCCGAGCTCATGCAGCAACACGCAGAGGAAGATAATGACGATGAAGATGGTGCCTTGCCATGCCGCCTCGATCCCGCCCCGGCTGTAATAGACGGCGCCGAGCCAGGCGAGGAACAGAAGGAAGGTGACGTGAATCAGGATCGCCGTTCCACCGACCGATCCGATACGAAGTGACCAGCGCATGCGTTGCAAGGCCTCCAAGTTGCGTTCCCTCAATATAGGGACGGCTTCCTCCCAAACGAGAGGCCTAGGGCGCCCTGCTGCGCGAGAGGATCGTGCCGAAATCGATCAGCAGCCGCTGTGACCGGCTGAGCCGGTGCTTCCAGCCCTCATCCAGCACGAGCTCGCTCTTGGTCTGAAAGCGCGCATGATTGCCGGCAAAACTGTGCCTCGGCTGCTCCGCCCATGCGAGCTGACGCGGGTGGAACGCGAGCCCCAGCGGCGCCAAGAGGCGCTTTAGCGTTTGCTCCGGCTCGCGCACCAGGTCCTCGTAGCGCACGGTGCTGTGCGGCACGGATTTGAGCTTCGCCCGCGTTTGCGCGCTCACGACCTCGTAGCGAAAGATGGATTCGACAATCCCGAAGCGGTGGACGACGGAGGCAATCTGGCCTTCCGGGCTGCGAATGAGGTGGACCGGGTAAACATTCAGTGGCTGTTGCCGCATCAGGTATTCGAGCCGGCGCGGCATCTTTGAGGAGTCGACGATGAAGTTCTTGCCTGAGACGGCGGCGATGGCTTCGAACAGCGCCGTGTTCGGTTCGGGCTGTTCATCGCGCCGGCGGTAGTCATCGACGGCGAGGTCCGCCAGCGACTTGCCGTGCTTCTTTTCAATGTGCTCGTTGACGCGCGACCAGAACGGGCATTGCAGCAGCCCGCTCGCCCCGCAGGAGCAGCGGGTCGCCTTCGGTTCCCCCGATTTCAAGTGTTTCACATTGTTGAGTTTCAGGACCTCGCCGACCGAAACGATCTCGGGATGCGCGTTAAGCATCATGTCGAGCAGCGTGGAGCCGCTATGGGCCGCGCCTGCTATGTAGATCACCCTCATGGTCAACGCGTCTCGGTCGCTTTCTTGGCCGCTTGGCAAGTCCCGGCCGTCCTATACCAGACCCACAGTTTTTTCACCAAACCTGCGAGTGGGTTTGCGGCGGCCGGAGAGTTCTGCGATCTTGAGTTTTGAGAGGCGAGAAAAGAATGCCAGGGTTGTCGCGACGCGAACTGATGGGAGGAGTGGCGATGGGCGGAATAGTGTGGAGCGCCGCGGCATCGGGGGGTGAGACACCCGAGCCGAGTTACGGACCGGCGCCTGCGCCGCTCGATGGAGCCGAGCTCCCATCCTTCCGCTATCCGCTCGGCGAGAAGCCGGCCGAGACCTTCAAGGGCGGCACGGCCAAGGAGGCGAACGTCACCGGGTTCCCCGTCTCCGACAAGCTTGCCGGCGTCTATATGACGCTCGAGCCCGGCGCGCTCCGCGAGCTGCACTGGCACGCAAACGCCGCCGAATGGGCCTACGTCATCGAAGGACGCTGCCGGGTCACAACGATCGACCCTAACAACCAAGCCGAAATCCTCGATTTCGGTCCGGGCGACGTCTGGTATTTCCCGCGCGGCCACGGCCATTCGATCCAAGGCCTCGGTCCCGGCACCTCCACCTTCATCCTCGTGTTCGACAACGGCTATTTCTCGGAGTTCGGCACCTTCTCGATCACCGACTGGCTCGGCCATACCCCGGCCGAGACGCTCGCAAAGAACTTCGGTCTCCCCGCTTCGACCTTCGCGAACTTCCCGAAGAAGGAAGTCTATATCGCCACCGGTCCGGTGCCGCCGCCTCTGCCCGCGGAGCCCGCGCCAGGTTCGCTCAACGTGCCGGCCCTCACCCATCGGTATCGGCTGCTTGCGCAAGCGCCTGACCTCTACGCCGGGGGAACCATGCGGATTGTCTCGGAGCGCGAGTTTCCCATCTCGACCACGATGACGGGCGCGCTTCTCACCATCAAGCCCGGGAGCTTGCGCGAGCTCCACTGGCATCCCAACGCCGCTGAGTGGCAGTACTATGTGAAGGGCAGCGCGCGCATGACTGTGTTCGGCAGCCACGGCCGCGCGCGAACCGACGATTTCATCAAGGGCGACGTGGGCTACGTGCCGCAAGGCTACGGCCACTACATCGAGAACACCGGCAGCGAAGACGTCGAGATGGTCATCGTATTCAACGATGGCACCTATGAGTCGATCTCGATCACCGCGTGGATGACGGGTAATCCCGCGCTTCTGCTCGCCACCAATTTCGGCGTGCCGCAGAGCGTCTTCGAAAAATTCCCCAAGGGCGCGGTGATCCTGCCCGACCGGGGCTAGGCCGGCCGCTGAAGCGCGGCGCGCGTCTCCTCCGCAAGACGGAGCGTCAGTTCGCGCGCGCCGATCGGCCCAGGCAGATTGGCCGCCTGCCCCGACCATAGCGGCGAGAAATCCGCGCGCCCCAAGCTTTCCGCCTTTGCCCGCAACGGCGCAATCGCAAGCCGCGCGAGCGGAAAGTTTGGCGCGGCTCTGTCCAAGGGTCCTTGCTCCCGAATGAACCGGTTGAGGATCCCGCGCACCGGACGCCCAGTAAGCACATTGGTGATGACGGTCTCGCGGTCAGGGTCGGCGAGAGCCGCTCTGTGCAGCGCGGAGGTCGTGGCTTCGGGGCACAGGAGAAAGGCCGTGCCGATCTGCGCGGCGGACGCGCCAAGCGCAAGCGCCGCCGCGATGCCCTTCCCGTCGGCGATGCCGCCGGCTGCGATCACCGGCACCTTTACCGATTCTGCGATGGCCCTCACCAGCGCGAAGGTTCCGACCTGTGGCGCGACATCCGTTTCCAGAAACATGCCGCGATGCCCGCCTGCCTCCGCGCCTTGCGCGATGATCGCATCGACTCCGTGCTCGGCGAGAAGCCGCGCCTCGCGGAGTGTGGTCGCCGAGCCCATGATCTTGCAGCCTGCCGCATTCACGCGTGAAAGGAGCGAAGGCTGTGGCAGGCCGAAATGAAAGCTCACGACCTCGGGTCGCGTCGCCTCGACCGCGGCGCAATCCGCCTCGCCGAAGGGTGGATGCCCCGCCTTGAGGGGAAGAGCCGGAGGATCGATGCCAAGCTCGGCATAGTAGGGCGCGATGCGCTCGAGCCAGGCGCGATCCTTGTCAGGGTCGGGCGCCGATTCGACATGGCAGAAGAAATTGAGATTGACCGGCTTCCGCGTGCGCGATCTGAACGCGGCGACTTCGCTGCGGATCTGATCCGGGTCGAGCACGGCGCAAGGAAGCGACCCAAGCCCGCCCGCTTCCGCCACAGCGACCGCCAACTCGAGGCCGGCATAGTTCGCCATCGGCGCGACAACGATCGGCAACTCGACGTGCAAGAGATCGATCAGCCGCCTGTCAGGCCACATCATGTCTAAGTCGCCGGCTTCCCGGCGGCGAGCTCGTAGACGTTCGTTAGCTGCTTGGCCAACAACCCCTCGATCACTGTCTCCATGGCGGAAACATCGATCTTTCCTCGCTTGTACGCGGCGTCGGCTTCATCGAGAGCCCGAAAGTATGGAGTTCTGTCCTTCTCGATCTGCTCGGGAATGGTCTTCGTACCCGGCAGGCGAAACCCCAACCGCACGCAAAGGACGACGTATGAAATGATGCGTGAGGTTCGCCCGTTGCCGTCGACAAAGGGATGTATCCAATTCAATCGCCACATGAGGTAGGCCGCGAGGTGCACAGGCGTCGCCGCCCAGTTGTCGTTCACGTAGTCACACATTTCCTCTACAAGTTCCGGGACCAAGTGAGCGCCGGGCGGCGTGTGCCGACTGCCTTGGATTTCTATGCCCGCCGGTCTGTAGTTGCCCGCGTATAAGCTGATGCCTTCCAACGCCGCGCGCTGCAATGCAAGTAGGGCCGACGGACGCAGCCGGTAACCCGCTCCCTTTGCGAGAGCATCTGCAACAATCTCCATACCCAGATCAAATTGGCGAAGACCGTTGCGAACCTCTGCGCGCGCCCTTTCGTCAGGGTCGCTTATGAGGTCCGCATCCAACGCCTTACTATGGCGCCTGCTTTCGTCCGGGGACATAAGGCTCTTCGGCGGGAAGTTGTTCAGCCTCTGAGTCGACCAGCTCCCTGGTTATGCGGTCATTCTCAATTGCCGTGTTGCCAAAGGCAAAGCTTCGGCGCTGCTCCTCCTTCTGCTGAGGAGTCATGCGTGCGCGCTCGGCAGCATCGATCAACGGTTTAAGTTCACGGCTCATGACCACGCCTCCGGGGTGGAATCGCACTATAGCCGATTTGGCACATAAGGCCCAGTTCGTACTTTTCCAGTCGTATCAGCGTTTCTCTTCCCGGCGCTTGCCGAGCAGGCGCAGGCGGAGCGCGTTGAGCTTGATGAAGCCTTGCGCGTCCTTCTGGTCATAGGCGCCGGCATCGTCCTCGAACGTGACCATCTTGTCCGAATAGAGCGATTTCGGGCTCGACCGCCCGATCACCATGACGTTGCCTTTGTAGAGCTTGAGCGTGACCTCGCCCTCGACATGCTCCTGACTCTTGTCCACCAGCGCCTGCAGCATCTCCCGCTCCGGCGAAAACCAGAAGCCGTAATAGACGAGCTCGGCGTAGCGCGGCATCAGGCTGTCCTTGAGATGCATCGCCTCGCGGTCGAGCGTGAGCGACTCCATTGCCCGATGCGCGACATAGAGAATGGTGCCGCCCGGCGTCTCGTACACGCCCCGCGACTTCATGCCGACGAAGCGGTTCTCGACCAGATCGACCCGGCCGATGCCGTTGTCGCGGCCAAGCTCGTTGAGCCGCGTAAGCAGCGCCGCAGGCGACAGCGCCTTGCCGTCGATCGAGACCGGATCGCCGCGTTTGAATCCGATCTTGACGACCGTCGCCTTGTCGGGCGCCTCTTCCGGGCTGATCGTGCGCTGATAGACATAAGGCGGCGGCTCGGCGGACGGGTCCTCCAGCACCTTTCCTTCCGACGAAGAGTGCAGCAGGTTGGCATCGACCGAGAACGGCGCCTCGCCCCTTTTGTCCTTGGCGACGGGGATCTGGTGCTGTTCGGCGAACGCGATCAGGTCGCTGCGGGACTTGAACTCCCATTCCCGCCACGGCGCGATCACCTTGATGTCGGGGTTGAGCGCATAATAGGTGAGCTCGAAGCGCACCTGGTCGTTGCCCTTGCCCGTGGCGCCATGGGCCACGGCGTCGGCGCCGGTGAGCTTGGCGATCTCGATCTGGCGCTTGGCGATCAGGGGCCGCGCGATCGAAGTGCCGAGCAGATAGACCCCCTCATAGAGCGCGTTGGCCCGGAACATGGGGAAGACGAAGTCGCGCACGAATTCCTCGCGCAAGTCTTCGACGAAGATCTCCTTGATGCCGAGCAACTCGGCCTTCTTGCGCGCCGGCGCGAGCTCCTCGCCCTGGCCGAGATCGGCCGTGAAGGTCACGACCTCGCAGCCATAGGTCTCCTGCAGCCATTTCAGGATGATCGAAGTGTCGAGCCCGCCGGAATAGGCGAGCACCACCTTGTTCACGTCTTTGCGCTTGGCCATGGGGGTCTCGAAGCGAATGGAGGCGCATTTATAGGGTAGAGGCGGGAGGGAGCAAGGCGGGAACGCGGAACTTTTGCGCAGGACTCTGCGTTGTCGGCAATGAAGCGTTAAGCGTGGTGCACTCGCCCGGGTGAAAGCAGGGGTCGCGCGGGCGGTGCAATGAGAGGGCAGAACCAATGATCCCCCACAACCCCGACGAATCCCCCATCGACTACCCCGAGCCGAGCAGCGGTAAATCCGCCGGCGGTCTCATGGCCCGGCTCTCGCAGCCTCACGGCAGCGAGGCTTGGCGCGAGACGGTCACGCGGCACCTGCCGGAGAGTTGGCCCGCCGCGCGGCTTGCCTTGCAGGCGCGGATCGCCGCGCTCGATCTCGCGCAAGACGAGACCGTTCTCGATCTGAGCCAGGAAGAAGCGGCTTAGGCCCGGGCGCCCGCGAGCAGCCAATAGACAAACCCGCCGGCGAAGCCCGCCGTGGCGAAGATGGTCATGGCGTGGCTCGCGAGAATGGCCGAAAGCTCGGCTCCCTCCGGCGCCGCGAGAATGGGAATGACGGCGAGCGCAAGCCCTCCGGCCACCACGTAGTACATCCAAGAGCGGAGCCTTAGGACTTCACCCGCGATCACGGCGATCAGTGCCGGGAGCGCGGTCAGAGCGGGGCCGACAGTGCCCGCGAACAGCATCAGGCCGAAGATCGGGGCACCGTCCCGAAGCACCGGATCGTTCGGCGCCGCGGCGCGAAGCTCGTCGCCCGCCCAGAACGCGCCCAGCCCAAACAGCACGGCAAGCGCCGCAAGCGCCGCAAGAAAGAACGCCAGCGCGACCACGATGGCGCGGAAGATGATGCGGGAAATCAATTGCGCCGCCTGTTTGTCACGCTCGCCTCCGGGCCGGAAAGCTTTATAACACCGCACCACGATCGTAGGGTGGGCCATGGCGGAAATCGAGTTCTGGTACGAGTTCGGCAGCACCTATTCCTATCCTGCTGCCATGCGCATCGAGCCGCTCGCCGCCGACGCCGGCCTTGCCCTGCGCTGGCGCCCCTTCCTGCTCGGGCCGATCCTGAAACAGCAGGGCTTGAACGACTCGCCCTTCAACATCTTCGTGGTCAAGGGACGCTATATGTGGCGCGACCTCGAGCGCGTTTGCCAGGCAGACGGCCTGCCGCTCGCCCTCCCCCCGGTTCGCTTCCCGCAGAATGGGCTCAAGGCCGCGCGGCTAGCGCTGATCGGCGAGCTCGAAGGCTGGACGCCCGCCTTCACCCGCGCGGTCTTTGTTGCCAATTTCGCCGAGCAGAGAGACATCAGCGATGACGCGACGCTGCGCGCGATACTCTTGGCGCTCGGCGTCGATGCTGATGCCGCCTTTGCCAAGGCCGACACGCCGGAAACCAAGGACGCTCTGAAGCGTCAGACCGAGGCGGCTGCCTCCCGCGGCCTGTTCGGCGCGCCGTCCTTCACCATCGGCGATGAATTGTTCTGGGGCAACGACCGCCTCGAGACGGCACTTGCCTGGGCGAAGCGCGGCTAAAGCGGCGTTGCAAGCCGCTCGCTCGCGCGCAGCTTGACGCTCGCGCTCTTCAACTGCCCGCAGGCCGCCATGATGTCGCGGCCGCGCGGGCTCCGCACCGGGCTCGCATAGCCCGCGCGGTTCACCACCTCGGCGAATTTCTCGATTTGCTCCCAGTCGGAGCACTCGTAAGGCGCGCCCGGCCACGGATTGAACGGAATCAAATTGATCTTCGCGGGGATCTTGGCGAGGAGTCGCACCAGCGCCTTGGCGTCGGCGATCGAGTCGTTGACGCCCTTCAGCATCACATATTCGAAGGTGATGCGCTTGGCGTTTGAGAGGCCGGGATAAGAACGGCACGCCCCGAGCAGGTCTTTGAGCGGCCATTTCTTGTTGATCGGCACGAGCGTGTCGCGGAGCGCATCGCGCACCGCATGCAGCGAGATCGCGAGCATGGTGCCCGCCTCCTCGCCCCAGCGCGGAATCTCCGGCACCACGCCCGAGGTCGAGAGCGTGATGCGGCGCTTGGAGATGGAGAGACCCTCGCCGTCGGCGGCGATGAGACAGGCGTCGCGCACATTGTCGAAATTGTAGAGCGGCTCGCCCATGCCCATGAGCACGACATTGGTGATCTTGCGCTGGGCATCCGGCAGCCCGCGCGGGTCGGGCGCCGCAGCACCCGGCCAGTCGCCGAGCCGGTCGCGGGCAAGCGCGATCTGGGCGACGATTTCGCCCGCGGTCAGATTGCGCACGAGACGCTGCGTGCCGGTATGACAGAAGGAGCAGGTGAGCGTGCAGCCGACCTGGCTCGAAATGCAGAGCGTGCCGCGATCCTCCTCGGGAATATAGACGGTCTCGATCTCCTTGCCGTCACCGAGCCGCAGCAGCCATTTGCGCGTGCCGTCGATCGACACTTGCTCGGTCACGATCTCGGGCCGCGCGAGCGTGAATGAAGCGGCAAGTTCGCCGCGAAGCTCCTTGGCGATGTCCGTCATGACGGCGAAATCGGACGCGCCACGCACATAGGCCCAGCTCCAGAGCTGGCTCACCCGCATGCGCCTCTGCCGCTCCGGAACGCCGAGCGCGCCGAGGCGCGCGGCAAGCGCATCGCGGTCAAGCCCGAGGATCGGCTCGCGATGCGAACGACCGCCGGCGGACTCGGTTGTTTGCGAAGAAAGTGACGTCATGGTCATGATTTGTGCGCGCCGGCACGATCCGGCGTCACGGTCATATCATGTCCCGGGCTTGATCTGGCAAGACTTGGCGCCCCCGCCCTAGCCGCTGCATTCCTTGGCCGCGCGGTCCAGCGCGTCAGACAAGCCGTTCAGCGAATAGGTGTCGGTGGTCGCGGTGCCGCGGGCCGACTTGCCTTCGATCTTCATCGTGCTGCCGGTCTTCATCGCCTCGATCAGCTTGGTCTCTATCTCCGGCTTCTCGACGAAGGCCCCCTCGTCCTTGGTGAACATCTCGAACTTCTCCGAGCCCACCGTCACCGTGGTCTTCGCGCCCTCGGCGAAGGGATAGCCCATCTTCACGCTGACCTCGTTCGTCACTTTGTCGGCCGGCCATTGCGAGATGTAGAACAGGATCGGCCCGCGTTTGATCTTCTTCGGGTTCGACGCGGTTGGCTTCGAGACCGCGAAGCACGTCTTGGGGGTGCCGGTCGCGGCGTAGGCCGACCAGTCCTTGAACTTCTCGAGAAGCGCAACCTCTTGCGCGAGCGCCGGCGTTGCGGCGAGCGCCGCGGCAAAGCAAGCGACCCGAACGGCTCGGTGCATTTTTCCACCCCCAATTCGCGAGCAGGGTCCAACCCCTACACGCTCGATTCTCCTTAACCTACACGGCCCGGTCAACCGGCTTTCGCCTGCGCGGTGCGCCTTGGACATGCGGCGCCGGAGGCAGCGCTTCGCCGTGTTCGGCCACGGGCCGCGCGGCAAAACGCCCGAGCGCCCGCAAACGGTCATACATGACGATGGCGCCGGCGGTGGCGACATTGAGCGAAAATGCCGTCGGAATCCGGACCAGATGCTGGCAGCGCGCGGCCAATTCGGGCGTCAGCGCGCCCCGTTCGGGCCCGAGCACATAGGCCGCGCGCATGGGATGCGGGAAGCTTGGCAGATCGTGGGCCTCGTCCAGGATTTCGACCCCGACCAGGCTGCATCCCTTGGGGAGCTTGAGCTCTGCCAGGCTGCGCCAGTGGTAGACGGGCACATGGACCGAGGCTTTCGACGTGTCGGACCGAGACGCGAACGCGCCCGCGTCGGCGCCGATGGTGAACACGAAGCTCGCCCCAAACGCGTGCGCCGAGCGCAAGAGATTGCCGAGATTGACGGCCTTGGAGATGCCCTCCACGCCGATGGCGAAATAGCCGCGGGCAGCCGGAAGCGGGGTTTTCACCAAGCCTGTCTGCCACAACGCTGCCGGGCAAGAAAGGGCGGCTGGGGCCGGTCTGAACGGCCCATATGAGCAGGGCATCGCTTGCTGTATCTGTTTCAGCCACGAAACGAACGGAGGCGGCGGGGATGCGCGTTGCGCAGATTTCCGAGTTTGGGGGCTTAGACGCGCTGCGTCTCGAAGAGGCCGCGGAGCCCGCGCCGGGACCGGGCGAAGTGCTCATCAAGGTGACCGCGACCGGCCTCAACTTCTCCGACACGCTCATCCTGCGCAACAAATACCAGGTTACGCCGTCTCTCCCGTTTTCACCGGGGTCCGAAATCGCAGGCGTCGTCGCGGGCGTTGGCGCCGGCGTAACGGCGTTCAAAGTGGGGCAGAGGGTTGTGGCCGTGACCGGCGGCAACGGCTGCCGCGAGATGTTGGTCACCAGGGCGAGCAGCGCGGTTCCCATTCCCGACGGGGTGAGCGACGAGGAAGCGGCCGCGCTCCCCGTCACCTACGGCACCGCTCTGCACGGTCTGAAGGATCGCGGCCGCCTTCAGCCGGGCGAGACGGTGGCAGTCCTCGGCGCGGCCGGAGGGGCCGGGCTCGCCGCCGTCGAGATCGCCAAGCTGATGGGCGCGCGCATCATCGCCGTGGCCTCGTCGCAAGACAAGCTTGCTCTCGCGCGCAAGCACGGCGCCGATGAAGGGATCGACTACGCGGCCGAGGACTTGAGGCTGCGGCTCAAGGCTCTGACCAAGTCGAAGGGCGTCGATGTGCTCTACGATCCGGTCGGCGGCGACTATGCCGAAGCGGCCTTGCGCGCCATGGCTTGGGACGGGCGCTATCTCGTGGTCGGCTTCGCCTCGGGCGCGATCCCGCGTCTCCCGCTCAATCTCGTGTTCATCAAGGGCTGCGCCATCGTCGGCGTGTATTGGCCCGGCTTTGTCGAGCGCGAGCCCGAGCGGCATCGCGCCAACATGGTCGAGCTGCTCGATTGGTGCAAACGGGGGCTGATCGCGCCGCACATCCATGCGCGCTTTCCGCTTGGCGAGACCGCCGCGGCGCTCGCTCTGATCGAGGACCGCAAAGTCACGGGCAAGGTGATCGTCAACCCGCAGGCCTAGGTCGAGCGGGGAAGCTCCTTGTCGAGCGCCCGCGCCGCAGCGGCCCTGTGGACCGGCGTGATGTTCGCGGCAACCATGCCGATGACCGCGGTGAGAAGGGCGGCGTCATCGGCGAAGCCGAGCCCGGCGATCATGTCGGGGACAATGTCGAACGGCAGGATGAAATAGGCGATCGCCGCGAGCAGCATGCCGCGCACGCGCATCGGCGTCGCCGGATCGAGCGCGCAATAATAGGCGGCGACGAGGTCCTCCGCGAACGGCACCATTCCGGCAACACGCTTGAGCTTGGCCCAGAAGTCGCGGCGGACCTTCCGTTCCTTCTCGGCAAAAGCGGCGAGCGAAATCTGCCGGCCAAAGGCTGCTTGCTTGAGCTCGCTTGCGTCGTTCCAGGCAACCATCGTTCTCACCTCGCAAGAAGAGATAAGCCGAATCCTAAGGCAAAAATAGGTTAGGGGGGCGCGTCCTGCAAGCACGCGCCGCACAAGCCTTCGCCCCGGCGCCCGGCTTGTACGGCACCCGGCCACATGCCATTTGACCCGTCATGGCAAAGCACCGGATTCTCTTCGTCTGCCTCGGCAATATCTGCCGCTCGCCGATGGCCGAAGGCGTCTTCCGCCGCGCCGCCGAAGATAGGGGGGCGCTCCATCTCTTCGAGATCGACTCTGCCGGGCTCGGTCATTGGCATATCGGCCAGGCGCCCGACGCGCGCGCGCAAAGTGCCTCGCTCAAGCGCGGCATAGACATTTCGGGTCAAAGCGCGCGGCAGGTGAAGCACGGCGATTTCGCCCGCTTCGATCTCATCGTCGCCATGGATGGAGAGAATTTCCAGGAGCTCGTTCAGCTCGCGCCAAGCGATGCGCGGCACAAGGTCCGGCGCTTTCTCGACTTTGCCCCCGAGGCGCGGACCAAGAACGTGCCCGATCCCTTCTTCGGCGGCCCCGAAAGCTTCGACCACGCGCTCGATCTGATCGAGCAGGCGGCAGGCGGCCTTCTCGCGACCCTTCTCACCGAGGCCGCAGCACCGGTGAAGAAGGGCGCCTAGCTCTCGAGCGGATACGCGGCTTCGACCACGTAGGGTCCACCGCCCACCGAATTGCGCGACGAGTAGAGCACGAAGCGATCGACGGTGAAGGGCTCCGGCCCGATCCCGCCCTGGCGCTCCAGATAAGCGGCAACCGCGTCGGCACGCGCGCCCCGGAGCCGCGCCAGCGTGACATGCGGCTTGTAGTTGCGCCCCTCGGGCGGCAGGCCGGCTTCGCGCGCCGCACGTTCATTGGCGCGGCGCAAGGCTTCGAGCCCGTCGGACGGCGCGATGGCGGCGAAGATCGCGCGCGGGCGCCCGCCGCCGAAGCTGCCGAGACCGTTCAGCTCAAGCTCGAACGGCGGCGCCATGATCTCGCCGAGCGCGGCGGTGAAGTCGCGCGCCGTGTGCCCATCAACGTCGCCGATGAAGCGCAACGTTAGATGATAATTCTCCGGGTCGATCCAGCGCGCGCCGCTCAGCCCGGCGCGAAGCATGGTCAGGCGGTCGGCGATGCTCTTGGGAATTTCGATGGCGGAAAAGAGTCGTGGCATCGGCATCGCTCCCTTACGCGGAAACACAAGCGTCAGGGACAGGGGTTGGGATAGTCAAGATGGACTTGCTCGATATCCGCAAGCACGGCGTCTGACAGTTTGAGGTCGGCGGCGGCGATATCGGTCCTAAGCTGCTCCATGGTGGTTGCACCGATGATGGTGCTGGTGACGAATGGCCGCGACACCGCAAACGCGATCGCCATCTGCGCCGGGTCGAGCCCGTGCCGCCGCGCAACCTCTATATAGGCGGAGATCGCCTTCGGACCATTCCCCTTCTCGTAGCGGCCGAGCCGCGCGAACAGCGCCTTGCGCGAACCTCGCGGCAGCGCCCCGCCTTCGTATTTGCCGCTGAGATAGCCCTGGCCGAGCGGCGAATAGGCAAGGAGCCCGACCTGCTCGCGGTAGGCGATTTCCGAGAGGCCCATCTCGAAGGAACGGTTGACGAGGTTGTAAGCGTTCTGGATCGAGACCGGCCGGGGCAGCCCGTGCTGCTCCGCCGCCTTCAGAAAACTCATGACGCCCCAAGGCGTCTCGTTCGAGAGGCCGACGAAACGAACCTTGCCGCTCACCACGAGCTTTCCGAGTGCGCCGAGAATGTCGTGGACGGGATGGCTGTCGCCTTCGCGATGCAGGTAGTCGAGACCCTCGAAGACGCGCATCGGCCGGTCGGGCCAGTGGAGCTGGTAGAGGTCGATGTAATCGGTCTTGAGGCGTTTGAGGCTCGCCTCGACCGCCTCCATGATTTGCGCCGGGTTTTGCCGCGTCTTGGTCTCGTTCTTACGCACCCAAATCATCTTGCCGCGGCCCGCGATCTTGGTCGCGATCATGACCTTGCCGCGGACTTTGCGCGCGGCAAGCCAGGTGCCGATGATTTCCTCCGTCCGGCCCTGCGTCTCGGGCTTGGGCGGGACGGGATAGATCTCGGCGGCATCGAACAGGTCGATGCCGTGGTCCAGCGCGCAATCCATCTGGGCGTGGCCCTCGGCCTCGCTGTTCTGCTCGCCGAAGGTCATGGTGCCGAGCGAGAGCCTCGAAACCTTCACGCCCGTGCGGCCAAGCTCGCGGTCATCCATGGCGATTGCGGGACTTGCCGGGCGCGCGGCTCAGCCGATGAGGCTCACGCCGGGCGCCACGGCGCCCGTCCGCTCGATCTCCTGGTCGGCCTCTTCGGTGGCGAAGAACGTGGTAAAGAGCAGCCACAGCACGAAGGCCGCGACAGTCAGGAGCGCAATGACGGCGCCAAATTTGCCGAAGTTCAGGGGCATGGGTCGGGTCAACCGCTGGAAGAGCCGCGACTCTAGCCAAGTCTCGTGCCGCGATCAATCGAGCCTGCCCTGCTCCGACCTGCGGCGACGCGACGATATGCGGCTTCCCCCGTTGCGCGGCTGGCCGCGGAACTATATATCCCGCGATAGGAAACGCGGACCCCAACGGCCCGCGTTCTTTGCTTTCTGGGTCAAATGAACCTCCGCAATATCGCCATCATCGCCCATGTCGATCATGGGAAGACGACCCTGGTCGACCGGCTGTTGCAGCAATCCGGTTCCTTCCGCGACAACCAGCGGGTGGCCGAGCGCGCGCTCGACTCCAACGATCTCGAGCGCGAGCGCGGCATCACCATTCTCGCCAAGGTCACCTCGATCCTGTGGGAAGGCACCCGAATCAATATCGTCGACACGCCCGGCCACGCCGATTTCGGCGGCGAGGTCGAGCGCATTCTCAACATGGTTGACGGCGCGCTCGTTCTGGTCGATGCCGCCGAGGGCCCTCTGCCGCAGACCAAGTTCGTGGTGTCGAAGGCGCTCAAGATGGGTCTGAAGCCCATCGTCGTCATCAACAAGGTGGACCGCCCGGACGCGCGCCCTCAAGACGTGGTGAACGAGGTGTTCGATCTCTTCGCCGCGCTCGACGCGAGCGACGACCAGCTCGATTTCCCCATCCTTTACGGCTCCGCCAAGGAGGGTTGGATGGCGGCCTCCCCCGAGGGACCAAAGACGCTCGGCATGGAGCTTCTGTTCGATCTCGTGCTCAAGCACGTCGCCCCGCCCAAGATCGAGGAAGGCCCGTTCCGCCTGCTCGGCACCATTCTCGAGGCGAACCCCTATCTCGGCCGCATCGTCACCGGCCGCATCAGCTCCGGCTCCGTCGCGCCGAACCAGCAGGTCAAGGTGCTCGACCATAGCGGCACTCTTGTCGAGCAGGGCCGGGTGACGAAGGTACTCGCCTTCCGCGGGCTGGAGCGCGTCGGTCTCGACGAGGCAAGCGCCGGCGACATCGTTTCGCTCGCCGGCCTCCCCCTTGCCAACGTCGCCCATACCATCTGCGCCCCCGAGGTGACGGCGCCCCTTCCGGCCCAGCCGATCGACCCGCCCACGCTGTCCATGACGTTCCGGGTCAACGATTCGCCGCTTGCCGGCACCGAAGGGACCAAGGTCACGGGCCGCATGATTCGCGACCGGCTGTTGCGCGAGGCGGAAGGTAATGTCGCCCTGCGCGTTACCGAATCGGAAGAGCGCGACTCCATGGAAGTGGCCGGCCGTGGCGAACTTCAGCTTGGCATTCTCATCGAGACCATGCGCCGCGAGGGTTTCGAGCTTTCGGTCTCGCGTCCAAGGGTGTTGTTCAGGCGCGCCCCCGACGGCGCGCTGCTCGAACCCATCGAGGAGGTCGTGATCGACCTCGATGAGGAGCATTCCGGAATCGTTGTCCGCAAGCTTTCGGAACGTAAAGGCGAGCTTGTCGAGATGAAGCCGTCCGGAGGCGGCCGCCTGCGCTTGCGTTTCTTCGCCCCGACGCGCGGATTGATCGGCTACCAGGGCGAGCTCCTCACCGACACGCGCGGGACCGGCATCATGAACCGGCTGTTTCACAATTATGCGCCGCACAAGGGGCCGATCCAGGGGCGGCGCAACGGCGTTCTGATCTCGACCGACAGCGGCGACGCCGTGGCCTATGCCCTGTGGAACCTCGAAGATCGCGGCGCCATGATGATCGACCCTGGAACCAAGGTCTATGGCGGCATGCTTGTCGGCGAGCATGCGCGCGACAACGATCTCGAAGTCAACGTGCTCAAGGGCAAGAAGCTTACCAATATTCGCACCACCTCGAAGGACGAGGCGGTGCGCCTCACGCCGCCGCTTCGCATGACGCTCGAACGCGCGCTTGCCTATATCGAAGACGACGAGCTGGTGGAGGTCACGCCGAAATCGATCCGTCTCCGCAAGCGCCACCTCGATCCGAACGACCGCAAGAAGGCCGAGCGCCAGCGTCTTGCCGAGGATGTTGCCTGATCGTCACAGGTCAACAGATAGCGCTCGGGATAATTGCAAAAGGACCCCTTTGCCGAGCGCAACCCTCCGCGCTAGGCTGGCGCATGACCGTCGATGTCGTGCAAATCAGGCCGCCGCGGCTGAAGGACGCTCCGGCGCTCGCCGCCGCCTATGAAGAGGCCTGGCGCAACGCCTATCAGGGCATCATCCCGCATCTGTCGCTCGAGCGGATGATCGCCCGGCGCGGACTGCGCTGGTGGGAGTCCTCACTTCGCAAGCGCACGTCGCTCCTCGTGCTCGACTTTGGCGGCGAGGCGGCGGGTTATGTGACCTATGGCCGCTCAAGGCTCCGCACGCAGTTTCAGGGCGAGATTTTCGAGCTTTACCTCCACCCGATCTATCAAGGCTTGGGTCTGGGGGAGAAGCTGTTCGATGGCGCCCGCGGCCGGCTCGCCGAGCTCAGGCTGAAGGGGCTGCTCGTCTGGGCGCTCGCCGACAACGACGCGGCCTGCGGCTTTTACCTCAGCCTCGGCGGCAAGCCGGTGGCGGAGGGCGCCGAGAGCTTCGGCGACGTTTCGCTGCGCAAAGTGGCCTTCGCCTTTCCTTAAGGCTTCCCGCCCGCCGCAGGTCGCCCACCGGCCGCTTCCCCTCGCCTCTGTAGCAACGACGCGTAAGGCGTAATCCGAGCGGGGGCTTGTGAGCGGGGTCTCTGCCGTCATAGAAGATCGGCACGAGGGAAATCTGAGGGCAGCCTGCCCGTTAGGCCGCATAGGCCGCGCTGGGCTTGATGGTCGACCGCGATGAGCGACATGAAAATCGCTGTTCTGGGAGCTGCCGGGCGGATGGGTCAGGCGCTGACGCGGATGCTCGTCGAGACGCCCGGCTGCGTCGTGGCCGGGGGCATCGAGGCCAAGGGCTCACCCGCGGTCGGCCGCGACCTCGGCGAAGCGGCCGGCCTCGAGCCCCTCGGCATCGCCATCACCGACGATCCGCTGCCCGTCTTCGCCCATGTCGACGGGGTGCTCGATTTCACCACGCCCGCTTCGACGGTCGCCTTCGCCGGATTGTCGGCGCAAGCCCGCATCGTTCATGTCATCGGCACGACCGGCCTCTCGGCTTCCGACGACGCCAAGATCGAGGCCGCTTCGCGCCACGCCACCATCGTCAAGGCGGGCAATATGAGCCAAGGCGTGAACCTCCTTGCCGTCCTTGCCGCGCGCGTGGCCTCGGCGCTCGGGCCCGAGTTCGATATCGAGATTCTGGAGATGCACCACCGCCACAAGCGCGACGCGCCGTCGGGGACCTCGCTCCTGCTTGGCAATGCCGTGGCCGAGGCGAGAGGCGTGGCGCTCGCCGAGCGCGGCGTGCGAACCCGCGACGGCGATGTCGGACCCCGGCGCGAAGGCGATATCGGCTTTGCCGCGCTCCGCGGCGGCGATGTCGTCGGCGAACATCGGGTGATCTTCGCCGGGCCCGGCGAGCGGATCGAGCTTGCCCATATCGCCACGGACCGCGGCATTTTCGCCCGCGGCGCGGTCAAGGCGGCGCTCTGGGCGCGCGGGCGCGGTCCCGGGCTCTATGCGATGACGGACGTGCTTGGCCTATGATTTCTGTGAGGTGCGGGAATTTGCCATCTGGTGAAACGATCCGCACCCGCCTAAGTGTCAGGATGGTGGCTGAGAATCAGCTGAGGCAATGACCGTAAGCCCCGAAAGCAAGGAGACCCGGCCCGCCGGGAACGTGCTCGTTCTCGTCCGCCACGGCGAGAGCGAGTGGAACCGGGCGAACCGCTTCACCGGCTGGAAGGATGTCGGCCTCACCGAAGAGGGTATGGCCGAAGCCCACCGCGCCGGCGCCATGCTGAAACAGGCCGGCGCCCAGTTCAATTGCGCCTTCACTTCGACGCTCAAGCGCGCGCATAACACGCTCGACATCATTCTCGAGGAGCTCGGTCAGCGCAAAATCCCGACCGTCAAGGCCGCCGCGCTGAACGAGCGCGACTATGGCGAGCTTGTCGGCATCAACAAGGAGGAGGCGCGCAGGGAGTTCGGGGCGGAGCAGGTCCATATCTGGCAGCGCTCCTACGATACGGCCCCGCCCGGCGGCGAGTCGCTGAAAGACACGGCGTTGCGCGTGCTGCCATTCTACGAGAAATGGATTGCGCCCGAGCTGCTGAAGGGCAAGAGCGTGATCGTGGTCGCCCACGGCAATTCGCTGCGCTCCCTCATCATGGAGCTCGACCGCCTCTCGCCCGACGAGGTGATGCAGGTCGAGCTCGGTACGGCCGTGCCGCTGGTCTACCGGCTGAACGCCGACGGCAGCGTCGCCGAGAAGCGCGACCTCGCCGCTTAGTTTCGCAGGGCCGTCATCCTGAGGCGCGAGCGCAGCGAGCCTCGAAGGACGAGATTATTGGGTCGCGCCCGTGCTTCGCGCCGAAGCAAGCGCCGCGCGTAGCGCCGAGGCGAAGTTCTCGCGCTCCGCATCGGAGAGGAAGCTCGCGAACACGAGGCGCTTGCCGTGCGAGGCGAGCGACAGCTCGCTCGACCGTCCGAGCCGCGGCTCGAGGTTCAGCCTGACCCAATAGGGATTGAAGCGCCATGATTGCGATTCGCCGGACGGGGCGACGCGCGTGACCGTCAGCGCGTCCTCGGTCAGATCGACGGTTTCATAGAGCTTGAGCGCGCGAAAGTTCAACTTGAACGCCACGTAGATAAGGGCGACGTCGAGCCCCATGAAGCCGATCACCGGCCAGGCGCCGAGCAGAAAGAAGAAGAGGCCGGTGGCAAAGCTGACGATGCACACCGCGGCCATCAGCACCACGAAGCCCTTGGGGCCGAGCGAGCGATGCGGCGTGAGCACGACGCTGAACCGCGCAGCGTTTCCGCTCGAAGGGTCTTGTGGCGCGGCGTTTGCCTCTGTCATAGCAAGGAAAGAGCTAATCCACCTGGCAGGCGGGAGGCAAGACCCCGTGGCGGAACGAAGGAAGGCCGGCAAGGCGCGGGCTCGCTCGAAGCGTGCGCCCGGATCGCGCCTCACAAGCGAGGCGATCGACGAGATCTTCCGCCGCTTCGCCAAGCGCGATCCCGATCCCAAGACCGAGCTCCGCTACAGCGATCCCTTCACGCTGCTCGTGGCCGTGGTCCTGTCGGCGCAGGCGACCGATGCTTCGGTCAATCGCGCCACACCCGACCTCTTCCGCATCGCCGGCACGCCGGAAAAGCTTGCCGCGCTCGGCGTGGCCGAGCTCGAGGCCAGGATCAAGACCATTGGCCTCTATCGCAGCAAGGCGAAGAACCTCATCGCGCTCGCCAAAAAGCTCCTCGCCGAGCATGGCGGCAAGGTGCCCGAGACGCGCGAGGTGCTGATGGCGCTCCCGGGCGTCGGGCGCAAGACCGCCAATGTCGTGCTCAACACGGCCTTCGGCCAGCACACGATCGGGATCGATACGCATGCGTTCAGGGTCGCCAACCGCACGGGTCTCGCGCCCGGCAAGACCCCGCTCGAAGTCGAGCTCAAGCTCGAGCGCGTCGTGCCCGAGCGTTACAAGCGGAATTGCCACCACTGGCTGATCCTGCACGGGCGCTATGTGTGCAAGGCGCGGAAGCCCGAATGCTGGCGCTGTCTCATCGCCGATCTCTGCCTGTACAAGCCGAAGACCCCCGCGCCCGCGTGACGGGGGCACCGGGCTCGTCGTCACTCACATCGTCATTGAGGGGGAGTCCACACCCTTCGTCATGCCCGGACTTGATCCGGGCATCCATGCCGTTTCGCTTCAACGAGACGAAGCGCCAGTGGAATGGATTGCCGGGTCAAGCCCGGCAATGACGGAGTCTTGACGGACAGCCCACACCCTTCGTCATGATTTGAGCCCCGAACTCTTCGCCAGCCCCTTGTACACGCGCACCATGAAGCCGGTGGCGAAGAGCGGCGTGATCAGGTTCAGGATCGGCACCGAGGCGATGCCGGCAATGACGAGCCCGCTCAAGAACACGGTCAGCCGGTTCGCCTGCCGGAGCTTCTTCGCCTCTGACGACGGGATATGCCGCATCGCCGCGAGCTCGAAATACTCGCGCCCCAGCAGATAGCCGTTGCCGACATAGAAGGCGATCAGATTGACGCCGGGGATGAGCAGAAGGAACAGAGCGACCAGGCCCACCAGCAGCATCACGAAGAAGAACCGGAGCGCCACGCCGATGGACTGCCATGTTGGCAGCGCCTCGCCCGGAGGATCGGCTGGGAAGCGCTCGCGCTCGACGATCGCCGCGATGTTATCGAGATAGAGGCCCGCGATCAGCGATGTGACCGGCGGGATGAGGAAGATCGAGCCGACCACAAGCCCGAGCCCGCCGAGCCACTGGATCGATGTCTCGATCCAGCCGGGCAACTCGACGAAATAGGTCAAGGTCCACTGGAGGCCGACGACGAGGAGGGCCAGCAGCGCGATGGTGAAGCCGACGCATTTGAACAGCACGGCGCGGAAGGGCGGCGTGAACAGATCGTTGAAGGCTTGACCTGCGGCGCTGAGCATGACGTGTTCCTCTCCGGCGACGGAATATAGTCGGCGCCATCCAAGACACCAGGGTGGAAGAGACACCAGGGGCGGAGAAAGCGGGACGGCCAGGGACATGGCACAAAAGACTTACGACGTGGTCGGGATCGGCAACGCCATCGTCGACATCATCGCGCGCTGCGACGAGGGCTTCTTGACCAAGCACGATCTCGTCAAGGGCGGGATGCGCCTGATCGATGCGGCGGAGGCAACCCGCCTCTACGACGCCATGGGGCCGGCGGTCGAGCGCTCCGGCGGGTCGGTCGCCAATGCCATCGCCGGCCTCGCCTCCTTCGGCGCGAAGAGCGGCTTTATCGGCAGGGTGGCCGCTGACCAGTTCGGCGGCATCTTCCATCATGACATCCGCTCGCTCGGCGTGGCCTACGACACAGAGCCTGCGGATGGCGGGGCGCCGACCGCGCGCTGCCTGATCCTCGTCACGCCGGACGGCGAGCGCACCATGAACACCTTTCTCGGCGCGAGCGTCGATTTCGCCGCCACCGATCTCGACCTCGCCATGATCGAAGCCGCCAAGGTGGTCTATCTCGAGGGCTATCTGTTCGACCGGGCGGAGGCGAAGGCCGCCTTCAGAGAGGCTGCGAGCGCCGCCAAGGCCGCGGGCGCGAAGGTTGCGCTCAGCCTGTCGGATGCCTTTTGCGTCGATCGCCACCGCGACGATTTCAGGGCGCTGGTGCGGGACGGCGCCGACATCGTCTTCGCCAATGAGAAGGAGATCACGAGCCTTTACCAGGTGAACAGCTTCGAGGAGGCGGCAAAGGCTGCGCTGGCCGACTGCGAGATGGCCGTTTTGACCCGCTCGGAAGCCGGGTCCTTGATCGTGGCAGGGGGCGAAAGCCTCGAGATCGAGGCTGACAAGGTCGCCCGCGTGGTCGACATGACCGGGGCCGGCGACCTCTATTCCGCGGGCTTCCTCTATGGGCTGACCCATGGGGCGCCGCTGGCCGTTTGCGGGCGTCTGGGGAGCCTCGCGGCGGCCGAGGTGATCGGCCATATCGGCGCCCGGCCCGAGGTCTCCTTGCGGGCTCTCGCCAGGGAGAAGGGCCTTTTGGCCTGAACGCCCTTGTGGCATTTCGGCCACGAAAGCAAGAAATCGCCTTCTGACGCGCGGAGCGCGCTCAGAGCTTCCTCAGCGCCACGTTCTCGACCGCGTGATCGGCGCCTTTGCGCAGGATGAGGTCGGCGCGCTGGCGCGTGGGCAGGATGTGCTCGGTGAGATTGATGAGATTGATCGAGCGCCAGATCGAGAGCGCGGTCTCGCGCGCTTCTTCCTCCGACAGCGACGCGTAGCGGTGGAAATAGGACGCGGGGTCGCGGAACGACGTTTGCCGCAGGCGCAAGAACCGCTCCACGTACCAGGCCTCCACCAGATCCTCGGCGGCGTCGATATAGATCGAGAAATCGAAGAAGTCGGACACGTAGGGGATGGCCTCGCCGTCCTTCGGCAGCTTCGCCGGCTGCAACACGTTGAGACCCTCGACGACGACGATATCCGGCTGCCTGATGACGAGCTTCTGATCGGGAAGAACGTCATAGACGAGGTGCGAGTAGACCGGCGCCTCGACGCGTGCCTGTCCCGACTTCACCTCGGCGAGGAAGTTGAGGAGCTTTGACAGATCGTAGCTCTCGGGGAAGCCTTTGCGGTCCATGATGCCGCGCTCTTGCAGCACCGCGTTGGGGAACAGGAACCCGTCGGTCGGCACGAGATCGACCCGCCGATGGCTCGGCCAGCGGCCGAGCAGCGCCTGAAGCACGCGCGCCGTCGTGCTCTTCCCCGCCGCGACGCTCCCGGCAAGGCCGATGATGAACGGCATCTTGCTGTTGCCTTTGCGCAGGAACTTCTCGGTATCGTTGTGCAGCGCCTGTACGGCCTCGACATAGAGATTGAGCAGCCGGCTGAGCGGGAGATAGACCTCGATGACCTCAGAGACGGAGATGCGCTCGATCAGGCCGCTCAAGTTCTCGAGTTCGCCGTCGGTGAGCGGCATGGGCATGTCGGCACGAAGCTTCGCCCATTCCTCGCGCGGGTACACCGCATAAGGTGAGAAGCCGGAAGTGGAACGCGGATTGATCGTCACGGCGCTCACCCGTCAGCGCGACGCGGTCTTCTGCCTCTTTTCGCCGACCGCGGTGAGCGCCATGCGCCGCTCGAGCTCGTCGAACACGTCATCAAGGTCGACCTCGCGCGACTCCAGCACCACGAGCAGATGATAGAGCAGGTCGGCGCTCTCGCTCACAAGCGCCTTCTTGCCCTGGGCGAGCGCGGCGATAGCGACCTCGACGGCCTCCTCGCCAAGCTTCTTGGCGGGCTTGATCGGCCCATCGTCGAGCAGCCGCCGCGTATGGGAGTCTTCGGGGCGGGCGTGCCGCCGCGACTTGATGATGGCGGCGAGGCGACTCAAGACGTCTTTGCTCATGACTTGCCTCTTACACCGCTGGAGCGGTCATGGAAATAGGGCGGCCCGGGAAATCCTTAGCAAAACGCGGCCGGGCGCAGCCCTGCGTTAAGGGTCGAGCCGCATCGGCAGCCCCGCCGCCGCCATGTAGCGCTTTGCGTCCCCGATCGTGTGCTCACCGTAGTGGAAGATTGAGGCCGCCAGTACGGCGGAAGCGTGGCCCTGGCGGACGCCCTCGACCAGATGGTCGAGCGTGCCCACCCCGCCGCTCGCGATTACCGGCACAGGCACGGCGTCGGCGATGGCCCGGGTGAGTTCGAGGTCGAAGCCTTGGCGCGTGCCGTCGCGGTCCATGGAGGTGAGCAGGATCTCGCCCGCCCCGAGGGAGGCCACCTCGCGCGCATAGGCGACCGCCTCGATGCCGGTCGGCTCGCGGCCGCCATGGGTGAAGAGCTCAAAGCGCGCCGGCTCGCTCATCCCCGAGACGCGCTTGGCATCGATGGCGACGACGATACATTGCGCGCCGAATTTCTCCGACGCCGCGCGCACAAGGCTCCTATCCTTCACCGCCGCGGTGTTGATCGAGACCTTGTCGGCACCGGCTTCGAGCAGCGCGCGCACGTCTTCGACCGCGCGCACGCCGCCGCCGACCGTGAGCGGCATGAAGCAGCGCTCGGCGGTCCGGCGCACCACCTCGAGGATGGTGCCGCGCTTCTCGTGGCTCGCGGTGATGTCGAGGAAGCAGAGCTCGTCGGCGCCGGCCTTGTCGTACGCGGCAGCCGCCTCGACCGGATCGCCTGCATCGCGCAGGTCGACGAATTTGACGCCCTTGACGACGCGCCCCTCTTTCACGTCGAGGCAAGGAATGAGACGGATTTTCAGCATGGTCAGAACGGGTGCTGCACGCCGAGAAGCGCGAGCGCCGCGCGCGGATCGAGCCGCCCATCGTAGAGCGCGCGGCCCGCGATCGCGCCTTCGAGCACGGCGTAGCGCGGCTCGAGCAGCCGCTTCACGTCCTCGATCCCGGCGAGCCCGCCGCTCGCGATCACGGGAATGGTGACGGCGCGCGCGATCGCAGCCGATGCGTCGAGGTTCAGCCCTTCGAGCACGCCGTCGCGGGCAATGTCGGTGTGGATGATCGCCGCGACGCCCGCATCCTCGAACGTGCGCGCAAGATCGAGCGCCGTCATCTCGCTCGTCTCGGCCCAGCCTTCGATGGCGACCTTGCCGTCGCGGGCATCGATACCGACGGCAATGCAGCCGGGGAAGTCGCGGGCGGCCTCGCGCACCAGCGCCGGATCGCGCACAGCCGCCGTGCCGAGAATGACGCGATCGACGCCCTTCTCGAGCCAAGCCACGATCGTTTCGAGATCGCGGATGCCGCCGCCAAGCTGGATCGAGATGTGGACGGCGTTGAAGATCGCCTCGACCGCCTTCGCGTTCACGGGGCGGCCTTCAAACGCGCCGTTCAGATCGACCACATGCAGCCACTGAAAGCCCTGCTCCTCGAAGGCCTTCGCCTGCGCCGCCGGGTCGGTGTTGAACACGGTGGCTTGCGTCATCTCGCCCTGGCGGAGACGCACGCAATGTCCGTCCTTCAAGTCTATGGCCGGGAACAGGATCATCGGACGAAGCTCACGGGCGCCACTTGAGGAAATTGGCGATCAGCGCAAGCCCGAGCTTCTGGCTCTTCTCGGGGTGGAACTGGCTGCCCGCGAGATTGTCCTTGGCGACGAAGGCGGTGACGGGCCCGCCATAGTCGGTGGTTGCGACGAGCGCATCGGCGCCTTCGGGCACGAACTGGTAGGAGTGCACGAAGTAGGCGTTGAGGCCTGCCTCGCCCGTAGGAATGCCCTCGAACAGAGCATGCTTCCGCTGAAGCGCGAGCGTGTTCCAGCCCATATGCGGGATCTTGAGCGAGGCGTCGCTTGGCGCGATCGCCCGCACCTCGCCTTCGATCCAGCCGAGCCCAGGCGTCGCCCCATGTTCGAGCCCGCGCTCGGCCATGAGCTGGAGCCCGACGCAGATGCCAAAGAAGGGCGTGCCCCGCGCGCGCACGGACTCTTCGAGCGCCTCGATCATGCCGGGGATGGCGGCGAGGCCCTGTTTGCAATCGGCGAAAGCGCCGACGCCCGGCAAGACGATACGCTCGGCCGCGCGCACCTCTTCAGGCTTCGACGTGACCTTGACGGCGAGCGGTGAGGCTTGCTCACGCGCCGCACGCTCGAAGGCCTTGGCGGCGGAGTGCAGGTTTCCCGAACCGTAATCGATGATGGCGACATGCATGGCGGTTCACGGCCGCGGGAAGAGCCCGATGACCTCCTCGCCCTCTCCGCGCGCGGGCGGCGTCCGCGCTTCCGTGCCGCGCCGCGGCGGCGGCGGCGGCGGCGGGGTGAAGGTTTGGCGCGCCTCGCGCTCCTGCTGCGGCAGCCACGCGGTGAAGAACGAGCGTTCGGCGTCGATGCGGTCGCGGCCGCTCACAACGCCCGCGAACCGATAGCCGCGCCGCTCGAGCGAGGCCGTGCGCAGATCGCTGCCCTCGAAAGCAAGCAGGACTCCGATGGCGAAGCTTGCCCAGGCCGCCAGCGTCTGCCCTTGCGCGTCGATGCCGAAGACGAGTTGCAGCGCGATATAGACGAGGAGGAGCACGACGAACTCGATCCACATGCGGTGATAGAGCAGCCACAGCAGCGGCACGAAAAAGGCGGGCCAGGAGAAGCCCTCCTTGACGAAGGCGAGCTTGTCAGCGCGCTCGATCACATCCGGTGCAGGGATCGGCGGCTCATATACGGAATAGACGGTCACGGCCACTCGCAATGGTTCCGCCGGGGGCAAGTCCGGCGATGCTCTAAAGCTGTCCCTTGGTCGAGGGCACGCGTCCCTCTTGCCGCGCGTCGATGGCGATCGCCTGACGCAGCGCCCGGGCGAGCGCCTTATAGCAGGTCTCGGCGATATGGTGGCTATTCTCGCCATAGAGCGTCTCGACATGGAGCGTGAGCCCGGCATGCTGGGCGAAGGCCTGGAACCATTCGCGGAACAGCTCGGTATCCATCTCCCCGATCTTCGACCGCGTGAACGCGACGTTCCACACCAGGAACGGCCGTCCCGACACGTCAAGCGCGACCCGGGTCATGGTCTCGTCCATGGGAAGGTAGGCAAAGCCATAACGCGCAATGCCCTGCTTGTCGCCGAGCGCCTTTGCCACGGCCTGTCCGAGCACGATCCCGGCATCTTCGGTCGTGTGGTGCTGGTCGATATGGAGGTCGCCTTCGGCTTTCAGCGTGATGTCGATTAGCGAATGACGGGCGAGTTGCTCGATCATGTGGTCGAGGAAGCCGACACCCGTCGCAATGTCGTAGGCGCCGGTGCCGTCGAGATCGACTGACGCCGAGATCGCGGTCTCCTTGGTCTTGCGGGTCACGCTTGCCCGGCGCCCCTGGGCGGCCTGGCCTGTGCCCGCGTCTTTGCTTCGCTTCAACATGGCGATGAGCTTAACCTCAAGGCTCTTAGCAATTCGCTTCCGAGAAGGGCTCGCTTATACGCGAGGGGACCGGAGAGTGCTATCAGAGCGTTAACCGGTTGAAGCTTGAACAAGGCTGCGCCCCTCCCGATATGGCTTTTTCCATGAGTTCTTCCGCGTCCTCCCCTGAAACCTGGCATGGCACCACGATTCTGACCGTCCGCAAGGGCGGCAAGGTGGTGATCGCCGGCGACGGCCAGGTCAGCCTTGGCCAGACCATCATCAAGGCCACCGCGAAGAAGGTGCGCCGGGTCGGGTCCGGCAACGTGATCGCGGGCTTCGCGGGCTCGACCGCCGACGCCTTCACCCTGTTCGAGCGGCTCGAGACCAAGCTCGAGCGCTTCCCCGACCAGCTCAAGCGCGCCTGCGTCGAGCTTGCCAAGGACTGGCGGACCGATCGCTATTTGCGGCGGCTGGAGGCCATGATGATCGTGGCCGACGCCGACGAGAGCCTGGTCTTGACCGGGACCGGCGATGTTCTGGAGCCCGACGACGCGGTGATGGGGATCGGCTCTGGCGGGGTCTATGCCCTTGCTGCCGCCCGCGCCCTGCTCGACGGCCCGCTCGATGCCGAGGCGATCGCGCGCAAGGCCATGTCCATTGCCGCCAAGATTTGCGTCTACACCAATGATGAGATCGTGGTCGAGACCCTCGACGCGACGAAGTGAGTCCTGAGTTTTAGATGGACGTACACACAAAGCCACTCGCTCCCTGCTCCCCCCTTGAGGGGGAGCACGCGCGCCTCATCGGCGCGCGGAGGGGGGTGTGCAGCGCAGTGAGTCTTTGCATTCAACCCCCCACCCTATCCCTCCCCCTCAAGGGGGGAGGGAATCGCGCGTGGCGAGTCCTTCAATGACCTCTTTTTCCCCCCGCGAGATCGTCTCCGAGCTCGACCGCCACATCATCGGCCAGCGCGACGCCAAGCGCGCCGTCGCCATTGCTCTGCGCAATCGCTGGCGGCGGCAGCAGCTCGAAGGCGACATGCGCGAGGAGGTTCTGCCCAAGAACATTCTCATGATCGGACCGACCGGCGTCGGCAAGACCGAGATCTCGCGGCGCCTGGCCAAGCTCGCCGGCGCGCCCTTCATCAAGGTCGAAGCCACCAAGTTCACCGAAGTCGGTTATGTCGGCCGCGACGTCGACCAGATCGTGCGCGATCTGCTCGAAGCCGGCATCGGCCTCGTGCGCGACGCGAAACGGAAAGAGGTCACCGCCAAGGCCCAGCTCAACGCCGAGGAGCGCGTGCTCGATGCGCTGGTCGGCTCGGGCGCCGCGCTCTCGACCCGCGAGGCCTTCCGCAAGCGCCTGCGCGCGGGCGAGCTCGACGAGCGCGAGATCGAGATCCAGGTCGCCGACACGCCGAGCATGCCGTCCTTCGAGATCCCCGGCATGCCCGGAAGCCAAGTCGGCATGATCAACCTCTCCGAGATGCTCGGCAAGACGTTCGGCACGCGCACCAAGCCGCGCAAGGTCACCGTGCGCGACTCGTTCGACATTCTCCTGAGCGAGGAATCGGACAAGCTCATCGACAACGACATGATCGTGCAGGAGGCGATCCGGAACGTCGAGAATAACGGCATCGTGTTTCTCGACGAGATCGACAAGATCTGCGCGCGCTCGGAGCGCATCGGCGCCGATGTGAGCCGCGAAGGCGTTCAGCGCGATCTATTGCCGCTGATCGAGGGCACGACCGTCGGCACCAAATACGGGCCGGTCAAGACCGACCACATTTTGTTTATCGCGTCCGGCGCCTTCCACATTGCCAAGCCCTCGGACCTGCTGCCCGAGCTCCAGGGCCGTCTTCCCATTCGCGTCGAGCTGCGTCCGCTCACGCGCGACGATTTCCGCCGCATCCTGACCGAGCCGAAGGCCTGCCTCATCAAGCAGTACGTGGCGCTGATGAAGACCGAAGGGCTCAATCTCGAGTTCACCCCCGACGCCATCGAGGCCATCGCCGATATCGCGGTCGAGGTGAACACCGCGGTCGAGAATATCGGTGCGCGGCGCCTGATGACGGTGATGGAACGCATCCTCGACACCATCTCCTTCGACGCCGCCGACAGAGCCGGCGAGACGGTCGTCATCGACGCCGCTTACGTGCGCGAGCATATCGGCGACCTCGCCAAGAATGCCGACTTGTCGAAATTTATTCTCTAGCGCCAGGTCAACTCCGGCTTGCGCGCGCGGCCCTGAGCCGCACATAGACCGCGCCCTCGCCGCCTAACCTGCGCGGCGCTTCCGAATAGCTGATGACGATTTGGGCGAGGTCGGCCTGGCCGAGCCAGTGCGGCACCGCCTGGCGCAACACGCCGCGCTCCTCAGCCTCGTAGAAACTTCGCCGCGTGTCGGCGTCGGCGCCCTTGCCGGTGATGACGAGGACATGGCGATGGCCTTTTGCTTGCGCCGCTTTGAGGAATCGCCGCAAGGCCGCATGCGCGTCCCTCTGCCGCATGCCATGCAGATCGAGCCTTGCCTCGACCGCGAGCCGCCCGCGCTCGAGCCGCCGCGCCGTCTGGCGATCGAGCGCCTCGCCGCGCGCGACCGGTGCGGGCTTAGGCGCCGCTTTTGGGGCAATCTTGGCCGGCGGTGGCGGTGGCGTCTTGGCGGGCTCGCGCGGGCGCGCTTTAGGCTTGACCCCGGGCGCCACGGACCTGGTCTTTTCGAGCGGCTTGGCGCTTCGCGCCACGCGCGCCCACAATTCGGCGTCCGTCTCAAGCTCGGTGTCGCGCTTGCCCATGACCGTGTCATTCCCGCGAAAGCGGGAATCCAGTAACTTCAGCGTCCCTAGCTTCATACACCACAGGGGTTACTGGATTGCCCGGTCCTGCCGGGCAATGACAAAGTCTATTTCGGCAGCAAGACGTGAAATCGTGCCTTGTGGCGCGTGCTTCCGGCAATCGCGCCGGCCGCCTCGCCCGTTCCCCAGAAAATGTCGCCGCGCTCCTGCCCCCTGATCGCCGAGCCCACGTCCTGCGCGATCATCAGCCTCCGGAACGGCCGGCCCTTCTCGGTCATGAGCGCGTCTGCCGTCACGAAAACCGGCAGCCCGAGCCGGTGATACGCAATATCGACGGCAAGGCTCCGCCCGGGCGTGAGCGCGACACCTTGCGCGCCAACCGGACCGTCGCGCCCCTCTTCCGCGTCGAGCGCGCGGAAGAAGACATAGGACCGGTTCTCCTCCATCAGCGCCCGCCCGCGGGCTTCATCGGCCCGGAGCCACGCCTTCACCGCCGCCATGGACATGGCATCGGGCGCGATCGCGCCCCGCTCGACGAGCAGCCTGCCGATCGAGGTGTAGGGATGCCCGTTCTTGCCGGCGTAAGAGAGCCTGACCGCGCCCCCCTCCTCCAGACGCACGAGGCCCGATCCCTGCACCTGCATGTAGAACAGCTCGACCAGATCCTTCAGATAGAGCAGCTCGAGCCCGCGCCCCGAAAGCGCGCCGGCCCAAATCTCGGCGCGTGTGTCATAGGGCACATCGCCGTCCGCCGTCTGCCGGAAGCCTGTGATGCGGTCGTTGAAGCGGGCCCGCTCCGTGTCGGGTGCGAGCGTGATGAGATCGTCGGGGCGGCGATACACGGGCACCTGGAACGGCCCGCCTCTGACATACGACCCCTCGATCTCGGGCTCGTAGTAGCCGGTGACAAAGCCGGGGTTTGAGGTTTCCGCGATGATATGCGGCAGAAACCGATCCTCGAAGAAGGCGCGCGCGGCATCCCCGCTCGCCCCGGGGCCAAGCACGGCCGCTTCCTTGGCGTGTGGAAATTCGGGATCGGCGGCGCAGGAGCGCAAGAAGGCGCCGAAGGCGGCGGCGTGGTCGTCGTCCGCCCAGCCTTCGATCGCGTCGAAGCCGATTGGTCGAAAGCTGGTGGACTCGTTATTCGCCACAATATTCGTCATTGCCGGGCTTGACCCGGCAATCCATTCCACTCGCCTTTCATTTGTGGAACGGTAACGGCATGGATGCCCGGATCAAGTCCGGGCATGACGACTCCGTTGTACCATATGGGCTAATTGGCGGCTTCGGTGGCGACCAGTTTCCAGTTCGGATTGCGCGAGGCGACCTCGCGCGCGAAGGTCCAGATGTCGGTGA